>NZ_QUIB01000010.1:0-121517 GCF_003480025.1 Clostridium sp. AM46-21
ATGGAATTCCTAAATAAAAACTTATCGAAAGAAGACATGCATATTGCATTTTTTCATTATATTCCTCTCCCAATTTCATAAATTCTTTTTTCCAATCTTGTTTCTTAGTTATGCTCTGAGAATATGTTTTTCCATTTGAAAAAATTCTAAAAAATTTGTTGTATCACATGGACATATGTTTTTCCATTTGAAAAAATTCTAAAAAATTTGTTGTATCACATGGACATACTATTCCATTATCAAAACATCCTATTAATCTACACTCATTATTATTAATTTCTATATTTTCTTCACTCCTACTGTGTTTCACATAAATAGCATTTCCTCTTCCCATACCCTTTAATGAATATAACAATGGATTTACATCTAGATTATCTACCCCTCCATATCCAAGAAAAATAATATATTTATCTTCTAACCATTCTGCTATTTTATTCTTAAAATTATCGGGAAGTTTATTTTTTACATTCGATAAACTTGCCCCTATAGTAGAAATATCACTAGAGATCCCATGGATATGATATATTTTTGCATTATTATGATCTGTACAATAAGTATATACCCCCTCTTTTTTTAAATGAACCTTTCCATCTTTATACATATCAAGATATGCCCTAACAATAAAATCTCCATAGTTTGTAGTAACAATATTCGAACCGTTATGTAAACAATATGCTAAAATATAATGTAGATAGTTGTAGCCATGTATATTGCTCGAAAATGATTTTAGACCATTTATAAATGAAAATTTTTTAATTTGATTTTTCTCGTAAATACGTATGGCCTCTATTATTGTTTCTAATCTTGGTATTTCTGCCATTGCATTCTTTTCACCAAATATTCTTTCTAGATTATCTCTCCTATTTTTCCATATATCTAATATTCTTTTTGCATTTTTTTCACCACATGATTTCTGAAGAACAAATTTTGTTAATTCCATTCCTAAAGGTAATCCTGTTATACCTCCACAATCAACTCCAGCTCCAATCCAAAAAACGATATCTTGAAGTTGCACATTTTTTAAAATATCTTGTACTTTTTTAAGATTAAGAATTTGAACTTTACTCATATTAAACCTCCCCTATTAAATTTTATAACATATACACAACTACTATTATAACATTATATCATATTTCGCATATATTTGATCATTTATAATAACCATAAATCACAAAAGAAGCCATGTTTCGTAAACATGACCTCTCCAATACTTGCTATAGCATTCTATTTGACTATCAAATTCTCAGCACTACTATATGCACTATATATTTTCTTCTTGTTAATTATTTTATAACTTCTGATTTTTACATAATATTTTTTTCCGGATTTTAAATTTGTTATCTTTTTAGTAGCTTTATTCTTAGATTTTATTGTATATTTGTTTTTGTTCTTTGAAAACTTTTTATCTGTAGCCACTAAAATCTCATAACCATCAACGCTACTATCCTTTTTCCATTTTATATTTACTGTACTCTTTGCTGCAGAAGAACTGCTAACAATTTTCATTTTTTTTAGGCTTAACGGTAACTGTAATTTGTTTGGAAACGGCTTTATACATTTGTGTTTCTTTTACTGATACCGTTACTTTCGCAATTCCTATACCTTTTATTGTAATTTTGCCTTTGCTATTTACAGTAACTACATTTTTATCAGACGATTTGTATTGAACTTTTCCATCTCCATTTGTTTTTGCTCCAAGACTAAAAGCCTTGGAATTAAGACTTTTCGTATATGCCGATTTAATACCTGATATTTCAGGGACCTGCTTATTTGTTGAAATAGTAAACACACATGTTGCAACACCACCATAATACTCATCAGTCTCTGCTACTGTCGCTTTTACAACATATGAGCCTTCCTTATTCGGTTTCTTAGTTGTATATGTATTACTTCCTAATTTTGCATATGTGTAACGAACAGTTCCATTCCCCATATTAAAGCTTCACCGACCCGCCAGCCAGACATTACCAGTACAAGCTCTGATAATACCTTTTTGTTGTTTCCATTTTGAGAACTTAAAACTTTCAAATTACATATACTTTCTTCACCTTGAATCGTATTATAATTTTCTCTATATGTATTTTCTTTTACATTTGATATTTGTATATTACTGCTATCGACCTTTGTATCCTTATTACATAAACACTTTACTATGTATATTATTCCTCTATATATTCTTCACAATATCTTTTAAATATATCCATCATATAGATAATTTACATTTTTTAACGCTTTTCTATATGCCCTACAAATACGTTCTCCGGATATAGCCCACTCAATCAAATCTATTTTTTCCGGATATTTGTATATAAAATCCATTACTGTTTTTATGGCTATCTCCGCTGCAATACTCGGTGGATAAGTAGATCTTCCTGTAGGTATAGCAGAAAACGCTATTGAATGTATATCATATTTTAACGCTAACTTTAATGAATTAATATAACAGCGCTCTAATAACTCTTTTTCTCCATAGTTTCCATCTATCCACACAGGTGCAACTGTATGTATAATATACCTGCATGGTAAATTATACCCACCTGTTATTTTTGCTTCTCCTTCTTTACAACCTCCTAATAAACAACATTCTTTTAATAACCTTTCACCAGCACAACGGTGAATATTTTTATATAAACCTGTTCCTGTCTGCAAATTTTTATTTGCTGCAACAACAATTGCGTCAATATAATTCATTTTTGTAATGTCCTTTTGTGCTACTTGAATCATTAAATACATCCCTTAATTATAAATAATAATCTGACTATGATATGTAAAATATTTTTATTTATCTCATAGTCTTTAATATTCTATTTCGCTCATTTGCATTAATTTTTATATTTAATAGGGTTTCATTTATGTCTTTCATATTTCCAGACAAAATATTCATGCTTAATGTATTTATCAATTCTAAAACTTTCTGCTCATAATCATATACAGAAATATCTGACTTAGCAGGGCTTGAGTGAATAAGATCATACAAATATTCTACCTGTTTATAAATATCTTTATCAAGTCCCATATCCAGCAAAGCTCTGAGTTTTGATGATCCTTCTCTGATATAATTCAATTCTTTTTCATGTGTCGTGTTTTGAGTAATCGTGTGTTCATTCGCCAACACATTAACTATCAGTATGATAAAATATATTGATGTAATAAATAAATTTACCAGTAAACATAATTTATATATCTTCATTTTTAATATAATAAAAACCAGACATTCTATAAAAACTATTAAAAAATATGTTAATGAAATTGTATCATTGCTTAACCCCAATTCAGATAACTTAGACTTCTCTCCCAACAATTTTGGTGCAAATAAAAATGTAACATAGGAAAAATGGATAAAACCATATGCAATCCACACTGATACAGGATGATGAATTCCTGAAATAACAAAAAAAGAAATATTAAAAATTACCACAAATATCATTTTTAAAGCAATCTGCAATATGTTTCTTCTATTCATTATTAACCACCTCACATTCTCTTCAATATTTCCGTTTTTTTAGCATCATATTCCGATGGTTCAATTAATCCTGCATCTAACATTTTCTTCAATTTAGTCAATATCGCAACAGGATCTTCATCAGAATTTTGTACTTGATCCATATCAGCATTTAGATCACTGTTTTTTGGTGAAAACCTACTATTTCGCATTGATGGCTGATTTACAGCATTGTTCATCTGCTGTGATTGTCGGTGCATTGGTTCAAACATCTGATTGGCCATATTTCCAAACACACTACCTGCTGCCATACCCATGCCCATACCTGCACCCATTGCTCCAACTCCACCTGCACCTGGATTTCTTGCAAGATCTCCTAAAATATTAGCTGCCTGCTGTCTGCCCCAGTCTTCTCCCATTATGTCCATATAGGATCGATCTCCTCTAGCAAGATTTGCTTTTCCTATTGCTGCAATCTGAGATTCATCTATAATATCATACTTTGACGTATCAACATCCAAGCCTGCTAACGAAAAACTTATACATTTAAGACCATACTCCTGAACAATCTCATCTATGCGTGGTTGTATTTGCTCAGATAGCTCATCTATATACGCATCTATTCCTATTAATTCTTGCTCTAATGAATTTAAATATCTAGATACTGCTGACTTTATCTTTCCCTGAAACTCATTCATAAAATATTTCTTTAATTCATCCTGAGCCTGATATTGAATGTTATTTCCAACAAGTTTTTCAAGAAATTTCGCCGGATTATCAATTCTTACCTTATATGCTCCCCGCACTCTAGCTTCCGTTCTGACACCCCAAACCTTATCCCTTACCTGTATTGGTGAATCTGTTCCCCATATTATCTCTTGACTATCAGCTCTTCTTACAAAATAAACCACACAATTGAAAGTGCTTATTCCTCCTGAAAAAGCATTTCTGAGTCTACTTATAAATGGATAATTTTCCGTAGACAATCTATATGTTCCATTATCAAATACTTGTTCAACATTTCCTTCTTTTATAAAAATCGCCTGTTCTCCAGGCATTACAATCAATGTGGAATTTGTATTAAAATCTTCTTCAGGCTGTCTCCATATTAACAATTCTCCCGGTCCACTATTCTTTATTACATCTGTCCAATGCTTTTTCCCTCCGTTATAAAATTCCTCATTAGGATTTCTTCCAAATAATGACATATTATTTCCTCCAATCATAATAAACTATTAAGCCATTCAAAATACGTTCTTCCATACTGCCAATAAACCGCTTTTAACTGATTATTTACACATGCACAAAAGTAATCAGCATATAAAATTATCTTTTCCTTTATGTTTTCAGGATTCGTTAAAATCTCATCTGTCAAATCAACAAGGAAATCATACTTATTTGTATTATTTATTACATCTTTTGGTATATTGTGTCTGTTAAATAAATTTATATCCGGCTCATCTTCACAATTATTCAGAACCTTACGCTCCAAAATATCATCTAGATTTTTCGGATTTATATAATATACACACCTCACCATAACTTTTCGTTTTGTATTACCATATGCCCCTTGCAAATAATAAACAAAAAAAGTTAAATATAATTTTCCTTTCACTTCTGCAACAAATGGAATTGATAACGATTCATTATCCATAATCTGTATTGGCAAACCATACGAATTTACCAATTCAATAATTTCTTTAATTGTTTTCATAATCTCTTCTCCCAGAATAAATGTGAACTTAGCTTCCGTTTACCATATAGGTTTTTTTGATATTATTGCAACTCCACGCTTTACATTAAATGCCTGTAAAAAATCTACTACTTTTACTTTCCTGCATGCATCACGCGCCAAATCTCTTCCTGTATCGTTTATATAAAAATGTGTGAGATTACCTGTTATAGCATCTCTGGCACAACTCATAACTCCAATAGCATGATTAGCTCCACCATCTCCATAACAATCATTAAGATCTATATTTTCAATATTATCACTCTCATAAAGCTTTCCTGCATTGACTCCAACAGAAACAGCCTTTCCACTTTCAACAGCCTCCGCTATATGCTCTAAATTTTTTGATCCGTCCAAATATGCGTCTACACCAAATTGTTTCCATATCACAGGTATATTTTCTGGTAAAACGCCTCCGCTTTCGCTGCATAAAGCATTACCATACATATCCATATGAGTCGATGCATATTTTACAATATCATTTTCAACATTACGACTACCTCCTATTTCCAGCCAACTTCCAAGATTTGCCAAAGCACACGTTCCCTCCTTGTCAAACTCATTAATTCCCTGTGAATAAGGTAACTCATTCAATAATCTGTCCGGATGATCAAAAATTTTCTGTTCAGATCCATCATCCAATTCTATATTATTTATTGTTTGATTCGTTTTTTCTAACGGAAACACATCTACATTGGGCTCATTCGCATCCATTCCCTCTATAGATTTAGGAGATCGTATATCTTTTGCCTGATTATTAATATCATGTATCTTATTCGTATTATCCGACACATATGCATTATCTTCTGTATCATCTTCCCAAAAGTTCTTAATCTTGTCCGAAAATGAGTTTAATTCATCGCTTGATATATCAACACTTTCATTTTCCTGCATATCATCTATAGTCTGTTGACTTTTCATTTTCTGAAGTCTATCTTTTTCTTCATACCATTCTGAACTTTCCTCTTGCCACTGATCTTTTAAAGATGTCAAACGATTTTTTTCCATCTCTAATGAAGATATTTTATCTTCATTTTCCATTTCTGAATCTTCAATTATCCTATTATATTCATCTGCAATCTCTTTTGCTTCATCTAGATATGGTTGCTTTGCGTTTTCTATTCCCTTGTCTAAAGCGGAAATTTCTTCATCATACTCTGGTACATATGTACTTGTATCTCCATTTGGTTTTAACACCTTTACAGGAATACCACCATCCTCTCCTGTCTCATTCATTTCAAAAGCTTCCTCTTCTGTGTCTTCTGGTATTTCCTCTACTTCTGCTTCTTCTAATCCTTCTGCAGGGGTGAAATCTTCCTCCATCTCCGAAACTTCTTCAGAGGCTTCTTCTTCCGTATCTTCTGGTATTTCCTCTACTTCTGCTTCTTCTAATCCTTCTGCAGGGGTGAAATCTTCCTCCATTTCCGAAGTTTCTTCAGAGATTTCCTCTTCCGTATCTTCCGGTATCTCCTCTACCTCTGCTTCTTCTAATCCCTCTGCAGGGGTGAAATCTTCCTCCATCTCTGAAACTTCTTCAGAAACTTCCTCTTCCGTATCTTCCGGTATCTCCTCTACCTCTGCTTCTTCTAATTCCTCTGTAGGGGTGAAATCTTCCTTAACATCTTCAGTAACTTCTCGAAATTCATCTCCCATATATTTTTATCCTCATGACTTTCTCAAAGAATTATGTATTATTTTTTCATTCACCGAAATATTGGTTCCATATACTATTTTTCTCCATAATTGTACTTTTACACAAGCTAACAATTCCGGTGAAAATTCTTCATCATTTAATTCATATTTTGTTAATTTTGTTATTTGCGCAAACACTTTTTTTATCGTATTAAAATCCGACATATCTGATTTGAAATTTTTTACAAAAATTCTACGTGCTATTTCCTTAGCCAATATTCTTCTTTCATAAATGCAACACTCCTTGCAACAAAGCACCTCTTCACATTCAGGATATGGTCTTAAATTTTTCTTTTTATCATTCCAATAAGTTATAAGTTTTCCGATATCCTTATCTGATAATGTAATATCAATATTGTTTTCAAGACGATAATCTGGTGTAACTACCTCTTCCGGACTATCCAGCTTATTAAAAAACAAAAATGCCTCGCCAGGTTTCAATCTTGATAACCTTTGTTCTTGACCATCTCCCATATTCATACTGTCTGCAATTATCTGCTTATCAGTTGCCTCAACTAATCTGAATACCATTTTCATATCCGTAAGTGCAACAACATCTGTAGACACTTTTCTAGGTGACTGATCCGCTATTATTATTCCAACACCATATGAACGTATCTCAGCCAACATACGCTTAACTAAATTCTGAGCTATCGCACTTGGATTAGTATCACCCTGTCCAACATTTGATGACGCATCTAATAATACATGAGCTTCTTCAAGAAGCATTACATTTTTCAATCCCCCATCACCAACATAATTTGCATTTACATATGCCAATATCGATAATAATAACAATGATATTATCAATGCTTTCTGATCACTATTTTCTATAGCAGCTAACTCTATAATGGTCGGTTTCTGCAATAAATCTTGTATTGGAATTGAAAAATAATTATCAAATAAATTTTCAAGACTCTTCAATCGCACCACTCCAGCACGTCCAATGTTTTTTGCATCTCCTGTATATCCAATCTCATCAAAAGTATTTTTAAAACACTTTATAAAATCTGTTATATTAAATATCTGACCTTTGTCAGCTGTAGTATAATTATCCAACCATCTAAAATCCGAATAACAATTATTAATTGCCTCTTCAAAAATTTTATCAAGCGGTGTTGTCATCGATACAGCCGCAGCAAAAGCCGTCTTCAATGTAGATTTATATGTCTCCAACCTAACATTTTCCGGTGGAACAAATGGATTAAATACAAAAGGCGATATAAAATTTTTACCCGGTGTAAATATCTGTATCTCTGGAATGCTCTGTATTAAAGCTCTATATTCATTCTTTGCAGGTTCAATAACCAAAAAAGGAATATTATGTTCTTTCCACAATCTATCCAACAAACTCACAGAAAATGTTGTTTTTCCCGAACCAGGGGTTCCTACTACTAACATGTGTTTTGCCAGATCTTTAAGTGAAATTCCAATTGTATTCTTTTCGGAATTTTTCAAAATACCAATTTCTATATCTCCTGCATTTATAAGATTGTCTGCATAAGTTTTACTAGCACTTTCCGAATCATTTATCGGCAATCCTGCAGATATACGACCATTTCCCAGTGGTAATCTAAATATGCCTCCAGCTTCTTTTGCCGATATAACATATGGCATTCTATATAAAAATTGATTTGAGTTATCCTGATTCCATATATATGGATTTCTATTTAGGTCAATTAACAGCTCATTTACAATCCATGGAAATGAATAATAATTATCCGTAATCCGAAGTTGAGAAGTGTCCATATGGACCTGTTTCATAAAAACCGGATTTTCTGAATCATACGATATATAACCCTGTACTTTTGATGCAAGCTTATCTGTATTGCCATAGGATCCTGCAACAATTATATTATATCCAAACATTGCCCCAGCACTTACTGTTTGGTAATATTTATATATTTCAGCCAAATGTCCCGCTGCCGAAATACTTACATTTCCTATTCCCTGCGTCATAACGCCTTTATTTAAAGTATCCAAAATCTGCGCAATTCGTGCTATCTCTGTTTTTTCCTCTACAGTTAATTGTGTTGGAAACAACTGAATAGAAAACATACTATATGGTTGTTCTGTCAATTCATTCATGATAGAACTCATATCATGTGCATATGAATCAAACACATCAATAGAATAAGCTGCAGATAAAAACTGATTATTAAGATTTTCTTCTCTTTCATCTTTAACAATTGCTATACTGTCTTCAATCTGTACCCCGCTAATTATTTCTGTTAATCTTGGAAACTCAATTTCCTCAAATCCATATTTCTGTAATTTTAAGGAAGATTCATATAAACTATATATCTGTTCAATTATTGCCTGTGCAGACGACTGATCACCTGAAATTGCTCGAATAACTAAAAATGGTCTTATCTTCGCCTTATAAGGCTGATTATTCACTGGTTCTGTTACCCATAACAGCTCCATAGATATCTCTGCATTGGAATTTTGTGATATAATATATTTATAATTTTGAAAAACTTCAGATGCAAGGCTACTAAAGTTATTCATATATTCTTTTTCTATATCTGTATAATCTTGATACCTAGAACTTATAATTGATATATCTGGAATCGATGTTATTTCTATTGAGCATACCCCTACATATTCACCACTGCTAATCTCCATAAAGCTTATTTTATTCACCCATATCACCTTCCTAACTACTTAAACTCTTAAGGATAATCCACCCCACCATATGATCCACATTTTATTATCCTACACACAGCTTTATAACCACCATAAAATGCACCATATTTTTCAATAGCTAAGATTGCATATTCAGAACAACTTGGAATATAACAACACATCAATCTGGTCTGTGCTGATGCATATCTTTGGTAAACTTTTATACTCCATATAGCAATCATCTTTGAACAAATAATTCCTTGATAAAGCATGCACCAAGATACAATCAACATATAACTAACTATGTCATAAACATTATGAATCCATTCATAATCCATTAAATACGTATATATTTCTTTTGATATCAAACATGCTATTAAAGTAAATAAAATAGCAAAAGCACTTGCCTTCTTCCAATTTATATACGGTCTTACCAATTTTCTATCATAAATAGGATGAATCAACTGTCTTTCTTTATCATCCACATATCGAATTCTTTTTTTTTCCATATTATTCTAAAAATGTCAAAGATCCATATTATTATCTAATGGATTCTTTGACATCTATAATTCAAATTAACTATTATGCATTTTTCTTCTCACGAAGTTTCTGCTTCATTCCTCGAATCGCTGTTTCGAAATCTTTAACTTCCGATAATGAACATTCGAACTCTATTCCTGCCCCTCTCATTCTGAATGTAGTGGTTGGAATTCTCTTTCCATCTCTATCAACTTCTTCTTCTGATATTGTTGTAAATGCTGTAATATCCTTGTAAAAATATTCATCTGTGATTTCCGTTGTATAATCATCATCGAGATTAAATCTTCGTCTATATACATGTACCTGTGAATCACTAAAAAAAGCCATGCTATTTCATAAGTAGTACTAACCCAACGTCCACTAGCAGTTTGCTTAGTATACGCATTTTCCCCTCTAAATCCTTCAAAATACACCGGCGGAATTTCTCTTACTTCATCCGCATCCAGTCCTATTTTATCAAGTGCCTTCTGTATTGAATTATAGTGTGACCGTGCACTAGCCACAATATCATAATATTGTGAATCTGTTATCGTTTTTGCACCACATCCTTCACGTTTAAAGTATGTAATAACATCTGCCTGCGTCTTCGTTTTTCCTTGAGTAAGTGCTCTTACCATTTTTGCATTATCAGATCCTATCGTATTTTTGTAATAAATAATTGCTACTCCAATCAAAATAATAATTACTGCTACCATATTTCTTTCTCCTTCTTCATTTGCTATATTTTATTTTTATATAATCAGCCTTAAGGCCGTAATTTTTTTTCGCGTAGTTTTTGTCTCATTCCATTTATGGATTGAACTACATTATCACAATTTGTCAATGCACATTCAAAGTTTATTCCAGCACCATACATACCAAATTTTTCTGTCGGCACCGTTATATTATTTTGTCCAACCTCTTCCTCTGATATTGTAGAAAATGAATTTACATCCTTGTAAAAATATTCTGATGTAGATTCCTTTTTATTTTCTTTATCCATATCAAATCCACAACTATACACATGCACCTGTGAATCACTAAAAAAAATCCATGTCACCTCATATCTGGAACTAATCCATTTTCCGTTAGCAGTCTTTTTTACATACGTATTTTTGTAATCAAATCCTTCAAAACATACAGGACTGATTTCGTTAACTTGTGCTTCATCAATCCCTAATTTGTTTAATGCATATTTTACAGATCCATATTTCTGTTTTTTGCGATCTACCATCTGCAAATACTGCTCATCAGAAATAATCTTAGCGCCACATCCTGCCCTAAGAAAATATGCAATAACTTCAGACTGTTCTGAATTTTTACCATTACATAATTGCTTAACCATTTTTGCATTTTTAAAAGAATCATAATTTCTAATAATGATAATAATTCCTAAAAAAACTAAAGCATACAGCAATATAAAAATGAATGAACTACCAGCAGAACTACTGCCTTCATGAATCGTTTCTATATAAACCGCAAATTCTATATACTTATTTATCATTCTTCCTCGTCACCTCTACATACAATCCGGTCGACTAACGTTCAACACGTCATACAACATCTGAATATCAACATCCGGCACTCCAACATCTATAGCCATACTAAGACATTCTCTATAATCTGGTGAGGTCATATAACTCTTACGCGAAAAATAATCATATTTTATATAAGCCATAAAATAGTAGTAGATTCCTCTTGGTTCTACCATTAACGCTGCATCTATATATTCTAATGCTTTGTCTATATTAGATCTTGGATTAAGAAATGCTTTCTTACCACCAAGAATGCAAACAGCCGCATAAAAATATGTTTCAGAATCATCAAAATTATCAATCATAGCCTTATCAAACGCTTCTAGCGCTTTAGCATATAAGTGCAATTTCAAGAAACATATTCCGATAGATTTATTAATTTCCTTATTTTCGGGATCAGTACCCAATTCCTTTTTATAAAAATTTATATAACGATTTACCATTGGACTCGGCATAGAATTTACACTGTTAAAAGAAGTAATATTAATTGGATGTCCTGCTGGACATTCTTTTTGTCCAACACTTATCGGGAATCCACAATTAGGGCATTTTAAATCCATAACATTATAAGCCATTTTATCTTTCTCCCACTCATATCTATATATTTTTACTATAATGTCTCAGTAAATTTAAAATAATAATATCATATATTTTCTTCAAAAACCGTCCCATGCAAAACTGACATTCTACATTGCTTTTTCGACAAAACAAGCGAGACAGATTCCCGTCTCGCTTGTTCCTTTTATTGCTCTACCTTTGTCCATCCTAAGAAAGTATCACTTTCAACAATCCTGTAATCATCTGTATAATCATTGTCATAAGTGTCATCACTTCCTGATGCATATCCTGCCAATTTACTATTTAAAGTTGATTCTTTCTTTTCAGCATTACATAAATACCACTCTCCCGTTTCTTTATCGTATACTGCCCTTACCCAGCGATCCATTGTTTTTCCGGTATCTCTGCTTCTCCATAATATATAATACTCTAATGCATCATAGTTATTTGTTATAGAAGTAACACTTGCCTCTGCAATATCATGTGGAGCAGATATTCCAATATAATTAAACAAATCACCAATTGTATATGATGGAGCATTTGTGAATTCAAATTTGACATCATGTCTATTACCAAACGCATCTTTCTCATATTCAGAATCTGAATCCGAATCATCCTGCCCATATTTTCATAATAAAACATTTTATCCTCAAGACTATAATCCCATTTAACTATAGTATCTGTACCAAAGATATTTTTTTCTACAATTACCGGAACTCCTCTTAAATATCCCTGAGGGACTTCTACATCTACCCGTACATAATAAACAATATAATAGTCATCTGTTTTATAATAATTATCCACCGACAATATATCTACCTGACCTACATCTTCAATTTCTATCTCCACGGTATGTTTGTTTGCATCATATACTTTTCCTGATGTATGCAGTAAATCTTGTGCTATATCATACTGCTGTTTATGTGTTACCATAACAATTTCTGGAATTACACCAAAAAATACCGTGGCAATCAAAATACAAATTAATAAAACTTTTTCACTTACCCTAAATAAAGTATGTTTATCTATTTCGCTCATATATAAATGAACCCAAATAATAAGAGTACAAATACAACCTATAACTAATACAATTACCTGCATATTTTTCTCCAATCATTTGTTATATATTTTTACCGCATATTTCAATAGCCTTTGCTATCAGATGCTATTGAAATATGCGGTAAATTACCTATAATTATTCTTTACTATTGTATGCCGAACTTATGCCAGCAAACTTCTATTGTACTTTTCCTTTTACTACTCTGTAGCGTTTGCCTTTGACCGTTACATAACCTGTCTTGTTACTCTTTTTGCCCTTAACTACATAGTATTTCTTTCCTGATTTCTTAACAATACCTTTATATTTTGGCTGCCATACACCTTTCTTTACATACCACCATTTTCCATCTGTATTTTTTACCAGTTTTGTACTATTTTTCTTTCTTCCCTTATATACATAGTAGTATTTTCCATCCGTATGTTTTACAATTCCGGTAAATTTCGACTGCCATTTTCCATTTTTAATATAGCACCATGTACCATTTGTACGCTTTAATAAACCTGTATAATTTGTTTGTTTTACACCATTTCTATAGTAATACCAGCCTTTGGAAGTCTTTTTCATTCCATTATACGCTGCTGTTGTAACAGTCAAAACATTGCTGTTATAACTTGTATGGATTGAAGTCTTATTATAAGTACATGTACCATATGCCTTAACTAAAAAATTATATGTAGTATTCTGTTTTAATCCCGATAATGTACAGGAGGTTGTAGATTTTCCAGCTACATCAAGTACTCTTTGCCATTTTTTACTTGCTGTATCATACATATAAACGTAATATCCATTAGCTCCATTTACTTCATTCCAGGAAAGACTTATCTTCTTTGTCAAAGCTGCTGTTATCCATACATTAGTGCTGTCAAGATATAATCCATATCCACCGTATTCAGAAGCACCTGTCGTGTAATTATTCACAGCTCTCACAAGATATTGATATGTCACGCCTGACACGCAATTTGTATCCTTATATGTATTTGTGGTTCCACCAGCAACTGTAGTCAGCTTTGCATAATTTGTATCGGTCTGCTTTTTCCGGTAAATTTCATATTTTGTAGCACCAGATACTGTCTGCCATGACAATTTAAATCCGCCCTGTATTCTTGCTAGTCCTGTCACACTACATTTACTTAAATTAATGGATTGCTTTTGTATCGTAAATTTCTGAGCACCTGAATCATTTCTTTCATACAACCACACATTGGTACCATCTGCTGATCCATAGCTTTCAACATCCAGAACTGCAGATCCACACGAAGCATTTAAGAAATATGCACCTGCTGTACCTCTGATAAACCATCTCTGTGCCGTTGCATTATTTCTTGGATACACCCATACATTGGTGCCATTTGTCTGTTCCCAATTATAATCATCAAGAGCTTTTCCTGATGCATAGTTTACAATCTCATAGGAACCATTGCTCTGTCTTATAAAATGCCATAACTGATTTGCTTGATTTGAACCTGTTCGGATCGTTACATTATCATCACTATCAGCTGTAACATATTTTTTTATTCCGGTATTCATTATAGTAGCATAAAAATCATTACCTAGATTTTGAGTTTCACTATCATAGCCATAAGTGCATACTGTTTTTGATGCCATTCTCTGTCGATTATCTTTATCATTATATGGCACTGCCCAGACATTTATCCGATAATGTCCTGCTTCCGGTATAGTAAATTGGTAACTATTTGCATTTACATCCCCATTTGCACCTGTTGCACCACCATAACATTCCTTACTTGTGTCAGTATTTGTAATAATCAGCCAATAATGAAGAAAGTCACTTTGACTGCTGGTTTTATCCCATGTTATATTCATTGTCTCACCAACAGCATAACAATTTCTATTTGTTGTTATCGTTGGTGTCGTCATTTCACCATGCGCTGTCTGTGATGATGACAATTCATGCAGTTTTACAACATATACTGCACCCGCGTTCATTCTCCATGCCGCAAAATTCTTACGGTTATTGCTGTGGGCCGAAACCAATGGTGTATTTCCGGACACTCCGGTACAGATACCAGCATGATCAATGTCATTTGGAACCTTACCATCTACTTCTGTTCCCCATACATAAAATAACGGATCACCTATTTTTACATCTGACGGAGAAGGATTTCTTACAATCAAACCACTATACTCCGGTTTTGCCCGGAACCATTCCAATAAATAATCCGCTCTTTTCCATGCTGTTGAATACGCATACCATGTGCCATCCGTTTGTAATCCTCCGGCTACTAAACACTGTGAAACGTAGTTCGCACAATCATTACCTTGAAAATATGCATATCCGCTATTATATGAATTAACGTTTGTTCCACCACTGTTATCTGTATAAGTTAATCCATAATTTGCCGCCGCACCTCCATTATAAGTTGTTGCTGCTTTCACTTTGCTTATATTGTTTTTACCAAATATATCATTTGGCATATAAACAATTATCATGGCAGCAACCATCACCATACAAATGGTTTTCTTCCATATTCTTGCCATATGGAACTTTCCTTTTCTTACATCATTCATAAACATTCGTCTCCCTTCATTTATTTTCAATACACGCTTCAAAAGTTCTGGTTAATTTATATAATAATATCACAAATATAAACCCATAACCGTCCCCTGCAATTTTGACATTCTACATTGCATTTTCGACAAAAAAGAACCTGCTATGACTTTCATCACACTGACGAAATCATAGCAGGTTCTTTTTCTCTATAATCTTATATCTCTATCTTACTTATACCCTTTCTCCTTCTCATACTCTATAATGAAATCCCGGTTTGCAAGCTCATATTGATTAAATACTGCTGTGTCGTCAAAATCATCCGGCTCAACCGTTCCATGATACCAGCTTTTGGAATTGAAATATGCCTGATAATCGGCGTCTTTGAACTTTCTTCCATGACGGGCATACAGTTCGTTACATGCCAGACGGATCTCATCCGGTGTTAATCCATCCAGATCATCCTCTGTCAGATATTCACTGTCACTATATGGAAGAATGTAGTCATCGGAAGAATCATCTTCTGATGTTGGATTATAATAAAACGACTCATACGCTCTACCGCTATATTCACATTCATCCTCCAGATTGTCCACACTTAACTGACGTGGATAATAGGATGGTCCTGCAACAGAATATATCTTGCCAACTACGCACAACTCGCCATCCTCATCTACATATGGTACCGCATCCCGCACATTGGATAAAGCAATCGTCCAGTTATAAGTTTCTTTCAGAAAAGAATCCGTTCCTTCCATATCCTTATATGTATTGGTAAAACAACTATCCATTGCATCCTGAACGTTTTTTTCATATGAATTTTCATCAATATCCAGATAAGCCAACACATCATCCTTTGAAAGAAGTACATCTTTACGAAGATCGATCGTATATACATAAAAATCTGTATATTCATTTGCATCAAAATCCACCCGCACAACTACCGACAACAAATCCTGATAAACAGACCACTCATATCCAATAGCAATACAATCTGTATATTCGGCTCCCGCTTTTGCCATATAATCATTTCCGAGCTTCTCTATCTGTGTATTTACATTTTCACAGGCGGTACTGTCATAATCTATGTATGGTAAATGGTATACAACCTCACCATCTTTCGTCTGCACTTTCCCGGACATTTTCGAATCAACAACCATGTGATCTGAATACTCTTCCGGCATTTCACCGGTTCCAAATCCCACTTCTTTTTCTTCCGGAAGTGCGGCTGCCTTGCCATCTGATCCTGCTGCAGAAGAAGCCTCCTCTGATGTTTCCGTGTCAGAACCTGTATCCATACCGGCTGTTTCATCCGTTTTTCCGGTTTCTTCTGCCACGGTTGTTTCGGTCTTTTTGCTGCTGCCATCAGAATCTTTTTTTAAGGAAAAACTGCATCCCATGAGGCTGCCTGCCAGTGCCATACTTAATACTATAAATCCTGCTTTTTTTTCATCCTTTTTACCCTCGTTTCTTTATCTTATAACTGCCAGTTTATATTTTCAGCATTTTTTGCTACCAGCAGTTTGGTTCTGAGTTCTGTATCATCCAGATCTATAAAGTCACCATTTGAATAATACTTCCACTGTGCTACTTCCTGATTCCCTGACCAGTTCATCTCACTGATCACATAAAACTGCATCGAAGCCAACGGTTCCTCACGATATTTCATATATCCATAACAATCGTTAAAATGTTCCCTATGTACCAGTTCCTTTATTTCCATAAATTCCTGTTCATTCTTTACCTGCCATATGGATAGTCTGCAGTCCTTTTTAGGCTTTCGTATTATTTTTTCAACAGATCGGTTGAACAAGATGGATATACAAATATAGAATACCGCATATTCTAATATATACACTCCAATATGTACAGAATCTCCCATTGTTGTATAAAAACGTTCCTGCTGCAACTGATTGCGGTAATATATAATTACCTCTGTAATATACAACGATAAAATGGCATCTGTTACAAGCTGTCCTATTGTGATTGCCGACTGCATACATTTTGAGTTAGCAAAAAAACGAATAACCGCCAGCACAATTGCTGTTATTACAGCAACGATCAATAGCACAATTCCTATATTCCCAATTGAGGAAAATATCCAGTCCTTTTTATCTTTTATGCTTGGATTAACTACTTTTCGTGTGCATTCTTCAAGGGATCGCACAGTCTCATTGGAATACAGTAAGGACAGGAAGCCCATTCCAAATCCTATTAAACATACAATCAACCCCATTAATTTCTTTTTCATATTTTCATCCCCCATATCTTGTATATTTCTCCAACAATATATTCGTCACACCATCAGGCAAGAACCGCTTCCATTTCAACCCCAAGCACATCCCCAAGCGTTTCTGCCACCTTCTCCGCGGCATAAAGTTTATAATACAGTCTGGAATCCTGTTCTCCCATCTGGAAATAGCCATCGATGATCGTGTCAGAAACAGCCACTGCATAATATACTTCTCCCGGTACACTATCCTGATTGTTTGGATCAATATTTCCCGTTGTCCCGGTAATACCGATGCCGATATCTGCACGATATGCCTGCTTACAGGCTTCTGCCATTGCCCGCGCTGTTTCTTTGGAATAGACACCACAAGTTTCTATCACCGCTTCCGGAACACCCTGCATGATCTTTGCTTCGTTGGAATAGGTTACAAATGCTCCTTTTAATATTGCAGATGCCCCTTCAGTATCTGTGATTAGGGAAGCAATCTGCCCGCAGGTGATACTTTCCATGGTTGTGATCGTCATTTTCCGGTCGATCAGACAGCCTGTCAATCGTCTGTAATTATTCCGTATTGTCTTTTCCATCTGTTCATCCAGTTTTTTTCCTGCCATTTATCCTTCCACCTTTGTTGCCTTTAATCTATTTATTATTATAATATATTCACAAAAGGATTTCCACAAGTGGAAATCCTTCTGTCATTTCTATTTATCCTATCCCTTCTCCACAACCAGGAGCTCCTCGCCATTCTTCACCTTTCCGGTCTTTACCGGACGCAGTTTATAGCCATCCGGGAGCTCTGTTATAATGACAGGGGATATTAAGGATGGCGCATGCTTCTTCAGATAAGGAAGAGCCAGCCGCATGACCGGCTGTCCGGCAGACACTATCTGTCCGGTCTCAACCAGTACGTCAAAACCTTTGCCATTTAGCTTTACCGTATCGATTCCAATATGGATCATCACACCGATTCCCTGTTCCGTTACCAGCCCTATGGCATGCTTCGTGTCGAAGACAAAGGCAATCGTTCCGGCAACAGGCGCGGTTATTTCAGGATCCGTTGGCAATACAGCGATTCCATCGCCCATCATTCCACTGGAAAATGCCTCATCCGGCACACTTGATAATTCAAAAACCTCTCCTGTAACCGGACTCAATATAGATACTGCAATAACCGCTTTCTCATCATACCCCTCCAGATAATCTTCCAGATTGGATTTGATCACAGACACCTTCGGGCCATAGATGACCTGTACGCCATATCCTTTTTTCACCACGCCGGATGCTCCGCTTGCCCGGAGAATATCTTCTTTTACAAGAGCTGCATCATATACCGTACAACGCAGTCTGGTTGCACAGCAGTCAACATCCGATATATTTGCTTTGCCACCAAGTCCTTCACAGATCAGTCTGGAAGTCTCCATCTGTGGGCCGTGATTCCGGAAAACATCCGTATTCCGGTCATTGTCTGATCCCTGCTCTCCGGCATTTTCTCCATGCTTTCTGGCATCCATATCACTCCGACGATATAATTTCACTTCGTCATTGTTATCTCTACCCGGTGTTTTCAGATCAAACCGCCGGATCAGATAATAGAACAATACATAATATACGATAAAATAACCGATACCAACAATGACGATCCAGATCCAGTTCGTCTTTGCATTTCCCTGCATGATGCCGAACAGGGTAAGATCGATCAGTCCTCCGGAGAAGGTCATTCCCACACCGACTTCAAATACATGCATCAGCATATAGGCAAAGCCTGCCAGAATACAATGGATTCCATACAGAGCCGGTGCAACAAATAAAAATGTGAATTCCAGCGGCTCTGTAATACCTGTGATCATGGCTGTAAGGGCTGCGGAAAGAAGCAGTCCGCCTGCTGCCTTCCGTTTCTCCGGTGCTGCTGTTTTATACATAGCAAGAGCAGCTCCCGGCAGACCAAATATCATAAGCGGGAATTTACCGGACATAAATCTGGTGGCTGATACCGCATACTTTGTAACGGATGGATCTGCAAGCTGTGCAAAGAAGATATTCTGTGCTCCTTCTACAACACGCCCACCAACCTCCAGCGTTCCTCCGACCGCAGTCTGCCAGAATGGCAGATAGAACACATGATGCAGGCCAAATGGTATCAGAAGACGTTCCATAAATCCATATACCCAGGTTCCTGCATAGCCGGAATTTAAAACCAGATCACCTACGGTATAGATGCCTTTCTGGATTGCCGGCCAGATAAAGAACATCAAAATACCAACTCCGGTATATACCAATGCTGATATGATCGGAACGAATCTGGAACCACCAAAGAAAGACAACACCTGCGGCAGTTCAATCTTATAAAAGCGGTTATGCAGGGCAGCCACACCAAGTCCTACCAGGATACCGCCAAATACACCCATTTGCAAAGATGTGATACCGCAGACAGAAACAACCGCCCCTGCAAGCATTGCTTCCGTACCACCATTTATCGTGATCAGCGCACTGATTGATGCATGCATGATAAAGAATGCAATAGCCGCTGATAGCGCAGCAACTTCCTTCTCCTTTTTTGCCATACCGATCGCCACGCCCATGGCAAACAGGATTGGCAAATTGGCAAATACCACATTTCCTGCCTCACTCATTACCTCAAATACAGCAGCAAATATCGTTCCCGGCCCAAGGATCCGCATCAGCCATATGTTTCAAGCATGGTTTCATTGGTAAATGAGCTTCCGATTCCAAGCAGCAGTCCTGCCACCGGCAGGATCGCAATCGGAAGCATAAACGACCGACCAACCCGTTGTAATATTCCAAATATTTTATCTTTCATATAAAAAATCTCCCTGTTTCACAGATACATTCATACGAACTAGTATCTGCAAAACAGAGAGAATCATTCTATTTTTATGAAAAAACTTCTTCTTTGTATGGTCTTCCGATCTTTACGACTTCTCCATTATCCAGAGTTACGGTTGATCTGGAATAATGCTTGACGTGCTGACGGTTGATAATACAATTACTGTTTACACGGACAAATATCTTCGGAAGATTTTTCAAAGCATTTGTCAGCGTAATATACTGCACATAATCACCTCTTGTTGTACAGTATCTGGTGAGACGATCATCTCTGTGAATACAGATGATCTCCGAAGCTGAAAAAATATTGATCGTTTTCCCATAGCAGACCCGGATAAAATTACTTTTGCTCATATTCAGGCGCTTGATCGCCGTATCAACGGCATGCACCAGCTTGATATCCCGGTTTCGCTTCATAACACAATTGCAGTGCTCCACGTCATAGATATCCCAGCCATCCGGAATATGGTCCGCATAAAATATAATCTTGCAATTTGGAACAGAACGATTGATGGCTCTGGCCAGACAGATCCCGTTATAGTGCAGATTGTCAAATACGATCTCCGTAATAAATATATCACAGGAAAAGGTACTTTCTTCTACATCTATAGACGCTTCTTCCGGCAGATACAATTCAAACTCTACATTATCCAGATCCATACGGGATTCTATAAAATCCTTCACAGCTTCCACTTCATGCATAGATGAATCACATATACCAATTTTCATTTGTATAACACTTCCCTCTCATTTGAATGCCACTTGTAAATTTTAGTATATTTCTTAGATATATGCAGTATTATTGTTAGTTTTTACATATAATAGAAGTGTCACTATCTGTTTCTTTTTTAATATTTATTAGAAAATACTTAAAAAGAAAAGGAATACCATCATGACACTGAATTATAAAATTATAGGATCACGCATAAAAATACGCAGAAAAATGAAAGATGTCACCCAGGAACAGATGGCGGAAGACCTTAATCTGTCTGTAGGTTTTATCAGTCAACTTGAACGTGGTATCTGCAAAGTGAGTCTGGATACACTTGCAAATATCACCGAATATCTGGATTGTACTTTTTCTGATATTCTTGAATACAATCAACATTCTGAAAGCTATAATCAATCGAAACTGAATGCTCTTTATTCATCCTTATCCCTTGAAGACCAGCATGTTATGCTCAGTCTGATGGAGGCTTACACAAAACACCGCTAATATCCGGAAATTAGAATACCATAAAACAGACTAAAAAAAACGTAGATTGTCAATTCTACGTTTTATCATGCATAAATGACATGTACAACTGACATTTCTGCTTTTTTTCTGCATAATTTACATCATAATAACAATAACAAAACTCCGATCATCAAAATTAGAATCCTAATTCCAGATAACCGGAGTTTTTATTATGTTTATTTTATTATTCTTTCGAATCTGTTATTTACTTATCTTACGGAAATTCTTCTTACCACGTCTTACAACGATTCCGTCTCCATCAAACTTCTCTTCCGGAATTGTAACTGAGATATCAGGTATCTTATCACCATCAACTGCAACTCCGCCCTGCTCTACCGCACGTCTTCCTTCATTTCTGGAGGATACCAGACCGGACTTTACAAGTACGGATACGATATCAATCGCACCATCCTTGAAATCATCGGCTGATAATGTAACAGATGGCATATCAGCAGCAACACCCTTGGAGAATAATGCTCTTGCACTCTCCTGTGCCTTTACTGCTTCTTCTTCGCCATGAACCAGCTTTGTAAGTTCAAATGCAAGGATCTCTTTTGCTGTATTTAACTGGCTTCCTTCCCAGCTGTCCATCTTGTCGATCTCTTCCAGTGGAAGGAAGGTCAGCATACGGATACATTTTAATACATCGGCATCTGCAACATTTCTCCAGTACTGGTAGAACTCAAATGGTGATGTCTTGTTCGGATCCAGCCATACAGCACCCTTCTGCGTCTTACCCATCTTCTTGCCCTCTGAATTCAGAAGCAGGGTGATCGTCATGGCATATGCATTCTTGCCAAGCTTTCTACGGATCAGCTCTGTACCACCAAGCATGTTGCTCCACTGATCATCACCACCGAACTGCATATTACAGCCGTATTTCTGGAACAACTCATAGAAATCGTAGCTCTGCATGATCATATAGTTGAACTCTAAGAAGCTTAAGCCCTTCTCCATTCTCTGCTTGTAGCACTCTGCACGAAGCATATTGTTGACTGAGAAATGCGGACCAACCTCACGAAGAACATCTACATAGTTCAGGTCAAGTAACCAGTCTGCATTATTTACAAGAAGTGCCTTGCCTTCTGAGAAATCGATAAAACGGCTCATCTGCTTCTTGAAGCATTCTACATTATGAGCGATCGTTTCTGTTGTCATCATCTGTCTCATATCGGTACGTCCGGACGGATCACCGATCATAGCTGTACCGCCACCGATCAGGGCGATCGGCTTATTACCTGCCATCTGTAAACGCTTCATCAGACAAAGTGCCATGAAATGACCGACATGAAGACTGTCTGCAGTTGGGTCAAATCCTATATAAAAAACAGCTTTTCCATTATTTACCAGCTCTTTGATCTCTTCTTCATCTGTTGTCTGGGCAATTAATCCTCTTGCCACTAACTCGTCATAAACCTCATTTTTTTCCTCCTGTAGCAGCATCCATTTAGATGCTGACCTTTTATATCATAATTATTATCTACTTATTTATTCTGTATCCAGATGGCATACCAGCCGAATATTATATCAGTCAGATGTCATACGCTAAAATTAAAATATCTCCGATCAATTTCCAGCCATTGCTTCATCTACACACACTTTGTGATTATACAACGAAACTATCTGCTTTGACAAGTCCGGACTTTTATAATCCCACCATCCACTATTTCTTTGTTCTGCTCCCGTCTTTTTTCAGACTGTTTCTGCGGATTCCTGCTGCTATCGCCACAAATAAAAACAGGAACGGTGTCGTGATCGGCTGCTCTACATTGACGAACGCCTGTGTGATATAAGAAACGATAAGCATCAGAACCGCAAGCATCACCGGTTCATCCTTCCAGGTTTTCACACAGTTACGGATCGAAGTAATGATCAGCCCTACATAAGTGATCAGGCCAAAAGCTCCCATCGTGACCAGATACTGCAGATATTCATTATGCGCACTGTCATAAACCGTTCCGGTTACTGCCAGCATCTCATCATAATACCGGGCAGACATCAGCGCATAGATGCTTTCATTTCCATTTCCAAATACCTGATCAACAAATGGCAGATTCTGATAGATCCGGCATAATCTCGACCAGATGAAGCCTCTGTAATCTCCCCAGAAATCATCAAATACGAAGATCTCCCAATGGTTGATACAGCCGATAACTGTCACGGTGATCCCTGCTATGAGCAATATCCCTGCTATGAGCAAACGGGATAATGCGGATCTTCCTGTATTATATTTCTTCTTTGATAACCATATCGCACACAAGATACCGATCACACAACAGACAGTCAATATGTCTCTTGCATCCACCAGCTTCGCCAGACCGGACAGCTTCTCATATCCCCTTCCGGTTCCTGCCGTGATCCACGCCATGATCGTATAACCGGAAAGAAAGGTGGTACAAACAGTTACAAATTCTGCAAACAGGCTTCGTTTTAATGCGAAAAAGAGTAATATCACCCATGCTGCAGCAAGTCCCATATATGCACTGTCACTATTTGCCGCGATCAAGGCG
Organism: Clostridium sp. AM46-21; assembly: GCF_003480025.1. Classification (NCBI taxonomy): domain Bacteria; kingdom Bacillati; phylum Bacillota; class Clostridia; order Eubacteriales; family Clostridiaceae; genus Clostridium; species Clostridium sp. AM46-21. The sequence continues at coordinate 24,500 of NZ_QUIB01000010.1, forward strand.
GCTCCGCCCAACAAAAGGGCTGCCATATAGCAGATCCGGTATGCCCGCTTTTCTTCGATCAGATACATACCGGAAAAGAATGCAACACTGGTACAGACAAAGCCAGCAAATATATTAATATTTCCAAAGGTGGACAGAAACATCGCCTGCTGATCCTCTCTGATATGTGACAACAGATGAAACACATCAATATCCAGGTATTGTAAGCTTCCCATCAAAAATGCAAGTCCACTGATAACAGAAAACACCGGTGCCAGGATCTGCTGCCATTTATATCCGCTTCCAATGCCAATATAAAGCACAAGCACAAGCACCAGAAATTCCAGTCCGCAGCGTCTTCCCATGGATCCGGTGTAGGCTGCCATTTTATCATCTGCCATGATCCATGCAAGTGTGCCTGACAGCACAAAGGCTCCCATCCAGATATCCGACGCCAGAAAATTTCTGCCTCTTCCCGTTTTTTTGCAGCATCCGTATGCTCTTCCATATGATCCGTAAATCCGAGTATAAATGTCAGACACATCAATATCCCATAGATCAATACTCCATTTTTAAAGAAATTGTATTTTGTGATCGTAATATCCATATATCCATCATGAAGAACCAATGGAAAAACAACAAACATGTACAGCAGGAATGCCGTTGTAATGCTTTCTTTAAAAATATGAAATGCCGCTTCTTTTTTAAAATCGTTCATTTTTGAAAAAGCCGGCTTTTGATCTCCGGCTTTTTGTTTCTTATTTGTTTTTGTCATTTTCTCTCTTTACCTTTATTCCTATAGCAATGGTGACAGGAGTCTGAGGAAGGCATCCACCAGTGTAATTCTGGACATATGCTCCTTACACCAGTCCAGCGTGATCTCCTCTGATTCCTTCATCGTTGAAAGCATATCATACTTCACTTCTGCAATGATACTGGAATCATATACCAATACACCGCATTCAAAATGATGATAAAAACTTCGGTTATCCATATTGATAGAACCGATTGATGTCAGATTATCATCCGTCAGGATACATTTGGAATGGATAAATCCCGGTGTGTACTGATAGATCTTCACGCCGGCACGAAGCAGCTCTTTGTAGCTCGACTGTGTCATACGAAAGATCATCTTCTTATCCGGGATAGCCGGTGTTACGATTCGGATATCGATGCCTCTCTTTGCCGCAAGCTTTAATGCTGTCATCATCTCATTGCATACGATCAGATATGGTGTAAAAATATATACATACTCTCTTGCGTCATTGATCATCTGCATATATATGTTCTCGCCAATCGGCTCTTTCTTGAGCGGATTTGTCGTATATGGTTGAAGATATCCATCATTCAAATGCTTCTTCTGCTCTGTTGGACGATAGCTTAAGATATGCTTATCTTCATTTCGGATACTGTTCCACAGCTGTAAAAACAGGATTGTAAAACGCCATGCAGCATCACCTTCCATACGGATACCATTATCCTTCCATTTGCCATAAGGTGCTTTCTTATTTATATACTCATCGGATAGATTAAAGCCGCCGGTATAGGCAACCTTACCATCCATAACCGCGATTTTCCGATGATCCCTGTTATTAAAGATCGTTGCCAGAAATGGTACCACCTGATTAAATGCCATACATTTGATCCCATGGCTCTCCAGCTCACGCCAGTAATACTTTGGCACATAAAAGACTGAGCCGATATCATCATAGATCAGGCGGACTTCCACGCCCTCTTTTACTTTCTCTTTTAAGATCTCAAGCACCGTATTCCACATTTCGCCCGGATTGATGATGAAATATTCAAGGAAAATATACTTTTTTGCCGATTTCAGGTCATCGACAAAATCCGGCCAGACATCTTCCCCCATCGGATAATACCGGACATCCGTATTCTGATATACAAGCGAACCTGCATAATCTTCTGTATATTTGAACAACCGGTATGGCGGCTGCCCCTTTATCACATCACTGAAATATGCCATATTTGCATACAGATCCGTCTCGTAGTCCCATTCTGCCGCATGCTTCATATATTTCTCTAACTTCTTCGGCATAATGATATGTCCATAGAGCAGATAAAGCAGACCACCGAGGACCGGAAACATCAGGATCGGAACGATCCATGCCAGTTTAATTGACGGATTCACATCCTTTAATAACAGATGCATCACAGCTATAAAACTTAACAAATGCAGAATAGCCGCCACCAATACATAGTATTGCTGCAGCTTTAATACTTCTACCATAAAGAAGATCAACTGTGCCGCTACCAGCAGACATGTAATTACCATTCGACTAAATAACCTGTTCAATAGTTTCTTCATAGACAATTTCCTTCTTATTAATTTATGACAGGACACAGTAAACCGTGCCCTGCCATTTTATCTTTTATCCTGTATTTCTATTTTACTTGATCGAAGTTACCTTATATCCGGCTTCCTTCACTGTATTCTTAATCTCTTTATCGGATAACTCGCCACTTAAAGTAAGCACCGCCTGCTTCTTCTCATGGCTTACCTCCGCTTCTGTTACCTGTGGAAGTGCCTCAAATGCTTTCTTCACTCTTGCCTCGCAGTGTCCACACATCATTCCTTCTATATACACCGTCTTATTCATCGTACCAGTCTCCTTTTCTATCTTATTATTTCCCTCAACATTTTTTGATACTATTTTTTGATGTATTCTGTATTTACTATTATTAACATATATCTTCACGAAATTCAACCGTAATGCATTCATTACTACACAAAAACTGGAAAGGCTCATGGCAAATGCACCAAACATCGGGTTTAATTTCCAGCCAAACATCGGATACCAGACACCTGCGGCAAGCGGTATTCCGATAATGTTATAAATAAATGCCCAGAACAGGTTCTCTTTGATATTTCGTATCGTTGCCATACTTAACCGGATTGCTGCAGGAACGGTTCGAAGACCTTCCCGCATCAGTACCACATCTGCCGCATCGATTGCAACATCGGTTCCGGCTCCGATCGCCATACCGATATCCGCACGGGTTAATGCAGGGGCATCATTAATGCCGTCACCAACCATAATCACACGGTGCTCCTTCATCAGTTCTCTTACTACCGCTTCTTTTCCATCCGGCAGTACATCAGCAATCACGCGGTCAACCCCTGCCTGTTTACCGATTGCTTCTGCTGTCTTTGCATTATCTCCGGTTAACATAACAACTGAATAATTCATCTCTTTTAATTCTTTGATCGCAAGGATTCCATCCTCTTTGATCGTATCTGCAACTGCAAGGATACCGATCAGTTTATTCTCATCGATTGCCAGATAGATGGGGGTCTTGCCCTGTGAAGCTAATTCTTCTGCCAGTGTCTTATCCGCCTCGGATAAGGTTACATACTGGCTGATAAATTTTCCATTTCCACCAAGCAAAATATGATCTGATATCTGAGAATGGTTCTGTCCTGCACAAAATCCTCTTTCATTCTGTGAAACCGCCTCACTGCTTAATCTACAGCGGAGTCCATTTCCCGGAAGCACCTGAAAATCTTCAATCTTCTGTGGCTTGATCCCTTTCTGTCCGACATATTCCATAATGGCTTTGCCTATCGGGTGCTCACTGTATTGTTCCAGACTTGCTGCAAAGGTAAGCAGGTCTGTCTCACTGTATCCATTTCCCGGAACTACATCTACCACTTCCGGCGTTCCATTTGTGATCGTTCCTGTCTTATCCAGTACAACCACATCTGTTTTTCCTGTCATCTCAAGTGCTGCCGCATTCTTAAATAGGATACCTTGCTTTGCTCCGACACCGTTACCTACCATAACGGCAACCGGTGTTGCAAGTCCAAGTGCACATGGACAACTGATCACAAGCACCGATATACCTCTGGCAAGTACAAAGCCTGTGCTCTCTCCTGCAATGATCCATACAATAATAGTGATCAAGGAACAGATCAGGACAGCCGGAACAAAGATACCGGATACCTTATCTGCAATCTTTGCGATCGGTGCTTTTGTTGCTGCTGCATCACTGACCATCTCTATGATCTGGGATAAAGTCGTATCTGTACCGACTCTGGTTGCCCGACATTTCAGATAACCGGATTTATTGATCGTTGCGGCAGATACCTTATCTCCTTCTGCTTTATCGACCGGAAGACTCTCACCGGATAAAGCAGACTCATCAACTGCACTGTTTCCTTCTATAACCACACCATCTACCGGAACACTGGATCCCGGACGGACGATAAATACCTCTCCAACTACCACATCCTCAGCAGCAACTTCCTGTTCTTCTCCATCACGAAGAACAAGGGCTGTTTTGGGTGCAAGCTTCATTAATCCCTTTAAGGCATCTGTCGTACGACCTTTGGAATATTCCTCGAGTGTCTTACCAACCGTTATAAGTGCAAGAATCATCGCTGCCGATTCAAAATAAAAATCATGCATCAAGGTCATAACACGGTCATTATCCTGCCGCATCACGGCATCTGTCATTGCAAATAATACATATGTGCTGTAAATAAAGGATGCGCCTGAGCCAAGTGCTACTAATGTATCCATACCCGGTGCTCCATGGATCACACCCTTAAATCCATTAATAAAAAACTTCTGGTTTACAACCATGATCGCAATTGCAAATAACATCTGGATCAGTCCCATAGCGACATGGTTATCACTGATAATCGCCGGCAGTGGCCATCCCCACATCATATGTCCCATGGAAATGTACATCAGCGGAATTAACAGAACGATAGATGCGATCAGCCGGACCTTCATCTTGTGCAGGGCTGCATGATTATCCAATTCATCTGCATCCGCTGCCTGCTTCTTCCCGACATTCTTCCGGTCTTCTCCTGTCATCAGACTGGCTCCATATCCTGCCTTTTCTACTGCTTCAATAACTGTCTTAGGATCAGCATGTCCTTCTACTGTCATCGAATTTGTAAGCAGGCTGACGGTACAACTGTCAATCCCTTTTACTTTCTTCACTGCCTTTTCTACGCTTGCGCTGCAGGCACTGCAGCTCATTCCTGTTACGTTATATTTATCCAATTCATTCACCCTCTTATCAAGCTTTTATCATGTGCTTCGCACATTCTATGCCTTCATTATATCTTAAACACATTTTTATTATGTTTCATATCCAAAGCAATCATACGAACATATTCTCATACGATCTTCCAGACAGAAAATTTCTATGTGTTTATTTCATTAATTTCTTAATGGTATCTACCAGATCATCCACCGTATCTTCTTTTCCTGCTTTGATATCCTCGATCACACAGGTTCGGATATGCTCTGCAAGAAGTTCCTTATTAAAGCTGTTCAATGCAGAATTGACAGCGGCAACCTGTACTAATATGTCCGTACAATATGCATTCTTTTCCAGCATTCCCTTGATTCCCCGGATCTGTCCCTCGATCCGGTTCAGCCGGTTCATCAGCTTCTTATATTCACCTTCTGTTCTCTGTTTTGTTTTATGACAATGGCAACATGGTTCTTCCATTCTTGTCCGCTCCCTTCTGTCTGTTTCCTGAATTTTTTCATCCATCTGTATCTGTACATTTATTTTTTGTATCCAATTTTAATGATCCCGGATACGATATTATATATACCCCATAGGGGTATTTTTGTCAATACCAAAACCAATAAAAAACGCAGGGCAAATGATAAAAAATATCACTCGTCCTGCATCTTTATAGTCTGGCGTCGTATGACACCTTATTTTCCTGTAGGATTGTATTATTCTACAACATCATCCTCTAACAGACCTCGTCGTCAATGATCCCCTCATCGGATCCATCCTCTATCTCATCTGATGAATCATCGGATCCGTCATCACTGCCATCTGATGAATCACCGGATCCGTCATCACTGCCATCTGAATCTATACTTTCCATATCACTGTCATCATATTCGTATCCATCGATCATATCACCCTGATCATCGTAATAATCACTGTATGAGATCGAACCGGCCTCCAGAACATCTTTCAGATTGTAGATTGTTCCATCGGTCGCATTTACCATAAGTGCCTGTACCGGATAGTCAAAATCATATGTTCCATCATTTTCGTCTGCCTGTGCAAATATCCATACAGGAACATAATTATATACATCATCCTGAGAATCATCCTTAATACAGTAATATGTCAATCTGACATCGTTAAATTCAATATCGCTGTAGGAAGTCTTATTATCTGTATAATACTGTGCAACATTCTTATCCAGTTCCTTTAAAAGCTCCTTCCAGCTCAAAAGATCTACATTTTTTTGATCCTCACCGGTTGAAACTAACAATGGATAACAGCTTGCGTTGATCACGCCATTGGAGTCGATCTGAATGGAGAACGTCTCTGTTGGAGCATCATACCAGGCATCATCCTCATCGCTTGAAAGAGTGTCAACCATAGACAGATCCGCACTGTATGGAGCAGTTCCATTGACAGAACGTCCAAAGTTTACGATATAGCCTTCATACTCTGTTGCAATCACATTATAAGAGCTGTCATAATACTCCCATAATAACGGAGATTTATCTGTAACGATCACATCATCAATTCCACATCCGGCAAGAAATTCCTGTGCCAGTGATACGGCTTCATCTTCAGAAAATGTACAAGTATTTACAATGCTGTCATCAATCCCCTCTTCTCCATACTTTGCGTCATAAGCATATACAAAGGATGCACCCTCATATGGTCTGTAATTGATCATGCCTTCGGATGGATAATAAGAAAGATCAAAGCTTGCATTTAACCCTTCTGTTCCCTCTGAAAATGAGAGCATGAACTGATTATCGCCAATCTGTCCGATATAATCCGATGCACTGTAATCACCGGCTCCTTCTCTCTCATCCGTTGCCGTTGCCATTTCATTTTCCAGATAGGATATGTATTCCTTACAATAATCCTCTGTATCTGTATCTCCAGCTTCCTTCGCATCGTCTAACATCGTCTGATATGAATCAATCTGAGTCTGCAGATCACTCTTGGTCTGGTGCTCAAAGTCATATACATAGATACCCTTTGACTTATCAAAGATTGCCTCACAGACCTTCTGCCTGTATGCATTATCAAAGGAATTCTTCTTATAAGACACAATAGACATACTGTCGGAATCTGGTGTTATGATATCATCATCTTTAATGGTAATCTCTTTGATACCGGAATCACCGACATCCAGCTTACCCTCATAAGACTCCGGAACACCCGAGACGGGACGATAATTCGCCGCCTTCTCCTGCACTTCCTTCTTTCTGCGTTCCATCACCCATATCGTAATCAACCTTCTTATTACATCCTGAAAAAACAGTTGCTGCAGACAATGCTGTTGCCAGTAACACTGCCGACATTTTTGTTAATTTTCTCTTCTTCATGGTTTCCTCCTCGAAATTCCAAATCAGCTAAACAAAGTTATTATAATCGAACCAACGCACGATAGCAAGAAAAAGCAAGAAAGAAAATGTGAAAATATTGCGAACGGCGCTGAATGCATATGCATCCAGCGCCGTTTTCTGAACTGATATTTATTCTTTTGAAATAACAACCTTGCCATCCACTACCTGAATCTTTACCTTGTTTGTATCAATTCCGGCAGCCTCCAGAATATCATCACTGATCTGTACACGGTGTGCCTTATCCATAATGGAATATTCTTCATGGGAATCGGTTCCATTAAAGCTCTCGCTTTCCATGTCATTGATCCGTTTTCTGTAATCCTCTTTCATGATCTTTTCTGTACTGATCTTACCATCTGCGATCATAACCACACGTCCAACCTTATTTGCAAGACTGATATCATGCGTTACGATGATAACTGTAATACCCATTTCCTCATTCAGTTTCCGGAACAGATCCTGGATCATATCTGAGGTTTTGGAATCGACTGCACCGGTCGGCTCATCTGCCAGCAGGATTTTTGGATTGTTGGCAAGTGCGATCGCAATTGCAACTCTCTGCTGCTCACCACCGGACATCTGTGCCGGATAGGAATTTACCTTTTCCTTTAAACCAACCTTGCACAAAAGATCATAGGCTCTGGCTTCCCGGTCTTCCTTATTGTCTTTATCAAAATACATCGGCACCTGGACATTTTCCAGAGCTGTCATATACGGAAGCAGGTTTCTGGAATTCTTCTGCCATACAAAGCCAACGGTATGTTTCCGATATTCTACCAGTTCTTTGTCTGTCATTGCAAAAAGGTCTTTTCCATCTACATATAATTTTCCTGCTGTCGGACGTTCCAGTCCACCGATCATATTCAAAAGCGTTGACTTACCACTACCGGATTTACCGATAACTGCCATCAGCTCACCCTTTTTGATCGTAAGCTCCAGCCCCTGAAGTGCCATTACTTCAACTTCATCTGTTTTATAGATCTTAACCAGACTGTCGCAGTCAATGATATTGCCGGTTTCTTCATATTCTTCCGCAGCCTGACTGTTTCTGTCTGTATCGTCCAAATCTTCTGATGTTTCTGTATCGTCATCTGCTATATCTGCTTCATCAACAGCGTTCCCAGCATCCACTGCAGTCTCCTGCGCACCGATATCGTTCATGTCTGTATCTGCGATATCGGCGTCTTCCTGAACAGGATCCTGATCTATTGGTTCTTCCATCATCTGTGCAACATTTTCCTGCATATCAGTTTCCGGAATCGTATTTTTATCTTTTTTCTTAAAAAATCCACTATGCTTTGCCAATGATCTCACCATCCTCTATCTCAAATACTACGTCTCCGAGTTCCATCAGGTTTGGATCATGTGTCGTCATAACGATCGTGATTCCTTCTTTTGCCACCAGATCCTTGAACAGCTTCATAACATTCAGTCCGGATGCTGTATCCAAAGCTCCTGTCGGCTCATCTGCAAAGATTACCCTTGGCTTATGGGCAACCGCTCTTGCGATCGCTACCCTCTGCTGCTCACCACCGGACATCTGGTTCGGCATATGGAACATTCTGGAACTAAGTCCAACCATCTCCAGAACCTCGCGGATACGGGAATCCCGGTTTCCTTCATATTCCGCAAGTCTTAAACCAAAATCTACATTCTCATATGCATTCATGATCGGAATCAACGCTACCGACTGGAATACAAATCCGATATCGTACCGTCTGAGTTTTTCTCTTTCCGGTACAGCCATCTCCGACAGGTCGTGATCCTCTATGATCACCTGCCCCTCCGTTGCTTCATCCAGCGCACTTAAAATATTTAAAAGGGTTGTTTTACCGGAACCGGATCTTCCCTTCAGGATCGCAAGCTTTCCTTCCGGGATATCCAGATCTATTCCTTTAAGAGCATAAAATGGTTCGCCATTTCCAACTGTAAAACACCGCTTTATTCCTCTTGCAGTAATCATATTCATTGTTTAGTCCTCCCCCAGTTTTAATGCCTGTGTGATGTTCATCTTCTTTAAGATTGTCCGGAGAACAATGAAGCAGATAATAAACATTACCACAACTACGATCGTCAGTTTCAATATATCAAATGGGTTGACCGCTATGCTGATCGCTATGTTATGCGACTCCGGCAGATATACGATCGCTACCAGCTTTACAAACAACGCAGTAGCCGCCGCTCCAACTCCATATCCTGCCAGACTGGCAAGAACGGAACTGAACATCTGCTCGTTGATCAGCATCTTGTTAATCTCCTTCATGCTCATACCCATCGCACGGTAGATACCAAACAGAAGCTCCCGTTGCTTGATCGATGTGATCCAGTAGATGAGGAATCCTACTGTACAGAGGATAACTGCTACCAGGAAGCTCAGTGAGAATAACCCATTTGTGATCAGTACAAGCGGAGATTCCAGCATGTTCTGTACTTCCTGATCTACACTCTGATAACTCTTTAATAAAATACCCTGCTTTTCAACCGTATCCAGGACCTCCTGATAATCATGTCCATCTGCAAGCTGTCCCCATATCTGATATGGAGTAAGACCAAATGCACTGACAACATATGCGTAATTAGCAACAACCAGATAACGTTCCTTCTCAACAACTTTTCCACTGTTGTCCTTCTCATATGTGTACTGGTTAAATCCAGGCCATGCATCTACAATTGCACAGATTGTTCCGGACGGTGATGCGATCTCAACCGGCTCCTTTGTCTTCATCGGGCTGTATCTTGCATATGTAATGCTGTCACCAACAGACAGATCATATTTCTTTGCCAGATTTGATGAAATGATAACACCATTGGAAACAGTTGCAATACTGTTCAGGTAATTATACCAGTGTTCATCATTCAAACCTGACTTTAATTCGGCTGTCTCACCAAATTCCTTTGTATTAATTCCCATCAGAACAGAGTCCGGAAGTTCAGAACCTCCAACCTTGATCGTTGTATTGTCATCATAGATCACACGGGTCAGATGTTTGCATGAATTGGAAAGATTCTCTGTATACCGTTCAAAATCCGGTTCTTCATAGTACCAGTGACTCTTCTTATCTTTATCCAGATACGCACCCATCTTCCACTGTTCACTCAGAACGATATCTGTTCCAAGATTATATTCGATACGCTCCTGATTGTTCTCATTGATCGTTCTTGCCATATTGGAATTAAACATACCCATGGCGATCGTCATAACCAGAAATACAGAGATAAAGCCCTGCTTCTTCACTGTTCTGGTGATCTGAAGGAAGGAAGCATATACCGCAGGTGACCATCTCTTCTTACCAATGAAATAAATGAACTTGATCAGATATTTGATCAGTCGCAGGATCAGCAGCCCAACTGCAAATATAAACAGGGAGGAATTCAAAAAGATCAATGGATCCGGTTTGTTTCCAGCCAGAATGCTTAATGCAATATCACTCTTCTGTTTATTGTAGTTGTACAGAAGGTAAATGGAAACTGCCACCAGGATCACATCCAGAAATGCCTTCTCCCAGATTGGCTTTGTATTCACCTTTCCAAGTTTACTCTTCTGCTCTACTATCGAATTCTTCGCGTATTTCAATACCGGAAGTGTTATAAACAGGATTGCGATAACTGCAGCAATTAGACTGTATAATAACATTCCCCATGTCAGTTTATAAAAGTGTGTATCACCAAAGCTGAATTTCAGGAAGGAGGTTGCACTTGCACATAATTTACACAACAGATATCCGACCGGAATACCAATAACGATCGCGATCAAAGAAAGGATCGCAGATTCTCCAAAATAGATGCCAAGAATCTGTTTCGTACTGGTACCACGACTCTTTAGCATCGCAATCTCACCGTCCTCCATTTCCAGGATCTGACTGGATACCATATAGATAAATGCCAGAAGCAATACCAGGATTGGAAGCTCCAGTACCCAGATAATGATCATGATCGATGTTGCATCGTCCTGATAATCAGCAAGTATGCTGCTGAAATTCTGAATAAAGTTACCATCTGCTTTTGAAAATGCACTCAGATAATAACGGATATCTGATGCATTTGTATGATCGATATATGCATAATCCAGCATATTATATGTTGCATAATATATTGTCAAAACACCATAATTTGCAACGGTTTCATCAAAGGATGCCTGATCTGTAAATATCATCTTATCAAAATCTACCGGTGTCTCTTTCCAGTAAATATCAGTGGTATCCTTTGGTTCAAAGATTCCGACAACCGTAAATGTAACCGGCTTTCCATCCTTGTCTACCAATTTATCAATTGATACGGTTTCACCTACAACCAGATCATATGTATCCGCATTCTGCTGATTGATAATCACCGGATAAGTACCTTCAACCGGTTTCCCGGTATCAAGTCCCTCTCCAAACGTAATATTGATATGTTCGCTCATATCCTGCATATAGTTTACACTGAAAAATCTCCTGGAACCGAGCCCGGTCATTGCATAAGTACCTTCTATAAACAATCTGTTCTGTCTGCTTAATACCGGTACGTCAATGTAACTCATCCACTTCTTTTCATATGCATTGATACGGTCAAGTACGGATGCAGAATCCGGGAAATTGTCTGTTGAGCAGGAGCCCTGTCTTCCGACCACGGCTGAATATGTGTTGTTATCTTCTATTGCTGAATCAAACTTGGATGCCAGCGTCATATCCATTGCACCGTTTTTGAACATCGGATTACAGGATGCTACAGCAACCAGAAGCACAATACCAAGAAGAAGGCAGGCATTCAGCCACTTTTTATTCAGTAATTTATTTCTTAAGAATTTAAACATTCCTCTTCTCCCTTCTATTCTTCTGAGCTGCTATCGGCTTTTTTCTTTGTATTGTCACCACTGCCGGAAGAACCGGATTCTTTCAGAATCACATCTCCTTCTGACAATCCGGTAAGTACACATGCATTTGACGACTTTGTATCTGTGCTTGTTGTTACATACTGTTTTACAATCTCATCCTTTGAAAGCTTCCACACATATTCATAGGATTTACCGGATGTCTTATCCGTCTCTGTATAAATAATATTCATTGGAACTGTTACTACATTTTCCAGTGACATTTTTGCAAAGCTTACAAAATATCCCTTTGGTGAATCATAGAAGCTCTTATCATCCACCTGTATATAATATCTGGTATCTTCGGATCCGGCGCTGCTTGTTATATATACCTGACCATCGATCGTTGTTACATAAGCCTTCTTGGAATCCGCTGTTGCTCCGATACATCTTCCGGTCAGCTTCTTGCTGTCATCCTTCTGATCAATTAAAGTAACCTCCTGATTGACCAGAAGTGTTGCATTGCTGTTATCACTTCCGGTATCGTCACTTCCGCTATATCCGTTACGTCTGGAGCTTCCACCGTTATCTGTCAGGGATAAGGACATCATCTTGGATTCATTGCTTCCTATGCTGACAACCTTGTCACCCTCTTTGATCTGTTTTCCCTGACTGGCATATACACTCTGTACAACGCCGTCGCTTTCTGCATATACGCTGATATTACCTTTTCCATCATTATTTTTGTTCAGCTTATCACGCTTTGCGATCAATGGATTCACAGTCGTATTATAATTGATCTTTGCCAGCTCTTCATTGTATTTTGCAATCTCAATCTGGCAGGTAAGCTGCTCAACCATGTATAATGTATTGCCATTATTATCATCTGGATCCGGGATATCGTAATCACCGTCTTCTTCATCCCCGTCATCTGTTGTAGTATCCGTTGTATCATCTGCCGGATCAGCATCTCCCGGTGTTGCCACCTGCTGTTTCTTCCTGCCGGAACGGTAATCTTCAATCTCGGCTCTCAGATCCTTGATCTGCTCTTCATAGCCCGCTACTGTCGAATCATAATCACTCTTTGCATCTGATATCTGGGAGTTTAACTCCAGCAGCTCTGCGCTACCACCACCACTGTCAACAATATACAACAAATCGCCTTTTTTCACTTCCTGACCTTCCGCCAGATCAAGCTGTGTAAAATAGCCTTCTACAGGAGCTTTATAGGTTATCTGATTGGTATCTACCATCTTATAGGATTTGCTGGTTCCTGTTGTCTTAAAGGTTCCCAGCTTGATCTCATATGTTGTATAGTCACTTGGAATCGTTGAATCAGAATCATAATAAACCAGATCTCCCTCTGAAAGGCCGCTCTTTACTTCCGTGTAGTTATCATCCTGTGCACCGATCTTGATCTCACGCTTTTCCTTATCACTGCTGTCTGTCTTCACATATACAAAATACTTATCTCCTTCTTCGTATAAGGAATCATTTCCGACTACAAGAACATTTGCAGCAGTTGATGTACTGAAATACAACGGTGTCAGTGTTCCTGTCTTTAAGATCTTGCTGTTATCCACATCCTTCAGTTTAAAACGGACATATGGCAGCTTGGATGCACTCTGTGCTGCTGCGATCTCCTGATTGGAATATTTGTATTCTTCCAGCTCATACCGTTTGCCATCGATCATCGTGTACATGGTATTAAAATTTGCATATCCATCTCTTGTAATCTGCTCACCGGTGATCTCAATATACGGTGTGTTGTAATCAGATATAATAACAACATTCTCACCACTGGAGATTGATCCGCCGCCTTCATCTGATGAATCTGTATCCGTCAGGCTCTTGGCATATGTAACATAGCCATCCTGTTCTGCTACGAGCTTGTTATCGGTTTCCAGAGATTCCTTCTCGTCAATCTGCCGCTGGAGCTTCTTGACCTTATAATTGTACAACATGTTATCATACCGGTTATTCTCGGCATTGACTGCTTTTGTGCTCTGGTTTTCTTTCGCACCGGCAGAATCTCCAGCCTCATTACATGCTTTAATCTTATAATCCAGTTCCTTCTGTTTCTGTTCGTATATCTTTTCGTTTACATTATGGGTCTGCTGCTCACTGGAAAGAGAGGCTTTCAGGTCTTCAATTCCTGAAGTCGTATCATCGCTATCTGCCTCTGCAAGAACCGTGCCCTTTTTAACATAATCACCTACATTGACATAAACCTTTGAGAGTGTCGCTGAGGTTTTAAAGAAATAACAATAATCCGTTGGTACAATCGCACCATTCTTGATAATCTTCTTACCAACATCGCTCTTTTCGACCGGACGGTACGCCTCATTCGTTGTAACCGGTTCTAACAGCTCCGGTGCTTTTTCTTCTTTTTTTCCACAGCCTGTTAAACCAAGCATCATTGCCACAGCGATTGCTGTCATTCTGACTGCATACGATTTTTTATTGATCATTATTCTCTTCTTTATCAATTTACCGTCACCTGCTCTCCAGCCTTCAATCCAGACTTAATAATCGTATATCCGTCTACCGTTTCACCAATTGTTACATCAACTGCTGTCCGGAAGCCATCATCATTGATCGTGAATACATAATAATTATCTTCTGACTTCTCATTGATCGCTTTTTCATCGACATAGACAACATTGCTGATCACCGGCTTATGGATCGTCATGGTCAGCACATCTTCTTCTGAAATTCCTGCCATACTGTCTACCGGCTCAAATAAGATTTTCTGCATCTGCTTACCGGTTGCCTTATCTTCATACTGACTGACATCAATAACCTTCATATCGTAGGATGCCACTTCATAATCTGCCTGATAGACATCCCCTTTTTTAAATTCATAATCATCATCTGTCGTTGCTGTATAATTAGAGGATCCGGATGCTACGGTCACCAGATTATCGGATGAACTTGCATATCCATATCCCAACCACTCATTGACATAGGTTACAGTTCCATCCTTTTCTGCAATCAGACAATACTCCTTCATCTTCTCGTTCTGTTCTTTAATATATGTATCTGCGATCTGGATATCCTCTTTCAGACTTGCAATATCATCAGAATAATCCTCTGATCCATCAATCTGCATCAGTTTCTGATAATGTTCAATCAGCAGTTCATTCTCTGCCTTCTGCTCTGTATATTGCTTGATCGTATCCTGAATATCATCTGCCTTAAACTGAACCATGATATCTCCGGCTTTCACCCGATCTCCCTTTGATACATTAACCTTTTCTACTTCGTAATCGTCCTGTGAAACTTTATAATTTTTCGTTTCAAATTCATCCGGGGAAAGTTTTAAATTCAAGATTGGTGAAATATCTCCTGACTGAACGGTCACCGTATCATATCCCACCTTTGTATATGATTCAATATGAATAGAAGGTTTGCTGCTTTCTGCATTTTTGCTGCTGCATCCACCCAGAAGGGCAGCTACCATGCTGGCACATAATACACATGCCACACCCTTTTTGATTCGTTTCCGCATCGTTGCCTCCTTGCTTGCGCTGTTTTATTTTTATGTGTATCTGAAAATGCTATATTTTCCAAATTAAATCATTGTAATTTTACTCTCTCTGTCTGGCATAATCAAGCAATCCTTATTTTATTAAACAATCTTAAGGATTCCTGTATTATTTCTGTTACATATCATTTTCTGACAAATGTCCTGATCTTATGCCAGTATAAAATACAAATGTATCATATTTGCATCTTTTCGTTTTACATACATACTTCGTTATAAGTTTATCATGTAAATGTGTCCATTTTATGATGAAAATCTCTATCATAATGCGTGCATTGGATTTTTTCAAAAAAAAGTAAAAAAACTTGTTGACATTTATATAGCACAGTGGTATTATCTTACTTGCGTCGGCGGTAAGCCGTACGGAATAAGACATGCGGGAGTGCTGGAATTGGCAGACAGGCTAGACTAAGGATCTAGTGCTGGAAACGGCGTGTGGGTTCAAGTCCCATCTCCCGCATCTTTATTTTTTAGAAAACCTTTGAGGTTTTCTTTTTTTATGCACAAAATCCCTGATACAAAGTATTTATATAATTATAATAAAACACTTACATGTATATATCTTTATGAAGCAGACCTTTTTACTCTGTATAACTTCGAACTAACCTCGGCGAGCCTCGCTAAGGTCTCAGTTACGAACGTCGGTTCTTAACGATTCATCGCAAGATGAAGAGTTTAGTACCGCTACGTTTGAAATAGAACGAAAGTGTTCTGCGGAATAAATGGTATATACCTGTAAGTGTTTTGTTGTTAATATACTTGTATCAGGGATTTTACTTTCTCAGATTTTTATCATATTGGTAAGCTTCTTTTCTACGTCTTCTAACAGATGTGCCTTAAATGCACTGTAGTACTCATGTGTAAACTGTGTATAAAGGAATTTGTTCCACAGGTTACTGCAATATGTACTGTCAAAATCATAGTAAGAGTCTGTGTACATCATTCCGTTACTGTATCTGGTTACATCCAGATATGGCTCTTTTCCTGCGTAATTTAATCTCATTACAAGATTCTTCTGTTCGCTGCAGCATGCAAATGTCTCCAAGAACATCTTCATCTGCTCTCTTGTTACTCGTTCTACAAACATAATATGTCACCCTCCATGTCCCATAAATTAGCTCAATGTACAGTTCTATTATAGTATGAACAGGACAACTCTGTAAAGGCAATTATGTCAATGTCCGCCTTTTATTTATGATCTTTAAAATAACGGATCACTTGGCCGGGCAAACGTTCTGATAACGCAAAAACAGACCATAACCATCTTCTTCCGAAAATCATCATGATCTGTTTTTTCTGCTTATCTTAAATTAAGCAAGCTTTTCCTTTGCAACAGCAACAAGCTTAGCAAATCCTTCCGGATCACTGATAGCCATCTCTGAAAGCATCTTTCTGTTGATGTCTACACCTGCAAGCTTTAAGCCGTGCATTAATTTGCTGTATGAAATATCATTCATTCTTGCAGCAGCATTAATACGAGCGATCCATAACTGTCTGAATTCTCTCTTTCTCTGCTTTCTGCCAGCATATGAACTTGTTAAAGCTCTCATAACTGACTGCTTTGCTACTCTATACTGCTTTGATCTAGCTCCTCTGTAACCCTTAGCCAGCTTAAGTGTTCTGTTATGTTTTTTCTTAGCGCCAACGCCGCCTTTTACTCTTGCCATTCTCTAGTTCCTCCTGATTTATTAGATATAAGGTAAAATCTTCTTCATTACCTTTTCATTTGTTGAATCCGTCATTGTTAACTTTCTAAGATTTCTCTTTCTCTTAGTTGTCTTCTT
Source organism: Clostridium sp. AM46-21 (assembly GCF_003480025.1). Classification (NCBI taxonomy): domain Bacteria; kingdom Bacillati; phylum Bacillota; class Clostridia; order Eubacteriales; family Clostridiaceae; genus Clostridium; species Clostridium sp. AM46-21. Next base: position 41,978 of record NZ_QUIB01000010.1, read on the forward strand.
TGTTAAGATATGACTCTTGTAAGCCTTGCTTCTCTTAAGGCCGCCGTTAGCTGTTTTCTTGAAACGCTTAGCTGCTGCTCTTTTTGTCTTTAATTTAGCCATGTGTGTATTTCCTCCTTAATATATGTCATATTGTAAATTAACGTTTTTCAGTTAAAAACATTATCATACTTCTTCCTTCAAACTTGGCAGGCTTATCAATGACTGCGATGTCTGAAAGCTTCTCAGCAAATTCATCAAGAATGCCCTTTGTCTGTTCTACATGGGCAAGCTCTCTACCTCTGAATCGAAGCGTAACCTTTACTTTATCGCCATGTGTCAGGAACTTTCTTGCCTGATTTACTTTTGTATTCAAGTCGTTAGTATCAATGTTTGGAGATAAACGAACTTCCTTGATCTCCATTGTCTTCTGTTTCTTTCTGGCTTCTTTCTCCTTACGAGCAAGCTCATAACGGTACTTACCATAATCAATAATCTTGCATACAGGTGGTTTTGCCTGTGGAGCGATCTTAACCAGATCAAGCTCTGCTTCCTTTGCAAGCTTCAGTGCATCTCTGGAGGACATAATTCCGATCACCTGACCATCCTCGCCGATCACGCGCACTTCTCTGTCTCTAATCTGTTCGTTAATCATTAATTCGCTAATGACTTTTTACCTCCATTGCATAAAAAATAGTGGACAGCGCAAACCATCCACTATTATATATAAGTACATATTATAATCTACTTAGATATGAACCCAAGTCACTATTCTTCGTGCTAAGGTGAGAGTGGATACTCTGCTTTCTTGTCTGTCTCTGCTAAACAGCTTCTATAGGTTAGCACATACGTGTGCAAATGTCAAGAATTTTTTTACTGTATCCAGCAACTTTTTTCGTTATATTTAGCAACTTTTTAATGCTCGCTCTCTTCCGCTTCGATCGGGATAAATACCCGGTCATGAGAGATTGCCGCATCTGCATCCTCCGGTTTTGCAGAACGCTTACGGGCTTCTTCCGCGAAGTACATCTGGGAATCCAGTTTTACCTTACCGCGAAGGTCCTGCTTCTCGTAACTGCCATCCGGCTGCATGATGTGCGCCTTTAAAGTATCAGCAAGCTGGATCTTTAAGATGTCCTTGATTCGTTTCTTCAGATCAGGATCTTCTACCGGGAAGGTGATCTCGACACGCTTGTCAAGGTTTCTCGGCATCCAGTCTGCACTGCCCATATAGATATCTTCAAATCCATCATTATAGAAATAGAAGATTCTGGAATGTTCCAGAAAATTACCAACGATTGAACGAACCGATATGTTCTCACTGAGTCCCGGCACACCTGCTTTGATACAGCAGATGCCACGGACGATCAGGTCGATCTTAACACCGGCAGCCGATGCATCATATAAGGCTTCCATCACCTTCGGATCACAAAGCGAATTCATCTTGGCAATGATCCGTGCCTTCTTGCCCTGTCTGGCATTTTCCGCTTCACGGTTAATGAGCATCAGAAATTTATCCTTTAACCAGATAGGTGCAACTGCCAGTTTGTTCCATTTTCCTGGTTCTGAATATCCGGACAGCATATTAAATACTGCTGTCGCATCCTCACCGATCGGATCCGAACAGGTCAGAAGTCCCATATCTGTATATAACTTTGCTGTCTGATCGTTATAGTTACCAGTACCAAGATGTACATAGCGCTTGATACCATCTTCTTCTCTTCTGACAACCAACGCGATCTTGGAATGTGTCTTAAGTCCGACCAGACCATAGATAACATGACAGCCGGCTTTCTCGAGCTTTTTCGCCCATGCAATATTGTTTTCCTCATCGAATCTTGCCTTTAACTCAACCAGAACAGTTACCTGCTTGCCATTCTCCGCAGCCTGCTCTAACGCTGCTATGATCGGCGAATTGCCGCTGACACGATATAAGGTCTGCTTGATTGCAAGTACATTTGGATCGACTGCTGCCTGACGAATAAATTCAACAACCGGCGTGAACTCATAATATGGATGAAACAGCAAACGGTCATGCTTCTTGATCTTATCAAATATATTACTGTAGTCGCCATTTGAAAATGCCGGCTGCGGAACATATTTCTCATATTTCAGATGATCAAAGCCCGGCAGACCATTTACTTTCATAAGGAAGGTAAGGTCAAGCGGTCCGTTGATCTTATATACGACACGATCAACAACATCCAGATGCTTCTTTAATTCTTTTAACAGCTTTTTATCCATCGTATCTTCTACTTCCAAACGGATAACCTCGCCCCACTGGCGCTGCTTTAACTGCTTCTCGATCTCCTTTAACAGATCGGCTGTCTCTTCCTCATCAATTGAGAAATCCGCATTACGCATAATACGATATGGATGCGCACATACGATATCATAGCTTAAGAACAGCTTATCCAGATTCTTCTCAATTACTTCTTCAAGCAGGATGATCTCTGTCATGCCCTGTCGCTCGGATGGCAGGATGATCACTCTTGGAAGTACAGATGGAACCTGAACGGTCGCGATATCTGTAACGCCTTTCTTCTTATCATAGATCAGCGCACCGATATTTAAAGATTTATTTCTTACAAGAGGAAACGGTCTGGAAGAATCCACTGCCATTGGTGTTAATACCGGATAGATATCCCGTTCGAATAATTTATCTACATATCTGGACTGTTCCGGCGTCAGATCTTCATAATGTCTGACAATCTTCAGTCCATTTGCCTCTAATAACGGAACCAGGGAACGATTATAAGTCTGATACTGATTCTTCATGAATTCCTTCGTTGCAGGAATCAGCTCATCAAGCTGTTCTTCCGGCGTCATTCCTGCAATATCCTTCTTCGTATATCCCGCATTCTTCATATCCTTTAAAGAAGCAATACGCACCATAAAAAACTCATCCAGATTGGATGCTGTGATACTTAGGAACTTGATCCGTTCAAATATCGGAATATTCTTATCCTTCGCTTCACTCAGGCATCTTTTATCAAATTCCAGCCAGGACAGTTCCCGGTTGTAAAATAAATTCTTATCACTCATTTATATACCCCTCCTTTGTTTCAATACTACTTTTACACCATAGACCTTTTCAAATAAGATATTATTCGTTTTAAACATGCCTGCTTCAAGTGTAATATCCTCCAGCGTATCTGTATAGATCACCAGTGTATTGTCATGTAATGAAATCCTAAGATTTGTAATCTTCTGTTTATAGCTCTTATCAAGCACATCAGCCAGTCGAAGGATAGCGGTAAGCTTGGCCACTTTCATATAATCTGCCGATCCGATCCGCCCGGATGCCCTTAATTCCGACGGAAGGTAAAATCCATTATAATAAACCGCATTTGCGATCTCCTCTCTCTCTTTATGAGAAAGTCCAAGAATCTCTGTCGCCATCACGATATGATAAGAGATCAGGGATACATCCTTCATATTTACAAATTTACCACAATTATGCAGGATCGCCGCGATCTGTAACTGCAGCCGTTCCCGTTTACCAAGTCCGTGTAATTTCCGAATGCTGTCAAATATTGCAAGTGCATTATCCGATACATTCTGGACATGCGCACGGTTTACTTTATATTTCTTTGCAATTGTATTCACAGATGCAAGAATATCCTGATCAAAATTCTTGTCCATCAGGAAGGTCCCCTGCTTATCCATATAGTCGGCAATAATACCATCACAGAAGATCACATTCGGAGTCAGGATCTCCTCTGCCCTGGAATTATCCAGAAATGACTGATAAATAATCGCCATCGGAAGCATCAGGGTGGCACGCTCATATGGAATACCATACCGTTCCGCCAGATCTTCCGGTTTTATGTCAACTACCCGTTTATAGAGAATGCGGAATTGTTCTCTCGATATACTGTTCGCAATCGAAAGCTCCGGACCAACTTTTTTCAGGTTGTTGATACCATCACCGATTGCAATAATGCTTTTAATATCTTTATCATTTAAAAACAGATTTCTAAATTCTATGATCGCATTTGATGCATACTCTTCCATCAGTGTTTCAAGATCTACCGTATCGGAACCGAACCGGGTCAGATAATCACGGATTCGGACTGCACCGATTGGAAGATTCTGCGTCTGCACCAGATTTCTTCTGTCAAATATCGAGATCTGTAAGCTTCCGGCTCCGATATCAAGCAATGCATTATTCTTATGGGTTGCCACATCCACATCCAGCCCGGTTGCCACAAATGCTTTATAATTCATAAAACGTTGTTCTGAATTACTGAGTATCTGCACATCAAAATCCGTACACATCTTAATTCTCTCAATGATCATAGAAGCATTCTCCGCTTCTCTGACTGCACTGGATGCGTATGCTCTGTAATCAGATACATCATATTCCTTCATCTTTCTCCGGAATTTTAGCAACGTGTCACACAGTTTATTCAAATTATTTTCTTCGATATATCCTTTATTATAGGTATCACTTCCAAGCTCAATAATCGTTTTTACGGTATCAAGCTCCCTCGCACCCTTTCTTGGTGTGATCTCGCAGATCTTCATTGATATCTCATTAGAACCTACATTGATCGCGGCAAATGTCTTTCCTGCCATACTTTCATACACCTCACTTCTTTTTTACACCCCTAATATGTACCGATCAGACGGAAATCCATCGCATCTTCACAGATTCCCTGTAATGCATGTCTTGTTCTTGAATCTAACAGACTGCCCTCCATTGTAACAAAAAAGGCATATTCCCATTTTCTACCGGTAAGCGGTCTCGATTCGATGCTTGTCATATTAATTCCATTCAGATTTATATGGCTCAATATATTGTAAAGTGTACCACTTTCATCCGGCAAGGAAAAGCGGATACTTATATTTTCAGCCTTTTCTACAAAGATTTTCTGTTTTGACAAGATTATAAAACGTGTCGTATTGTTGTCATTGTTCACAATGTCCTTTGCAAGGATCTGAAGTCCATAAAGCTCTGCTGCAAGCTCACTTGCAATCGCTGCCTGTGTCTTATCTCCTTCTTCAATGACCTTGACCGCCGCTACTGCCGTATTTGCAACACTGCACTGCTTCCACGGTTTCCGGCTCAGATAATTCGTGCACTGAAGCAAACCCTGTGTGTGTGAATATACAGTTTTGATCCGGGAAAGGTCACTGCCCGGAACACCCATTAATGCATGTGCTACATGAACCTCTTCTTCGCCGACGATGGTCACATCATTATTTCCCACCATATCATAGATTCCGTTTACAAATCCGGCTGAAGAATTCTCGATTGGAAGTACACCATAGTCTGCCTTGCCATTCTTCACCATCTCAATCACATCTCCGAAATCCGGCACATTGATATTCTGAATCTCTTTTCCGAAAAAACTGAACATTGCCTGTTGGCTGTATGCTCCCGGAACACCCTGATAACAGACAACAGTGTCCTTGTCTACTTCTAATTTCTTCACACAGGTAAAATTCTTCATTCCATCGCAAACAGCAAGCGAGCTGTCATTCGTAAGCTTCTTATTCTCATCTGCCATACCTGCCAGGATCTTATCTCTTGTCTTTACAAGTGAAGCAATCTGTGCTTCTACTGTCCGTAAATCTTCCATATTATATTTATCCATTGTTTTATCTGCTCCAAATACAAGACATTCCGCCTGCAGTCTTTCTATAATATTAATGTTGTCTTTAAAACTATGCCAATACGATCAAATGCGCATGCTCATTTTCCCCGGTTTATTCTTCGTTCCGTTCCAGCTCGTCAAGAAGCTCCCGGATCGTCCTGCCATTGACCGGATGTCTCTTATAGCCTGCTATATTTGACAACGGCTCTAATACAAATTCCCGCTTGCACATCTCTATATGTGGGATATGGAGATTCTCCTCATCACAGATCAGATCATCATATAAAAGGATATCGATATCCAAAGTTCTTGGTCCCCAGTGGATAAGGCGTTCCCTGCCGGCGTCCCTCTCGATCGCATTGATCAGATGTAACAGTTCATCCGGCGAATGAAGTGTCTCTACCTCGATACAGCCATTTAAAAAATCATCCTGTTCCACGCCACCATACGGCTCTGTCTCGATGAAATCTGAAACCTTAGTCACCTTGGTATATTCATCTTTATTTAATTCATCAATCGCAAAATCGAGATAGGATTCCCGGTCGCCCATATTCGAACCAAGTCCCAGATAAGCAATGTGTCTCTTCCTTCGTATCTTTACTGACACTGTCTGAAGCGGCATTAATACCGGTGCCCATGGTTTCTCAACCTCTACTTCAACCTCTGACATCGTCGGATATGACAGAAGGATATTCGCCGCTACTTTCTCCGCAACTGCTTCGATCAGCTTATAAGTATGCTCTTTCATCGTCTTTTCAACCAGATTACAGATGGCTCCATAATCAATAGACAGCTTCAGATCATCCCGGATCCCTGCCGCCCTTGTCGATGTATACATATCAATATTAATTACAAATTTCTGTCCAAGCACATTTTCTTCTTTAAAAACTCCGTGATTGGCAAATATTTCCAGTCCTTTTATGCTGATTCTATCCATACGACACCTCCTGTCTGTTCTCCCTTTTACCAGATCAAACCTCATCTTTTTTATTTATGATTCAATGAAATTTTCTTCTGTTCATTAAATCATTAAGTACTGCTTCATTTTCTCTTATTGACTGTATTAACTATGCATGATCGCCCATGCCATCTGAAGTGCACGCGCATTTCCTTTTACATTATGCACACGGAAGAACTGACAGCCCTTCATAAGCCCCATGACCGATGTCGCGATCGTACCTTCTTCCCTCTCTGTAACAGGAAGATCGAGAGTCAGACCGATCATAGATTTTCTGGAAGTACCCAGCAGTATCGGGAAATCCCATTTATGCAAAAGCTCCAGATGATTCATTAAAGCGAGATTCTGTTCTAAGTTCTTTGCAAATCCGATTCCCGGATCTACCATGATCTTCTCCTTCTTCACACCTGCATTAAGTGCCATCTGAACGGATTCGTCCAGATCTTTAACAACGTCGTTTAAATAATCGGTATAATCCATTACCCTTCTGTTATGCATCAGACAACATGCCACATCATGTGCAGCAACGATATCAGCCATCCTTCCATCCCATTTGAAGCCCCAGATATCATTGATCAGATCTGCACCTGCCCGGATTCCGGCTTCCGCCACGCCAGCCTTATAGGTATCCAGTGAAATTACGGTATCAAATCGTTCCCTGATTGCCTCGATCACAGGAACAACACGACCAATCTCCTCCTCATCTGAAATTAATGTATAACCGGGTCTGGTCGATTCTCCGCCTACATCTATAATATCTGCGCCATCATTTATCATCTGCTCTGTGGCATACAATGCATCATCGAACTTGTTATGTGTTCCTCCATCGGAAAATGAATCCGGTGTCACATTCAAGATTCCCATTACATACGGTTTTTCATTCAGTTTAAATTCTTTGTTCCCTATAATCATCAGTAGACCACTCCTTTGTTCTTTTCGTCTTCCTTCCAGTAACACTCGTCATAGACCTCACAGTCAAAACAGCGTCTGGAAAGCTTGTCTGCCCTGTATATTACATAGGAAAGCCCCTCTGCTTCCTTCCCTGTCGTATTATGTTTGCTGATTGCTTCTAAGATCAGCTCTGTTTCCTTACCGGAAAATCCGGTTGCCAGCAAAATACTCCGGCTGTTACGAACACTTGCCAGATGATGTTCTTCGCTGGTCTGATAGCTGACCGCCCGTCCGATATCATGTAATAATGCTGCCGCATAGATAAGCTCCGGTTCCAGTCCTAACTTCTCCTCCAGATTCATCAGCATTCCGATCCTTGCTACATCCAGACAATGATCGATCCCATGACAGCAGAATCTTCGTTCTTTCTCGGATGTTCGGATCTGCTCCATCCAGTCTTTATATTCTTCATTTGCTAATATTGCGTTGACTCTGTCCATCGTCATTTCTTCTCTGTAGTCCTCTCCTGGTTTATCGTACTACTTTATTCGCGGTATCAGCGGTCCTATAAAAGATAATGAACCAAATACCACAATCACCGGCTCCGTCATTTCTTGTGCCAGTGTTTCCGCCTGTCTCTGTGCAGTAAACACATCCCCTGCCGTATCCACCGACTTTCCGTATGAACGATAGCAGTCTGCCAGAATCTCCTTATCAAGCGCCCGTGGATTATCCGGTGTTACCGTTATGATAAAGCTTGCAAACGGTGCCATGATATCCACCATTTTCTCATACTCTTTATCTGCAAGAACACCACAGATATAGATCAACGGCCGCCCTGTAAAATATGCCCGGATATTCTCTCTGAGACTTCTCCATCCGCCTTCATTATGCGCTCCATCGATATAAGTCAAAGGCACATCCTTAATCTTCTGGAATCTGCCCTCCCACACCGTCTCTTTTAATCCGTTCTTTATATTCACATTTTTTAAATCATACTGTTTTTTTAAACAATTACAGACCTCAATTGCGGTTATACTGTTATAGATCTGATAGATTCCGGGAATCCCCAGCTCATACTCCTGTCCTTTATAACAAAACCTGCTTCCATGCAGATTTTCTGCTATGACCTGCAGTTGGTCGGTATCTGCCATGATCGGTTCTATCTGCATTTTATCACATTTATCCAGCCATATCTGTCTTATCTCATCCTGCATCGGATATGCCACACACGGAACCTGTTCCCGAAGGATCCCCATCTTCTGTTCCAGAATCTCCTGCAATGTATCACCAAGAAACTGCATATGATCTCTGCTGATACTTGCAAGCACGGTACAAAGCGGCTGTTTCACCACATTTGTCGCATCGTTCTTTCCTCCCATTCCGGTTTCCAGTAACACGATATCGACCTTTTTCTGCACAAAATACAGAAATGCTACCGCAGTCTCAAGCTCAAATGCAGTCGGAATCGGAAGCCCGGCTTCCTCCATATCCTCGCAAACCGGGATCACGGTCTCCATGATCCGTGCAAATTCCGATTCTTTCATATAATGTTCATTTATCTGAAATCGTTCCAGATATGTAAAGATCGTTGGGGATATATAGCGTCCGACAACATACCCTGCATCCTCCAGAATATGCCCGACAAATGCGAATATAGAACCTTTTCCGTTTGTTCCGGCTATATGAACGACAGGAACCCGATCCTGTGGATTTCCCAGTCTTAAAAGTAGTTCTTTCACTGTCTCCGTTCCGTAGACACTGCCTCTTTTTCCCGCTTCTTTCATATATAGATATGCTTCTTCGTATGTCATTCTTTAGCCTCTTTACTTGATTATGTATAGATAAAATATAATGAACTATTTCTAATGTGTTCTATGTTGGATATGCGGTGTATCATCATCAATCGGAAGGATCTCATATCCATGTTCCTCTAATTGTTCAATCAGTGACGGCAGAGATTCCACTGTTTCATGACAGCAATCCAGATCATGCATCAATATGATCGTGTCATCATAATTTAATGCATCCTTCAATATATTCTTTACAAGCTGATCCGGTGTCTGTCCGGCAATCACCGCATCATTATTCAATGCATTCCAGTCAAAATACGTCAATCCTGCTGAGTCCAGATAGTCGATCAGGTCATTCACCGGTACCTGCGTAACACGGTTTGAACTTCCACCCGGGAACCTGTAATACCGGCAGTCCACTCCTGTAACATCATACAATAATTTTCTTAATTCCTCAACATCATTCACGAAATTGTCATAGCTTGCATAGATCGTACTATATTCATGGGAATATGAATGGATCGCCAGTGTATGCCCTTCCTCCACGATCCGTTTGTACATGGGATAGTATCGTTCATTTCTTCCTATTACAAAGAACGTAGCTTTAACATTATGCTCTTTTAAAATATCAAGGATCTCTCCGGTCTGATCGGATGGACCGTCGTCAAAGGTCAGATATGCCCGTTTTCGTGTCACTGTTTTTGATGACATGGCAACCACGCTGTCTGAATCCGGAAATTTATCTTTCTGATCGATAATGAATTTTCCTGTAAACAATAAAAATACGATCAGTGCAGCAACCAGAATTATATTTTGCCAATAAGCTGCAAAAAATCGGTCACACTCTTTTAACGCTTCGTTGTCATTTATGTGGGATAAAACTGTTTTTATTTTTTTCCTCATTTTTATAAGATTTTCCGTTTTTTATACATCTATACTCCTGATCTGATATTTTTATTCGAATAAAAAACAGGAAATGTCAGATACTATTTTTATCAAATGGAAAAGGAGAATAAAAAAATGAAAAAATCATTTCTTTTATGTGCATGTCTGGTTGTCATGGCATTTACCCTGACCGCATGCGGCGAGAAAAATAACCCTGAAACAACCGGTACAACAACCGGGAGCAGTACAGAGGACAGCAGTTCCACAGAAAACGGGAATAATTCAAACGGTACAGGTTCTGTAGGTAAGGATCTCGGTAACATGATCGACGATGCCGGAGATGTTGTAGATGATGCAGCAAAGGATGTATCCGATGCTCTGACCGGAAACTATGATACTTATGACCATGCTTATAAGTATTTTATGGATCAGATTCCCGGCGACTCCAAGAACTATGAAGTTCGCAATAACGACAAGGATCTTACTGATTATAACTCCGGCAGCATGGGCTACCACTTTGAGCTTCATGACACCAGAAAATCTGACAACTCTAAGGTTGGTGACTTCTATGTAGATTCTACCTCCGGCAAGGTCTACAAGGCAGGCTCCGGCTCCGGCGTGTCCGAATTTGACTTCTCGACCTTGAAGTAGAGCACCTTTAAAAAATGGAAGACAGGGTTACCTATTATTACGCAAGACGCTTTCGCTCTACCTTCGACGCAGTGGTACGTAAGGCTGCAAAGTACGTAGCCTAAGTACCAGCGCTCAGGCAGGCTTGCTTTATAACAATAACCCTGTCTTCCATTTTTCCTACGGTATCAAAATTCAACAATCCTATTTTTTTAATATCTGTTGTTTTTATTTATATTTATTTTTTGAGAATGCAATGGTGAACTTGCTCTATCAAAAAAGGACGATAAACATATTCAGACAAACAGAGCTGGTCGCTGGTTACGTAATAATAGGTATAACCATCGACCAGTTCGTCCGTTTTAAGATTTATCGTCCTCTTTTTTGACAATCTCATGGGTGATGGGATTTACAACTACGCCCATCTCCTCTGCCATTTTGAGGTAGACATCCATCTCATGGTCTTTTCTCTGCTGTTCGCGTTTGCGGATAGCTTTTGACCGGATGATCTCCACGATACCGAATACAATCATACAGCATCCAAAAAAGATCATCACTGGACTTAAGGTTCCTACACAGCCTTTTACCAGACAGATTGTTCCGATCCCGATCATGACGATTCCCATTACCAGATTAAACATTTAACTTTCCTTTCCTGTATAAAATGCATCTTTTCCTGCTTTTTCCATCATTTTGTCATACTGATCGTACATTTTCTGCACGCTGTTTTCAAGTAAATAATAATGCCTGATATATGGGATCAGTAAAACAAACAAAGCTGCCGCTAACAGTAAGATCTGTATTTTTTCCGTTACCACAAAGGTCACACAACAGCCTACCGTAAGGATCGCAAACAGGATCGTTACAAGAAGATGGATCAGACGCTCATGCATGAAAAATTCAATCTGCACCAGATGTCTCCGCATCTCCTCATCAAAATCAACATCATCCCTTGCAAGCAGCTTATCTACATATACCAGATATTCTTTGATTCGTTTTGCCATATTCGATCACCTAACCCATATTTGCCTTATTTAGGAAATGATTCCATCCGGCAATTACCTTATCATAATAAAAGCTTACTATATAAGAATCTTCGTCAACATCAACGATCATCTGATAACACTTTTTATCTGCTTCCGGCTTGCCACCATAGAAGATATAATTCTCTTTGAACTTTCCAAATATCTTCTCATACTCATCTTCCGCAAGCTTCTGATCCGGAACTTCTTCTACCAGATTATCATTTGCATCGTAATACTTATGCCCCTCCAACAATACCGCTTCGATGACCGGATTCTTAAACCGGATCTCCATCTGATCGGCATATTTGTCTGCGTAATATTCATTCTGTGAATTGTTATCCTTTACAACTGCGCCTTCTACACAGAGTTCCAGCCATCTTGCCCGAAGTCCTTTAGGGGAAGCTGCTTCATCTTTTTTTGCTTGTCCGGCAGCCTCTGCTACGTCTGCTTTCACTTCACTGACAATCTCTGCTGTTCCGTCTGTTTTTTCTTCACCGGAAGCCTCAGCTTCCACTTCTCCGACTCCGACAAGCTTCATTTCTTTGATCTGTGCATCCCGTAACTGAATGGTTTCTATCTCATTTGTACTCTTAAATTTCATATTGTATACACCGTCCTGAACAATTTTAACTGCCTATAACTATAAACTGTTTTTCATGGCTTGTAAATGGAATTTAAGACAGAAAATAAGAGGAACCTGTCTTACAGGCTCCTCCTGTTTATCTAATTCAGCGCATCATAGCCGCTTTCCTTCGTACGGATCTTCATAGCGGTGCGGATCTCATAACTGAAGATCTTGCCGTCTCCAACTTCTCCGGTGTATGCTGCCTTCTGGATTGCATCGATCGTCTTCTTCTCCCATTCTTCCGAAGAAACTACGATCTCAAATTTGATCTTCGGCTGCATAACGACATCAACCTCTGTACCACGTACCAGCTTCTTATATCCTCGCTGTGCACCGCATCCCATTACCTGAGATACTGTAATACCATTTACATCAATCGTATTCAGTGCTTCTTTTACATCTTCAAATACTTCTTCTCGCACGATTGCTTCTATCTTGATCATCATATTCTCATACTCCTTTCCGCAACTTCTATGAATCCAATCCGTTAAATGTCGGATATGCACTTTCTCCCTGTTCTGCAAGATCCAGACCGATCTTTTCTTCCTTATCTGATACACGAAGCGGCGTGATCAGTCTTACAAGTCCAAGACAGATAAACGTTCCGACCGCTGCAACTGCTATCGTCACAACGATACCGATCAACTGTGCAACAAAGAGGTGATAGTCTCCGAAGAACAGTCCATCCCATCTGGCAACGCTGTTGATCGAACTCTTACCAAATAATCCGGTCGCGATGCCACCCCAGACACCACCGATACCATGACATCCAAAAGCATCGAGTGCATCATCTATTTTCAATTTCTTCTTTAATAAAGTAATCATACCACAACAAATCGGACTTACAAGTGCACCGATAATAAATGCAGACCAGATTGGAACAAAGCCTGCTCCCGGTGTGATTGCAACCAGCCCAACAACAAGACCGGTCGAAGCACCAACCAAGGTTGGCTTTCCGTCTTTTATCACATCGATCAGCATCCATGACATCATGGCGCTTGCACTTGCGATTGCTGAGGTTAAGAATGCATGAGCTGCAAGACCATTTGCTCCGAGGGCACTTCCTGCATTGAAGCCGAACCATCCGAACCAAAGGATAAATGCACCAAGAGCAACGAATGGAATGTTATGAACACGATAAGCAGTATTCTCATAACCTTTTCGTCTGCCAAGGATGATCGCAAATATCAATGCGCTTACACCGGAGCTAATATGTACGACATTTCCGCCCGCAAAATCAACCGAACCGATCTCTGCAAGGAAACCGCCCTGTCCCCATACCATGTGTGCCATCGGATAGTAAACCAGAATCGACCAGAACATGATAAAGAAGAATAAAGCCTTAAACTTTACACGTCCGACTAATGATCCTGTAATCAGTGCCGGCGTAATCATTGCAAACATCATCTGGAATGCAATATATACAAAATGCGGAATATTGTCTGCATACGGTCCGGCCTCATTCATGGATATGCCATTTAACGCAAACCATCTAAGATCACCAATGATTCCTCCGTGATTTCCCCCAAAGGAAAGGGAGTAACCAAATAATATCCACATCACAACCGAAAGTCCCATAATAAAAGTACATGCCATCATCGTATTAACGACATTTTTCCTTCGCACCATTCCACCATAAAAGAAAGCAAGTCCCGGTGTCATAAAAAATACCAACGCTGTACAGATCAGCATAAAACCAGTATCACCAGTATTCATAACTATTTCCTCCATTTTTCTGAAATTCTTTTTGAAATCTACGGCAGGTGCGCATCCCCCGACAGGTTTCGCTTCACTTTTTTACAAAATTCCATGGTACTTTTTTTGTAAAACAGAAAAGACGCCAATCGAACGTATCTCGTTCAACTGACGTCTTTGTCTGAAGACATACTAGCAGACCTGATTTATTTTTTCAAGTATTTTTTACAAATCCTTTACCATTCTTTAGCCGGGACATAATTTTACCTGTTTTTCTAAAGCAGATCGTATTTGTTTGACTTTTTTCTCATATTACGCTATGATTTTTTAGTTATGTATTCTATTACGAAATTTAACGATTTTGTCCATGTTATGCATACGCAATAAAAAATTGGAGGATATTTAAATGTTTATGACAACTAACTTTTTCATCATGCTTGCAATCGTTGTCTACCTGGCGATCATGCTTGTGATCGGCTTTGTTTACAGCAAGCGTAACAACAGTACAGAAGATTTCTATCTTGGCGGCCGTAAGATGGGACCTCTCGTAACAGCCATGAGTGCTGAAGCAAGTGATATGTCAAGCTGGCTCCTGATGGGACTTCCGGGCGTTGCATATCTGTCCGGTATCTGCGATGCCGCATGGACTGCCATCGGTCTTGCCGTTGGTACATGGTTGAACTGGTTCTTCGTGTCCAGAAAACTCAGACGTTATTCAAATAATATCGGCGCGATCACTGTGCCTGATTTCTTTGCAAAACGATTCCATGATAAGAATAATGTTATCACAGCACTTTCCGCTCTCGTTATCATTATCTTCTTCATCCCTTACACAGCATCCGGTTTTGCTGCCTGTGGTAAGCTGTTCAACAGCTTATTCGGTATCAATTATCAGGTTGCCATGATGTTGTCCGCCCTGTTGATTGTTGGTTACACTATCACCGGTGGGTTCAATGCCGTATGTGTTACAGACCTTGTTCAGAGTATCGTTATGACCGGTGCACTTGCGATCGTTCTGATCTATGGAATCTCAAGAGCAGGTGGTTGGACAGCCGTTATGGACAACGCAGCCGCCCTTCCGGGTTATCTGTCTCTGACATCTACCTTTGATGTTGCCTCCGGTTCTGAAGTCAAATATAACTTTTTGACAATTTTCTCAACTGCTGCATGGGGACTCGGTTACTTTGGTATGCCTCATATTCTTGTCCGTTTCATGGCAATCGAGGATGAGAAAAAACTGGTACTTTCCCGCCGTATTGCCTCTGTATGGGTAGTGATCGCTATGACCGCAGGTGTTCTGATCGGTATTGTCGGTCTTGGTATGACCAAAGCCGGTGCACTCGACACTCTGACCGGTTCAAACAGTGAAACTATTATCGTGCGTATCGCAGGTATCATCAGCCAGCATAATGCATTAACTGCTCTTATCGCAGGTATCATCCTTGCCGGTATCCTTGCCGCTACGATGTCTACCGCAGACAGTCAGATGCTTGCTGCTGCATCCGGTGTTTCACAGAATATCGTACATGATTTCTTAAAGATCAAGATTTCCGAGAAGACAAATCTTCTGATCGCACGTTTAACAATTGTTGGTATTGCGATCGTAAGTATCTTCCTTGCAAGAAATCCTGACTCCAGTGTATTCAAGATCGTTTCCTTCGCATGGGCAGGCTTCGGCGGTGCATTTGGTGCTGTTGTGCTTTGTTCTTTATTCTGGAAACGTTGTAATCTTGCAGGTGCGATCGCCGGTATCATATCCGGTGGTGCTACCGTGTTTATCTGGAAGTACCTGGTTCGTCCACTTGGCGGAATTCTTGATATCTACGAACTGCTTCCTGCATTTATCGTATCCCTGATCTTCATTATTGTGGTCAGCCTGCTTACAAAAGCTCCTGATGAAGAAATCGTCCGGGAGTTTGAAGCAGCCGGCAAGAAGGCGTAGGAATCCCTACGAAAAAGGAAACCGATATACATATTATTACGCAAGTCGTTTGCACTCTATTTCAACGCAACGGTGCTAAGTTTCTCGCCTATAAGGCGACTCACTAAGTACCGGCGTTGAAAAAGGCTTGCTTTATAATAGTATATCGGTTTCCTTTTTCTTATGTATATTTTGAAATAACTTACATTTCCAAAATTACGGCTCTGTTATAGTTCACATATTATTACGCAAGTCGCTCTCGCTCTACCCTCATGTAGCGGTTCTAAGCTCACTGCTTACAGCAGTTCACTAAGTACCGACATTCGGGCAGGCTTGCTTCATAATAGTGAATCTATAACAGAGCCATAATTTTTATCTATATTAACTTTGCTCCAAAAAATATTTTTATATAATGAGAATGATTTGTAATATTTTACTATCAATTCTCTTCTTAATTATCTCCGATTATCTTTTAACGCTTTCTTTCCACACATAAATAAGTTGATTTTATCTGCTTTTGTTATATATCAGTGAGAAATAACTATTTTCGACAGGATGATTTTTATATGGCTGATTATATTACAACTTATACCGGGGATCATTTTGATCCAACTCTGCCGGAGGCAGAACATCTTCATATCGAGGACATCGCACACGCATTATCACTAATTTGTCGTGGAAATGGTCATGTAAAGACCTTCTTTTCCGTCGGCAGTCATTGTATCAACTGTGCAAAGGAAGCGGCTGCCCGTGGGTATTCCGGCCGACTGGTGCTTGCCTGTCTGCTTCACGATGCAAGCGAAGCCTACCTGTCAGATGTTCCAAGACCTTTTAAAAAACATCTTCCCGCATACAAGAAACTGGAACAAAATCTGTTAGATGTGATCTATACAAAATATCTGGGGTCTCCTCTGACAGAGGAAGAAGAACGCAGGATCAAATGTATCGACGACGACATGCTCTATTTCGATCTTCTCACTCTGCTAAATGAGCCCTCGGACAGACCGGAGCCTGAGCTTCACATCAACCTTTCTTATGAGGTCCGTTCGTTTGAGGATGTCGAACAGGAATATCTGCAGTTGTTTCATATGCTGTATAAATAGTATTTATTTTTCCTCTTTCGGCAAAATGATATTTAAAAGAATTGCTACCATTGCTGCCGGTACAATTCCAGATCCGCCAAACACCAACTGTACCACCTCCGGTGTATGTACCAGAATTCCGGGATTAGCTCCCATTCCATATCCAACGCCCAGTGCTACTGATACAATGGAAAGATTTCTGGCATTCAACGGATTCTTCGTGATCAACTGAATACCACTGATTACAATTGACGAAAACATCATGACTGCTGCGCCACCAAGTACAGACTGTGGCATGATTGATACCAACGCAGCAAGCTTTGGACACAAGCCGCAAAGGACAAGGAAAATGGCTCCGGTTGCAAGAGCAAACCGGTTTACAACCTTTGTCATGGCTACCAATCCAACATTCTGACTGAATGATGTGTTTGGCAGGACACCAAATATTGCTGCAAATGAAGAACCCAGTCCGTCACACATAACACCGCCTGCAAGTTCTTTATCTGTTGCTTCTCTGTCCAATCCGCCTTCCATAACACCTGATATATCTCCAACCGTCTCAACTGCAGTTACAATGAACATAATAAGAACCGGAAGAATCGCACGCAGATCGAAAACGGGTTTTACAGGCAAAAGCTTTGGAACCGCAAACCAGGAGGCTTCCGCAACTTTATCCCAGTTTAGCACCCATGCCTTTGTATATTCTACACCATCTGCCGTCACTCCGGTTTTCGGCAAAACAAAGCCCATGATCATTGCTGCAATGTATCCGAAAATAATGCCAAATAAAATAGATGAAGAACTCAAAAAGCCTTTTGTCGCATGTTTGAAAAACAAGATCGCAATAAGTACAAACAACGCAAGTAACAGATTCTCAATGGAGCCAAAATCTTCTGCTTTATTTCCTCCACCAAAAGAATTGATACCTACCGAAATCAGGCTTAATCCGATCGACATTACCACGGTACCGGTTACAACCGATGGAAAGAACTTACGAAGGGGCTTTAAGAAAAAGCCAAGCACTGTTTCAAAAAGACCACCTATAATAGATGCTCCCATGATCGCACCATATGCCAGTATACCACCACCCATGGTTGCTGCTACACTGTTAAAGACACCTATAAATCCGGAAGATGTTCCCATTATGATCGGTACCCGGCCTCCTACCGGACCAATTCCGAACAACTGTACCAATGTCACAATTCCTGCGATCAGCATCGCATTCTGAAGCAAAGAAAGCTGTAGATCTGCGAACTCACCGCCTGCCAGACCACATGCTCCTGTGATGATCAGAAGTGGGGTCAGGTTTCCTACAAACATTGCCAAAACATGCTGTAATCCTAACGGAATCGCCTGCGAAAGTGGCATCTTTCCATCCATCTGAAATGCTGTCTCAGACAGCTTAAATATTTTTTTCATTTGTGAATTCTCCTCATCTTTATTCTTTTTCATCCAACATGGACATCAATATCTTTTCCGGAGTGATCGGAAGTTCTCTGTGCCATACGCCTGTTGCACGATAGATTGCATGTGCAATTGCAGGTGCAGGTGTATTGATCACTATCTCTCCTATAGACTTGGCTCCAAATGGGCCTGTCGGTTCATAACTGTGTTCAAATTCTACCTGAAGATGTCCCATATCAAGGCGGGTTGGAATCTTATACTGCATGAAACTGGATTCAATCGGACCTCCTCTTTCATTGTAGGTGACATTCTCAAACAGTGTATGCCCGATTCCCTGTACGATGCCGCCTTCTGCCTGAATGCGTGCCAATGCCGGGTTGATAGGAATTCCACAATCAACAACAGCTACATAATCCAAAATTTTACCTCTCCTGTATATCGGTCTAACTCAATCTCAACCATGCCGACCATATAAGGCGGAGGCGATACAGGTGAAGAATGGGAAACCGTTGCTACTGCTGCGATATCATTTGCAATCTGGTCTTTTACACTAATCTCGGCAAGTGACACACTTTGATCTGTATTGACCCGACATGCCCTTCCATTTTCAAAGATCATTTCCTCCGGACTGCAGGAAAGCATACCGGCTGCTATCGCACAAAGCTTTTTTTTCAGTTTCTCACAGGCAAGTTCTACGGCCTTACCCGTAACATATGTTGTAGATGATGCATACGAACCGGAATCATATGGTGATGCATCTGTATCTGCCCCAAATACAGCTACATCATCCACGGAACAATCCATACATTCTGCCACCATCTGAGCCAGGATCGTGTCACATCCGGTTCCCATATCTGCAGCACCGATGATCAGATTAAATGTTCCGTCATCGGCCAGCTTTACCGTTGCCGATCCGACATCCAGATTGGAGATACAGGAACCTTGCATCGCCATAGCTACTCCGGCTGTTCTGACCTTTCCATCTCCTATCTCACGAACAGGATATTTCTCGTCCCAATGAAAGAGTTCTTTGCATTTTGCCATACATTTATCAAGTGCGCAGGCATTTGCTGTCTCTCCATAATATGCCGGCATCTTCATTCCTTCACGGATCATGTTGTTTTCACGGATTACCGTCGGATCAATTCCAAGTCTTTCTGCAAGTTCATTTACAGCACTTTCCAGTGCAAATATACCCTGTGTCGCACCATATCCCCGGTAAGCACCGGCTGCCATCGTATTGGTATATACTACATCATAATTAAACCGATATGCTTCAAGTCCACCTGTATAAAGGGGAATCGATTTATGTCCGCTCAGACCAACTGTTGTAGGTCCGTGTTCTCCATATGCTCCTGTATTTGAAAGTGTATACAGATCCAGTCCGCGGATATGTCCATCCCGGTCTGCTCCCAGACGTACACGGACTTCCATCTCATGCCGCGGAGAACCGGCAATCTGACTCTCTTCTCTTGTAAATATAAGTTTGGCGGGTTGTCCGGTCTTCAGTGTGACAAACGCCGGATATACTTCACTGACTGCTGTCTGTTTTGCTCCAAAACCCCCACCGATTCTTGGTTTCTCAACACGTATCCTGCTCTTTGGAATGCCCAGTGCTCTGGAAAGGATACGACGCACATGAAATACAATCTGTGTAGATGAGATCACATGAAGCCTTCCATATCGGTCAAAACAGGTATATGTGCGGAAAGTTTCCATCATTGCCTGGTTAAACGCCCGCATATGATATGTGTGTTCGAACACCTCATCACAATCCGCTATTACAGCATCCACATCACCATCTCCGTTTTTTTCACTTGCAACCAGATTTCGTCCGGGATCTCCTCCAACTTCCATAGGTGGAAACCAGTCCTCCTCCGGGTGTACAAGGACAGCACTATCCTTTGCCTGATGAAAATCAAGAACCGGTTCGAGAATATCATATTTCACTTTTATCAGCTTCATTGCTTTTAAAGCAGCTTTCTCATCCGTAGCCGCAATAATAGCAACAACATCCCCTACAAAACGTACATGCCGGTCTATGATCAGCCGATCATAGGGAGATGGTTCCGGATATGTCTGTCCTGCAATCGCAAACCTCTGCTTTGGAACATCCTTCCATGTATAAACATCTACAACTCCCGGAACTTTTTTTGCTATTGCTACGTTGATATCTTCTACAATAGCATTGGCATATGGGCTTCTTAAAAGCTTTACCGTCAAAGCATCTGATGATGTAATATCATCAACATAAACCGGTTTTCCCAAAAGGAGCTGCATTGCATCTTTTTTACGAACCGAATGATTGACTGAATTATACTTCTTTTCTTCCATGAATGCCCTCCTTTGATCTCTTATGTTCCAGATAATTTCGAATTCCCCGCAACTGACCTTCATATCCGGAACATCTGCAAAGATTTCCTGCCAGATAAGCACGGATCTCATCATCTGTAGGATCCGGATTCTCTCGCAATAATGCAATCGTGTTCATGACAAATCCGGGATTGCAAAATCCGCACTGATCAGCTCCCTGATCTGCAATAAATCCGACAAATTCAGAAGCTTCCTCCTGAAGTCCCTCTAATGTCTGTACCTCATGACCAGCTGCCCTTGCTGCCGGCACTGAACAGGAAAGCACAGGAATGCCGTCCAAAAAGACTGTACATAATCCGCAATTTGCAGTTTCACAGCCTCGCTTTACACTGTAGCAACCATGCTTTCTCAGAAAATCGATCAGAAGCAGATCCGGTTCAATAGAATCCACCAGTTTTTTTCCATTTACAATTATTGTTATCTCCATTTCTGCTCCTCTCTCAATTTATTTAATAATCGCTGACTTAATACACGAACCAATCTGGAACGATACTTTGCTCCGGCTCGATGATTACTTCCTGTCGGAATATGTTTCTCTGCCCACATAGCAAAGTTCTCTATAGAGTCTTCTGTCAGTCCCTCTGACAGAAGTCCTTCTTCATCCAGAAGAAGCATCGCTCGTCCCGGTCTTGCTCCCACTGATAAACGATATTCCCCACCTACAACAGAAGCCGCACATGCGATCACCGGAAAATCAGTACTTTGATTTCTTACAGATGCATAAGAGAAGCACCCGGACGTTTTCTTTATAACAAGACGAACCAGAATATCCTGATCCGGTTTCTGCCCCACAAATTCTCTAAGTGGTATTCTCCCACCCTGATATAATTCCACATATGTATCCATGGCAAGAAATACCGTCAGCACATCAGAGAAACCAAAACGTCCCCAGATACTTCCACCTACCGTTGCCAAGTTACGAAACTGTACACCGACAATATCTTTTACAGCGTCTCTGACAGAATTTTGTGTATAATTATTTAAGCCTCTATGCAATTCAAGCTGTCGTAGAGATACCATCGAACCGATAATGATCTCATTCTCTGTCTCCTCGATCTGATCCAGTTTCAGATCACACAGATCAATTGCTGTCAATATCGTCCGGTTCTGCATCTTTGTCCATAACATTCCACCGATTATACAGCTACCTTTTTTTTGATTTAACTGATAAGCCTCTTCCAGACTTTTAACACGTATATAATTCTGAATTGTTACCATAAAAAGCTCCTTTAAATGTTGCCTTAGCCGCACTATATCAAAATATATTATAGTAAAAATACTTGTTTTTGAAAAGATGCTTTGCTACAATACCGTTGTATTATTCGAAATATAACGAAAAGGAGTTATTATGAAAAACACACTAAAAAAATACTTATCCTTATTATTAATCTGTTCCCTGCTTTTATCTCTGGCAGGCTGTAATACTTCATCAAAGCCTGCAGACACAGGGACAACCGCTTCATCAGAAGCAACCTCAGAATTATCATCAGAAGCTTCTTCAGATGATGTGTCTACAGAAGCTGCCGAAAAAGAAACCTCTTATCCGATCACAGTTACGGATCAGGCAGACCGCACCGTTACCATTGAAAAAGAGCCAACTAAGATTGTAAGCGGATATTACATTCCTTCCAGTCTTCTGATCGCACTTGGATTATCGGACAAGGTGGTAGGCATTGAGGCAAAGGCAGACAAAAGACCAATCTACAAACTGGCTGCTCCGGAGCTTCTGGAACTTCCAAATGTCGGAACAGCAAAGGAATTCGATCTGGAAACCTGTGCTTCTCTTTCACCGGATCTTGTGATTTTACCGTTAAAGCTAAAAGATGCCGCAAAGAGTCTGACAGAGCTTGGTATTCCTGTGTTACTGGTAAATCCAGAAAGTCCGGATCAGTTATCCGATATGATCAGTCTTATTGCCACAGCTACAAATACCCAGGATAAAGCAGACCAACTGCTTGACTTCATTAATCAGGAAAAAGAAATGCTTACTACTTCTCTTGCAACCGCAGACGACACTCCGAATATTTACCTTGCAGGTAATTCTTCTCTCCTGTCAACTGCCGGTCCAGCTATGTACCAATCAGGTATTATCGAACTTGCAGGCGGTAAAAATGTAGCATCTGATATCTCTGATACCTATTGGGCCGAGATTAGCTATGAACAGCTTCTCTCCTGGAATCCTGATTATATTATTCTTGCTTCCGATGCAGAATATACAGTAGACGATGTATTAAGCGATCCGAACCTGAAAGACTGCACAGCAGTAAAAAATAACCACGTTTATGCCATTCCGGGAGATATCGAAGCACTGGATAGTCCTGTACCTGCTAGTATTCTGGCTTCCATCTGGCTTGCCGGAATCCTGCATCCTGATCAGGTTTCAACTGATACTTATACGAAAGAGATGAATTCTTTCTATGAAACATTCTATGGAATCAAAAAATAAAGTAAATTTATATCTTATTGCCGGAAGCGTAGGTCTGATTCTTCTGACAGCAGCTTCCCTGTTTATCGGAAAATACAGGATCACCCTGACCGGTCTGATAGCCGGAGACTCCATGCAATGGCGAGTATTTCTTACGCTCCGCGCCAGCCGCGCTGTTATCGGTGCTATCGGAGGATTTGTCCTTGGCATGGCAGGTTTTGTCTATCAGACCGTTTTTCGGAATCCTCTGGCCTCCCCTGATATCATTGGCGTATCTTCGGGAGCCAGTGCCGGTGCAGCATTTGGAATTCTGTTCTTATCCGGTTCTATGGCGATCACAGTCTCTGCTTTTGCAGGGGCTGTTTGTTCTGTTATCCTTGCACTGGTATTATCTTCCTTAACCGCAGACCGGGATGGTCACAGCATTGTACTTGCCGGAATCGCTGTTCACAGTCTCGCACAGACGGCGCTGGTTTGTCTGAAATTAATCGCAGATCCGGAAAAACAACTGGCATCAATTGAATATTGGATCATGGGAAGCCTAAATGGAATCAGCATCTACTCCATAAAAGGAAATATTATCCTATGTCTTTTCTGTTCAGTCATTCTATTCTTATTATATCGACAGATCATTCTTCTCTCTTTAGATGATAATGAAGGAAAAATGCTCGGTGTAAATGTACAGCAGATTCGTCTGATTGTTTTATTGATTGCGACACTGGCTGTTTCCAGTGTGATCAGTATGACTGGACTGATCAGCTTCGTATCTCTTCTGGCACCACACGGAGCACGTTTATTACTAAAAAATAACCGGCTATCCACCATGCTGTTAAGCGGACTGATCGGTGGATGTCTGCTAACCATGGGAGATATATTTGCTCGTAGTATAGCATCCACAGAACTGCCTGTAAGTATCTTTACAAGTCTTTTAGGAGTCCCATTCTTAATCTATTTATGTATAAGGAGAAATGATCGAATATGAAATTACTGACTGTAAACAATCTGTCTGCCGGATATAATGGAACAGACATTATCAAAAATATCAGTTTTTCCGTCGACTCCAGTCAGATTATTGGTATACTTGGGGCAAACGGTTGCGGAAAAACCACCTTGATCAAGTCCCTGGCAAATCTGCTTCCCCATACGGGGAACTGTCAGCTTGATACAATTACCGTAGAATCAGTTTCCCCAAAAGAACTGGCAAGGCTTTGTGGATATATACCACAAAATAACAGTATCTCTTTAGATCTCACGCTTTTTGATGTAGTTATGATGGGGTTCAACCCTGAACTGAAACTGTTGCAGACTCCAACCCGGCAAATGAAAGAAACAGCTATACAGGCACTTATCGATGTTGGTCTTGGCAACCGGATGTATGATAATTTTCAAAGTCTGAGTGCCGGTCAGAAACAGTTATGTATATTAGCACGTACATTTGCAGGCAAACGAAAACTTCTTCTTTTGGATGAACCGGAAAGTGCCTTAGATTTTCGGCTACGTTATCAGGCAATGGATCTTTTACAGGATTATATCCAACAAAATCATGCTTCTGCCCTGATCACACTACATGATTCAGCTCTGGCGCTAAATTATTGTGATTCACTTCTGATCCTGTCAGACGGCAGATTGATCGGTACGATCATTCCATCCGAAACATCAATTTCCGATATGGAACAGCTTCTTTCCAAAATATATGGTACAATCAGTCTGTCAAAGCTTAACGATCGTCTTGGAAATAGCAGGCTTGTTATGATGAAGGAGGCTGAAACATCTTGAAAGCAATAACAAAAATTTACTTTGTAAATGATAATAACGAAAAATTTTTTGGGGCCGGACCATGCCAACTGCTTCATATGATCGAAGAAACCGGCTCTCTCCGTTCTGCATCAATCTCTATGGGACTTGCCTATACAAAGGCACTCCGTATGATCAATAAGGCAGAAAAAGAACTAGGATTTTCTCTGACAAAACGTAGCACCGGCGGCAGATCCGGTGGTGGAAGTACTCTGACTCCAGAGGGAAAGGAATGGCTGAAAAAATATGAAACCTACCGGAATGCCTGTAACGAGGCCAACAGCAAACTCTATATGGAGATCTTTTCAGACTAGTGGAAAAAAACATCTGGTTCTGACAGGAGCATCCGGAAGTGGAAAAACAACACTTCTGTCATCTCTCTTTTCCTCCCCGATGCCCGGTGTTACCTCCTGGGTAGTACCGGAAAAAGGAGTCTACCTGAAAAACAACTGGTCAAAAGAAATAATCCAGATTGGACGTTATCATCCGGATCCAACCCATAAGAGAAATCAGATGCTTGCTATTCCCGAAAGCTTTGATGAAAAAGGAACCGCATTCTTACATTCCTGTCTGCATACAACTTCCGAATGGATCACGATTGATGAAATCGGCTTTCTGGAAAGTAATTCCTGCAAATACCGGCAAGCTATACGAACCTTAATGAAGCACAAACAGCTTCTCATGGTCGTGCGAAAACAAAAGCTTCCGTTTCTGGAGGAACTGCGTAACCATAAGGATGTTTTCCTTGTGGATCTCGATCAACCATATGGAAATGCAGGCTGTATCATCATGGCATCCGGTCAGGGTACCCGCTTTGGTGGAAATAAGCTGCTTGCTGATTTCAATGGACAACCATTGATCGATTTCTCTCTTAACATTATTAAGAATCTGTTTACAACATCTGTCGTGGTAACCATTCACAAGGAAATTCAGAGCCTATGTATAAAACAAAATATTCCGGTACTGCTTCATACCTTTCCGCATCGAAACGATATGATTCGCCTCGGTCTGGAAACCATTGGTGATCATATCGATCGCTGCGTCTTTCTCCCCGCCGACCAGCCTTTGCTTCAAAAAGAATCCATGATCTCGCTGCTTCTTTGTGCGGAAAATGACAGAAACTCAATCTGGCGAACCTGTTATGGCGATATAGTCGGTTCTCCTGTTATCTTTCCGGCTGAATTTTTTGAGGAACTTCAGAATCTTCCTTTAAGAAAAGGCGGCAGTCTGGTAATAAATAATCATCCTGATCGTATCCGTACCTTTTCTGTTTCAGATATAAACGAACTAAGGGATATTGATACACCTGATGATTTATCCCAATTACTCCACGGGAACCTTTAATCATTCTTGACATTTTATTTTATCGTTCTATAATTCATCATGTCATAAAAAAAGAAATGAGGACGAATAAAAATGAACAAGGATCTGACCGTAGGGAAACCGGAATCTGTGCTGTGGCGTTTCTGTCTGCCACTATTTGGAAGTGTGATCTTCCAGCAGCTCTATAACATTGCCGACAGTCTGGTTGCCGGAAAATTTATCAATGAAAGTGCTCTTGCCGCTGTTGGCAACAGTTACGAGATCACATTGATCTTTATCGCATTTGCATTTGGATGCAATATGGGATGCTCGGTTATCGTATCCAGATTATTTGGAGCAAAAGAATATCGGAATATGAAGACGGCTGTATCGACCACCTTTATCTTTACGGCTGTTTTACTGGCTGTTATGGTGATCGCAGGTCTGTTCACCAGCCGGGAACTGCTTGCTCTGATTCACACTCCTGACGATATCATGGACGCTTCCCTGCTGTATCTGAACATCTATATCTATGGTCTTCCATTTATGTTCTTTTACAACATTGCAACCGGAATCTTTTCCGCTCTCGGTGATTCCAGAACTCCATTTATCTTTCTTGCAATATCATCCGTTTCCAATATATTTGTCGATATCTTATTTGTAAAATCCTTTCAGATGGGAATCGCAGGTGTTGCCTGGGCAACCTTCCTCTGTCAGGGTGTCAGTGCTATTCTGGCTGTCGCTGTTGTGATACGCCGTCTTACCAGTATCAAGACAGACGGCCGTTTCCGGTTCTTTGATGGCAGCATCTTAAAACAGATCTTGGTCGTTGCTATCCCAAGCACCTTACAGCAGAGCTTATATCCATCGGAAATATTATCATCCAGAGCGTTATCAACGACTTCGGAACCAGCGTTATCGCCGGATATTCTGCGGCTGTCAAGCTGAACAATCTGGTCATCACCTCTCTCACCACACTGGGAAATGGTATCTCGAACTATACCGCCCAGAATATCGGTGCAGGCAAGATCGACCGTATCCGTTCCGGCTTCAAGGCTTCCTTAAAGCTGGTCTGGCTGTTATGTATTCCATTTGCATTGTTGTATTTCACCTGCGGAAGATGGCTGTTGCTGCTCTTTCTTGATAACCCGACTGCAACTGCGATCAAGACAGGTATCGTTTTCCTGTGTATCCTTGCACCATTTTATTTCATCGTTTCCATCAAATTAATGGCAGACGGAATCCTGCGTGGCGCAGGTATCATGAACAAATTCATGATCTCCACCTTTACCGATCTGATCCTTCGAGTAGTCTTATCCATCATCTTTTCAAAGATGTTCGGTTCTGTCGGTATCTGGTGCTCCTGGCCGGTCGGCTGGTGCTGCGGAACTGCAGTCTCCGTCCTCTTTTACCGCGGTGAACAGAAACGGAATTTTAAAAACGCATTTGAAGCATAGAGAAGCTATAACTTCTTTTAGCAGCTTTAAAGCGACTTGTCTCTCATCTTCTTATTCATATGAATATAGAAGATGATATTGATCACAATACCAAATATCGTTGCAACCGGTGCTGCAAGTCCGATCTTCGTCAGGCTGGCATCCGGCTGGATACTCATATAATAGGCCAGCGGCAGGCGGACAAGCAGGGTCTGGATCAATCCCTGTATCATAACCCACAGCGTCTTGTCATGTCCATTGAAATATCCGATCATGCTAAACAACACCGCTGTTACGATGGTCTCCAATGCGAAGCCCCGCAGATAATCATATCCTTTCTGAACAACGATTCTATCAGTTGTAAAGATTCCTGTCAGAAGATCTCCTTTAAACATTACAAAGATAAATACGATACATCCGATCACGAGGCCAACACCGATTCCGGAATACATTGCTTTCTTCGCCCGCTTCTCATTTCCGGCTCCCACATTCTGCGAAACAAAGGATGCCATCGACTGCATCAGGGAGCTTGGTATCAGCATGGCAAAATTTACAACCTTACAGGCTACACCATAACCCGATGATGCTTCCAGTCCCAGACGATTCACGAACGCACATAATGCTAGAAAGGATCCCTGGGTCAGGCACTCCTGAAGTGCCAGTGGCAGTCCTGTTTTCAGTGCTTTTCTACAATGCTCATTCAATCTGAAATCTGCCTTCGTGATCGTAAATGAAAGCTGCTTCTTTATAAGCAGACAGATCGCAAATACCACGCTCACTGCCTGTGCTGCTACAGTTGCGATCGCAGCTCCTGTCGCATCCATATGACAGCCTGCTACCAGGATCAGATCCCCAATGACATTTACCACACAGGCAACTGCCACAAAGATCAATGGGGATTTACTGTCTCCGAGTCCACGAAATATCGCCGCCAACAGGTTATATGCAACAATAAAGAAAATGCCTGCTCCACAGATACGGACATAACTTGCGGTAAGTCCTACTGCCTTTTCCGGCGCCTGCATCAGTATCGCGATTGGCCGCGAAAAGGCAATCATCACAACAAACAGCACGGCTGAGATCACCGCAAATACGATGGCAGATCCACCGATCAATGCTCCGATCTGTTCCGGCTTCTTCTCACCGATATATCTCGCGATCAATACTGTAATTCCCATAGCAAGCTGTGTGATCACAAATGTAACCAGATTTAAAACCTGACTTCCGGTCGATACCGCAGACAGACCGGAGGTACTGCCAAATCGTCCAACCACCAGAAGGTCAACTGCTCCATATGCCGCCTGTAATACAAGTGCACCAAGCACCGGCATCATAAACGGAATTAACTTCCCAAGTATACTTCCCTGTGTAAAATCTGACTTTGAACTATTCAATGGTAACCCTCCTCTCACTCATGACCTTATAGAATTTACTGATCGTATCGATCATACAGTCCGCTTCATCATCTGAAATGTCATCCATATATCGAACTAAACGACTGTAATAATTCTTATCATATTTATCTGACAGCAATTCACCTTTCTCTGTGATCTGAATATAAGTGATCCTGCCGTCCTCCTCTGAAGCATATTTGCTGAGATACCCTTTGCTTTCCATCTCTTTTACCGTCCTTGTCACGCCCGGTCTTGGCAGCTTCAGATAGTCACTGATATCGGAAATCTTTACATGCTCCTGCTGCTCCTTAATGATATGTATGACATCCATGTACTGAATATATGCTGGTGTAACACCCTCTGGCAGCTCCGGAAGCAATTCCCGGATACGTTTTGCCAGATAACAGGCATCTAACATCCGTTTGATCTTATCTGCATTCATGCTCTGATACTCCCTTCTGATCTTAATTTGTTGAAAAAATCTCTCATAAAAACTGCTCTTTCCCTGCAAATAATGATATAAATTTACTTTCATTTGATAATTACCTTTGTTAATTACCATAGGTAATTATATGGGTGTGTACATAAAATGTCAATACAAAATTCTTGAAAACAAAAAATCTCCCTTTGACTGCGATATATTTTCCACAGTCAACAACTGCGGTCATAATACAGACAATGGGGAGATTTTATTTATATTTTTAAATGAAGTTTTGCTTTTTATCCTACATCGAGATCCAGCCAAGTGCATTTGCAACCGAGCTTGCAAGAATGATCAGGGCGAAGACCGGACATATGTATTTGATCATCACAACAAAGATCTTCTTTCTGCGGAATGCACCCTCGCCATGACGAATCTCTTCTTCTATCTTATCGATTCCCACAACTCTTGAAACCAGTAAGCAGGTCATAAGTGCTGCGATCGGCATCATAACCGAATTCGTCAGGAAATCAAACAGATCTAAGAACTGCATACCGATGATCTTTACACAGGCGAGCGGTCCATATCCAAGTGATGACAGACTTCCAAGGATCAGCATGATCACACCTACAAAAACAGTTGCTTTCTTTCTGCTCCAACCGATCTCATCCTCAAATGTAGATACTGCACTCTCTGTCAGTGCGATTGAGCTGGTTACTGCTGCAAATAAAACCAACAGGAAAAACAGAATACCGACTATTGTTCCAAGTCCCATATTCTGAAATACCTTAGGGATCGTTATAAACATCAATGAAGGACCTGCCTGTAAGGTGTCAGGATTACCGCCTGAAAATGCGAATACCGCAGGAATGATCATAAGTCCTGCCATGATCGCAATCGCCGTATCAAACACCTCAACATTCCTTGTAGCATCCTCGATCGCCGTATCCTTTTTCATATAAGAACCAAATGTGATCAGAATACCCATTGCGATCGACAGGGAATAAAACATCTGTCCCATCGCCGCTACCACAGTCATCCATGAGAAATTATCAAAATTCGGAACAAGAAAATACTTCACGCCCTTTAATGCCCCCGGTCTTGTCACTGAATATACAGCAATAAGAATCGATAACACGATCAGTACCGGCATCATAATCTTTGATACACGCTCAATACCATTCTGAACACCTGCAAAGATGATCCCAAGCGTAAACAGACAGAATACGATGAAACAAAGCTCTGTCGAAACGCCATTCGAGATAAAGTCCGTAAAATATCCATCCCTTGCCAGATTCTTTCCATTTCCTTTGACATATTCCACCAGATATTTGATAACCCAACCACCGATCACCGAATAATACGGTACGATCAGCACCGGTATGATCGCATTGATCCAGCCGCCAAAGGACAACCATTTCTTCTTACCAAATGACCGAAACGCTCCGACCGGACTCTTTCTTGTCATACGACCGATCGCAGACTCAGCAACAATCATCGTATATCCAAATGTGAGTGCCAGCAGAATATAGATCAGAAGAAAGATTCCTCCTCCGTACTTTGCTGCCAGATACGGGAACCGCCATATATTTCCAAGACCGACCGACGCTCCTGCCGCCGACAGCACATATCCTATCTTCCCCGAAAATGAACTTCTGTTGTTATTGTTTTGTATATCCATCGTACTCTAACTTCTGCTCCATGTACCCTGAAGCAAAATATCCCTTCTCTTTTTTCTTTTAACAGTGTACAGCTTCGATTCTAACATGAATGATCGATTAAGTCACTACTTTATCATATTTTCAATAAATACAGCATACCCTTCCGTAGGATCATCCACAAGCACATGTGTAACCGCACCGATCAGCTTGCCATTCTGTACGATCGGGCTTCCACTCATGCCCTGACAGACACCGCCGGTAAGTGCGATCAGATCCTCGTCCTCTACCTTAAATTCCATATTTTTATTGGCTGTATCGGTATGAACCGCCAGAATGTTGATCTTGTATTTTTTCAGATTCCCATCCAATCTGGAATAAATATATGCCTCTCCGGTCTGAACTTCATCAGGATCTGCGATATACATGGCTTCTGCAGCTTTGTAATGCTTCGCCACATATTCTTCATCGAGATATCCGCCGATTCCGTTATCATAATTACCTTCTACAATTCCGATCAGATCCTTCTTGTAAAGGATCGTTCCCTGAAGCTGCCCCGGCATCGACACAAAGGATCGGTTGATCTTCGTTATATGTGTAGTATAGATACCCCCACCGGTGCTGCTGATCTTAAGCCCGGTATCATTATCCGATACGCTGTGTCCAAGTGCCATAAACTGATTGCCACATAGGAAGGTCACTGTTCCGATACCCGATATATCATCCTTCACCCACAGTCCTAACATATAAGCATTCTTATTTGTTTTCACAGGTGTAACCTCTGCTACCTGTGACTTTCCGTCCCGCAGAAATGTAAGTCTCATAGTTCTGGTATTATTCCCGGATAAAGCCTGCATCAGTTCCTTTTTTGTTGATATGGCTGTTTCATTCACAGCTGTGATGTAATCTCCTGTCTGAAGCAGGCCGTTACAGGGAGAGCAAATCTCTCCCTGTGCAGTTTCCACCTCGTCACAATCTACGACCATAACGCCATCTGTTTTCAGATAGATCCCGACCGGTTCGCCGGACGGTATTACTTTCTGTCCGGACAGATCATCGAATACAAGCTCCGCATCTTCATACCTGATCTCCTGATCTCCGATATTTTCATTCCAGAAATAAGCCACTGCCAACAGTGTAAATGCGATCAGATCCAAAATCAAAAATCCAATCAGCAACGAACGGTAACGACTTGAAGTTTTACTTTCTTCCATCCTAACTTCTCCTTTCCATTTACAGGCTGCTCTCAGAAAATCCACCGTAGAGACTTTGGCTCGTTGTCCGCGTAAACCATAAAAAAGAGCAGCAACTGATTTATTGCTACTCTTAGTATTGGTTATTTTGTTCTGTTTTTAATTAGTGTATTTTTGCTTTGTCTGCCAGTTCTTTCATATCCCTGGCATTTTCAACCGCGGCATTTGTGATCTCTGCACCGCCAAGCAGTCTGGCAATCTCAAGCACAGATTCTTCCCGGTCTAACTTGGAGATCTGCGTGATCGTCTTGCCATCCTTTACCACTTTTTCAATTCTGTAATGGCTGTCCGCCATTGCTGCAATCTGTGGCAGATGCGTAATACTGATCACCTGATGCGCTTTTGATATAACCGCAAGCTTTGCTGCCACACTTGATGCTGCTCTGCCGCTGATACCAACATCAATCTCATCAAATATCAGAGTATCAATGTTATCTTCCGATGCCATGCAGGATTTGATCGCCAGCATGATCCTCGAAAGCTCACCGCCGGATGCAACCTCATAAAGCGGACGTTCCTTTTCTCCGACATTTGTCGATACAACAAAGTAACAGTCGTCGATACCGGAAGTTCCCGGATGTGTCAGACGATCAAAATGCATATCGAACCGGATCTGATTAAAACTCAGATCTTCCAGTGCCTCTGATACCCGCTTACATAATTCTTTTGCCTGAATCTTTCGTTCTGCACTTAAAGCTTCCGCCGCCTGATCCAGTTCTTTTTTTGCTGTTTTCACTTTCTGTTGCAATTCTTCCGCATATTCCTCATACTGCACAAGCTTTGCTTCATCCTGCTTCAGCTGCTCCAGATAAGCAAGTACATCATCTAGGGTTCTTCCATATTTTCCTTTTAAATTATTAATGGTATTCAGCCGATCTTCAACCTCATGGAATTCAGACTCATCGAATTCCATACTCTGCATATAATCACTGACCGATACATTAAAATCATTTAACAGCGAATCAATATTTGTAAGCTCACTGAAGATGCTCTCTATCTCCTCATCCAGACCTTTTATCGCTTTTAAGCTTGCAAGCGCACGTCCGATCTCATTTCCGGCAGATGCGTTCCGGTTATACCCTGTGATCGAATAAACCTCAGAAACTGCTTCTACAATATCCTTGGCATTCACCATCTTACGGTACTGCTTCTCCAGTTCTTCATCTTCACCCGGAACCAGCCTGGCACCTTCGATCTCTCCTGCTTCAAACCGGATATATTCCAGTTTCCGTTTCCGCTCGCCTTCATCCATCTGTCCTTCTTCCAGTTCTTTTCGAAGATCTTCAAATGTTTTATAGCAGTCTTCATATTTCTGTTTTAATGAAGCAAGCGGTCTTTTTGCAAATTTATCCATAATATTCAAATGCTCTGCCTTCTTCAACAGGATCTGCTGCTCATGCTGTGCATGCATATCCACAAGAAGTGCCGAAACATCTTTTAACTTTGCTGCTGTTACTGTCTGGTCATTAATAGTATTCATGGTTCTGCCATTTACTATTCGTCTGGTTATGATGATCTCTCCATCCTCTGACGGTGTAACCCCAAGCTCCTGCAGCTGCTTCACCAGTGATTCATCATCAATAAAAAATAATAACTGACAGAAGCCTTCTTTTTCCGGATCTCTCAGCATATCTTTGGGAAGCTTGCCTCCCATACCAATCTTTAAAGCTCCCATAATAATAGACTTACCTGCACCGGTCTCACCGGTTAAGATATTCAGTCCATCTGTAAAATTGATATTTGCATCTTCAATCAATGCAATATTTTTTATGTGTACATTTAAAAGCATATGTCCTCCTGTGTATTCCATGCACAAAATAACAGAATTTACATCTTTTCAATCTGCGCCTTGATCGACATCGTCAGGTTCTTATCCTTCACAGCAAGGAAGATCGTATCATCTCCTGCGATACAGCCCATCAGCCATCAATAGCCATATGATCCAGTGCAGCCGCTACAGCCATGGCAACACCGGAGATTGTCTTGATCACGATCAGGTTCTCTGCTGCATCTACAGAAATAATTCCTGTGCTCAGAACCTTCTTATAGGAATCCAGCGTCTCATAACGATTGTTCTTCTCAACGGCATACTTCTGTCTGGCTCCCGGTACGGATACCTTGGTCAGATTCATTTCCCGAATATCTCTGGAAACAGTTGCCTGTGTTGCCTGAAATCCCTCTTCCTTCAGTTTCTCCAGAAGATCATCCTGTGTTTCAATATCATATTTTTCAACAAGCTCCAGTATCTTTGCCTGTCTTTGATATTTCATCTCAGTTTCCTCCTAATTTATTTCTAAGTATCTCATAAAAATTTACATTACTTGCTTTGATCAGTCTGGTTATCTTCTCCGCCTTGCGGATATCTACCCGGTCACCAACAGATAATTCCACATCATTACCACCATCAAAAGAACAGATCGCCTCTGTATCCTGTGTCTTACGCTTCTTGGTGATCTCTATCGTAATCTCCTCTTTACCGGATAATACGATACTCTTTGCAGTCAATGAATGTGGTGATACCGGCGTGATCACTAATAGCTCTGCATCCGGGCTGACGATTGGCCCTCCCGCTGACAGATTATAGCCGGTTGAGCCTGTCGGTGTCGATATCACAACACCATCTGCCTCATATGTATCAAGCACCTGTCCATCAACAGACACATTAAGTCCGATCAGTCTGGAAAATCCTGCCCGGCTGATCACGATATCATTTAAAGCACTCTTGCGATACGTTGTGCCATCCGCTTTCGTAACCGTACCTGTGACCATCATTCGTTCTTCAATCGTAAAATCATCCGTCAGCAGCCGATCCAGTATCTCTTCGATATTTGCAACTTCCCCTTCTGTCAGAAAGCCTACCGTACCCAGATTAATGCCAAATAACGGTATATCAATATCTTCCGTCTCACCTGCCATGCGCAAAAGCGTTCCATCACCACCAAGAACCAGTACACAGTCAAACTGCTCTTTCTTTAAAGCTTCCCAGTCCGAAGACTCCAGATGGAATACATCCCGCACCATACAGGCTGCTCCATGCGCTTCCAGATAACTCTGTATTCTGTTTGTAACTGTCGAATCGGTGTCCTTATCGGGATTCACCACGATCATAAAACGATTCATCGGATCTTTACTCCTCTTACAGGCATCTGTGTGATTCTTCCACCATAGCCTTTATATCAAATTCTTTATTTTCCTTCGTCTGATCCTTTGTTATGTACAAAAGATACTCGATATTTCCTTCCGGTCCCTTGATCGGTGAATAGCTTAAGTCAAGTGTTTTAAATCCGATCTGTCTTGCGAAGTCAACGATCATCTCAACCACTTCTACATGCACCTTCTGATCTCTGACAACGCCCTTCTTACCGACCTTTTCTCTGCCGGCTTCAAACTGCGGCTTGATCAGACACACGATCTCTCCGTCGTCTGTCAGAAGCTCTTTTACCGGAGGAAGCACCTTTGTCAAAGAGATAAAGGATACATCAATCGATGCAAATGCAATCCTGTCTTCGATATCATCCGGTGTCACATAACGGATATTTGTTTTCTCCATACAGACAACCCGCTCATCGTTTCGAAGCTTCCATGCAAGCTGTCCATGTCCGACATCCACCGAATACACCTTGACTGCACCATTTTGCAACATACAGTCCGTAAATCCACCGGTTGAAGATCCAACATCCATTGCCACTTTTCCTGCAAGACTTACTCCGAAGCAATCCATTGCCTTTTCAAGCTTTAAACCACCGCGGCTCACATATTTTAATGTGTTGCCTCTTACTTCTATCTGTGCTTTCTCATCAAATGTCGATCCTGCCTTGTCTTCCTTTATGTTATCTACATAGACAATGCCCGACATGATGATCGCCTTTGCTTTTTCTCTGGACTCTGCAAGTCCACGATTTACCATCATTACATCCAGTCGTTCTTTCATCTCTACTCCATTATGTCCCGAATCCGTCTGTATATGGATTCAGCATCTATCTTCAACATCTTTCTCAGTTCTTCTACACTTCCATGACGGACAAAGGTATCTTCGATTGCGATCGGAAGCACCTTCACATCACTTGCCTTTGATTCCAGATATTCCTCAACCAGAGCACCATAACCGCCATGCAGAATACCTTCCTCGATCGTTACGATCAGCTTATGGGTCTCTGCCAGATGGTCGATCATCTCTTTATCTAATGGCTTGATAAATCTTGCATTGACAAAGGTCACCTGTCTGCCTTCCTGTAGGAACCGGTTATATAATTTCTCGGTTTCTTCCACCATATTTCCAACCGCTACTAATGCGATCTCACTTCCCTCACGGAGGATCTCGCTCTTTCCGTATTCGACCGGCTCATTATAATCTTTCAAACCGTAATATGCCTGTCCTCTGGCGTATTTGATCGCAATCGGTCCGTCATAGGTTACTGCCCATTCCATCGCTCTGGTCAGCTCATAGCGGTTCTTCGGAGCCATAATGACCAGATTCGGAATATGCGATAAAAATGCTGTATCAAAGATTCCCTGATGTGTCTCACCGTCTGCCCCGACCAGCCCTGACCGGTCGATTGCAAATATAACATGCAGATTCTGCATACAGACATCATGCAGGATCTGATCGTAAGCCCGCTGTAAGAAGGAAGAATATACCGCTACCACAGGGATCATGCCCTCCGCAGCAAGTCCTGCCGCAAATGTTACCGCATGTTCTTCTGCAATTCCCACATCAAAGGTTCGATCCGGGAATTCCTCTGCAAATTTATTGACTCCGGTTCCCTTGCTCATTGCAGCCGTGATCGCAACGATTCGATTATTTTCTATTCCAAGTTCTACCAGTTTTCTCGCAAATACAGCAGTATAAGATAAACCTTTTTCTACATTTTTCACTTTTCCGGTTGCAACATCAAAAGAACTGATCCCATGGAAATAGCATGGATGCTTCTCCGCATATTTATACCCTTTTCCTTTGATCGTTTTCACATGAACCAGAATCGGTTTATTTAACTTAAATGCACGCCGGAAGGTTTCTTCCATCATGCGTATATTATGACCATCGATCGGTCCGATATAAGTAACACCCATTTCTTCAAAGAACATTCCGGGAACGAATATCTGCTTTAAAGAGTCCTTTGACCGCTTCAATCCTTTCGCAAGCTTCTCACCTGCTACCGGTATATGCATCAGCGCTTTCTCGATTCCGTTTTTCAGATCATTATATGGCTGACCGACACGAAGCTTACTCAGGTAGCTTGACATTCCACCTACATTGTGGTCAATCGACATCTCATTGTCATTCAGCACGACCAGACATCCGGTCTTGACCTCTGCCATGTTATTTAGCGCTTCATAAACCATACCACCGGTGAAAGAACCGTCACCAACAACGGCTGCGATCTTCTCCTGTGTTCCTTTGATTCCTCTTGCACATGCCATACCAAGTGCTGCTGACATCGCAGTCGAACTGTGTCCTGTATTAAAAGCATCACAATCACTCTCACTGGTCTTGGGAAATCCGCTTAAACCGCCAAACTTCCGTAACGTTGTCATCTGATCTTTTCGTCCGGTCAGGATCTTATGCACATAGGACTGATGTCCTACATCCCATACCAGCTTATCAGCCGGGAAATCCATCGCACGGTGAAGTGCGATTGTAAGTTCCACGCACCCAAGGTTTGACGCCAAATGCCCACCCGTCTCGCTGACATTTGCAATCAGAAACTCTCGGATATCCT
Source organism: Clostridium sp. AM46-21 (assembly GCF_003480025.1). Taxonomy (NCBI): domain Bacteria; kingdom Bacillati; phylum Bacillota; class Clostridia; order Eubacteriales; family Clostridiaceae; genus Clostridium; species Clostridium sp. AM46-21. The sequence goes on from NZ_QUIB01000010.1 coordinate 80,245, forward strand.
GTGCCAGCTCCGGCAGATCTTTCTCATCTATTTTCTTTATGTCATTTGGTTCTTGTATTCGATCCAGTATACTCATATCTTTCATCTCTGTTATTTCTTTCTGTTGACCAGTTCCAGAATCAATTCATCCAGAAATTCATTCTTATACGGAAGCTGATCCAGTCTTGTAACCGCACGCCTGGATATCTCCGCGACATCCTTCTTGGACTCCTCAAGTCCGTGGACCGTGACATAAGTTACTTTACCATTTTCTTCATCTGAGCAGACAGGTTTTCCAAGCACTGCGCTGTCACCCAAAATATCCAGAAGATCATCCTGGATTTGGAATGCCAGTCCGATATCCGATGCGATCATCTCAACCTGCTTCAATTCGTCTTCCGTTGCTCCGGCAAGAACTGCACCGATCATCATGGATGCTTCGATCAACGCACCGGTCTTATTCTCATACACAAAATGAAGCTGATCACCACTCATCTGCTTCCCTGTCATCTCTACATCTACAACCTGGCCACCGATCATTCCGTTTACACCTGCTTTTTTTGCAAGGATCGTGAATGCTCTGGCAACAGTCTGATCACCCGGTTCCAGCTCAAATGCCTTACAGGCTGTCTCAAATGCATAATTTAAAAGCGCATCACCAGCAAGGATCGCCATTGCCTCACCAAATACCACATGCGAAGTCTTTCTTCCTCTGCGGTATTCATCATTATCCAATGCCGGCAGATCATCATGGATCAGGGAATAGGTATGTATCATCTCGATTGCTGCCATAAACGGCTCTACAACTTTTCCTGTTCCGCCAAACAAGCGGTAGGTTTCCTGCATTAATAACGGACGTAGTCTCTTTCCGCCTGCCTGAAAGGAATAATTCATTGCCGTAAAGATAGTTTTCTGAAACCCTTCTTCTGCCGGTGCATATGTGTATATAATATCCTGTACTTCTTTTGTCCGAAGTTCTAATTTATTCTTTTCCACTGTTCTCTCCACTCAATACGATCATTTCTTTTTCTACATCACACAGATTGTCCTTACATGCCTGAACAAGCTGTACGCCCTCTGCATAGGCTGCCAGACTGTCCTTTAACGATGTCGCAGGATTCTCTAAGACAGCCGTGATCGCTTCTATTTTCTTCAGGGATTCCTCGATCGAGAAATCCTCCTTTTCCATCTTCTCTGCCATTTCTAATCTTCCTCTTTCACATCCGTTACTCTTGTCTCGATCAGGCCATCATGAACACGGATGGTAATGTGGTCGTCTTTTTCTATCTCTTTTATCGTTGTTACCGGCATTCCGGTCTTTTCGATATATCCAAATCCGTTTATAAGCTTCGCCGATGGTGACAGACCATGCAGACGTTCTGCAAGAAGCATCACCCGGTGTTCGTATCTGTCATATTTGTTCTTCATAGCACGGTTTAAACGATCTGACAGATCATCCAGATAGATCTGCTGCTGTGCCAGTCGTTGTTTTGGATTCAGTATACGAAGATGCCGTTCTGCTACCTGTAACTTCTCCTGATATGCTGCAAGTCTCCGTTTCATCAGATAATCCATCTGTCTGCCCTGATTTATGACCTGATGAACCGTGGACATCACATCCGGTATTGCCTGCTCACAGGCGGCTGATGGTGTCGGAGCTCGAAGATCTGCCGCATAATCTGCGATGGTATTATCAATCTCATGACCTGTACCGGAAATGATCGGCGTCTTTGCATGATAGATTGCCCATGCAACGACCTCCTCATTAAATGCCCAGAGATCTTCGATCGAACCGCCGCCACGACCGATAATGATCGTATCTACGCCCAAAGTATCCAACACTTCGATTCCATGTGCAATATCCTCTGCTGCCCCATCTCCCTGTACCTTTGCCGGATACAGGATAAGCTGGACATATGGATTTCTTCTCTTTGCGATGTTTCTGATATCCTGGATCGCCGCACCTGTCTGTGCTGTCACGATGCCTACCCGCTTCGGATATGCCGGTATCGGCTTCTTGATATCGAATTCAAACAGTCCCTGTTCATACAGCTTCTGTTTCAACTGTTCATACCGCTCATAGAGATTTCCAATCCCATCCAGCTTGATCTCTTTTACATATAACTGATATCTGCCATCCCGTTCGTAGATATTCACACTTCCGTGGCAGACTACCTGCTGCCCGTTTTCCAGTTTGAAATCAAGACCGGAATATGCATAACTTTTAAACATAACAGCCATGATCGAACCGGTCTCATCCTTCAATGAAAAATAGATATGCCCGGAACTGTGATATTTGCAGTTAGAGACTTCTCCCTTCACATAAATATCACCAAGCAGATAATCACTGCTGATCAGATTCTTGATATATCCATTTACCTGTCCGACGGTATAGCTTTTCTTTGCCATATTCTCACCTAATCTGCAAGCTTTGCAAGAAGTGCATTAATGAAGCTCTTTGCTTCTACATCGCAGTATGTCTTTGCAAGCTCTACTGCTTCATTGATCGCTACCTTTACAGGAATATCTTCATCAAATTTGATCTCGTATACAGCCAGTCTTAAGATAGCAAGCTCTGCTTTTCCGATTCTGCCAAGCTTCCATCCCTGTGAAATACCACTGATCGTTTCATCGATCTCTGTAATATGGGCTACGACTGCCTCTACTCGATCTATAACATAGGCTTTTTCTTCCTCTGTCATGGCTACTGCATCCATCTTGTTATCGTCTTCATCATAAAGGCTGGCATGCTCCAGTTCGAGTTCTGCTTCTTCTCTGATCTCTGAAATGTCATTGAATTCCAGACTGAATAAAATTTTAAATACGGTTTCTCTTATCTCTCGTCTTGTCATATGTTCCTCTCTAGTTTGCGTCTGCCATGCGAACGCCGGCTACACGTATATTTACCTTGGTTACATTAAGACCTGTCATAGTCTCGATTGCCTGCTTTACTTTATCCTGAACTTGTGTTGTCACAGTTGGAATGCTGTACTCATATAATACGTCAATTGCCAGATCTACCTTTACTTCGCCCGGCAGTAATTCTACTTTCACGCCCTTTGCCGGATTCTTCTTGCCAAGACGGCTTGCGAGTTCATTTGATAGTGAGCCGGCAAGTCTTGATACACCGTCTACTTCAGTTGCTGCCAGACCTGCAATGATCGCGATTACCTCGCCTGCGATCTGTACATGACCGATGGAATTTTCTTCTTCTATATTTTCATACGTGCTTGTATTTTCTTCACTCATTCTGTATACCTCCAGACTTCCTATATTTGTACATATTGATTCAATATTATACCGCAATTATGAAAAACATTCAACACCCGGAATTGGCGGGGATAATTCAGAATTAGCCACTAGTTTTGTGAGGGATATGCAGGTATGTTGTGTCGGCTGGTGCTTGTATCCTATAACAACACACTTCTCTTCCTATGAACTGCACATGTCTTATCCGCACATACTCCTGTGCAAACTCGCCTGCGGCTCAAACATGCACCCGTATGTGCTGACAATGTGCACTTCATAACGGAAGCTTCGCTAATGTTGTTATAGGATACAAGCACCAGCCGACACAGCATACCTGCATATCCATTCACTTTTGTATAATAGCTAATTCTGAATTTACGCATATTCTTTGAACTATTTTTTTAGTGTTATACAAATCCATAGTTTCTATCATAGTATCTGCATTGTTAATGTTGTTTATTTATATTTTTATATAATATAAATAAAATATATACACATTGCCATATTTACAGCTTTGACAAAAATACAATTTTTCACATAAAAAAACGAATACCTACTATAATGTGATATGTGCATCAAATCATTATAACAGGTATCCGTCGCATAATTATAATCTTTTACGATTATTATTCTTTTGTTTTATTTTGCCACTACATGTGCCTTTACGGTTGTGGATCGTGTTTTATCTGTTACTGTTACGTTTAATGTAGCAGTATATTCTACACCATCTATAGTGGCGGTGCTTGTCCAGATATGGGTTCCGGCTGTAAGATATATTACGTTTCCATATATTGTTTTTCTCTCATTGGATCTCCATTTTGTAAAATTACGAATGTCGATTGCCGGATTGTCCGATCCGATCGTGATCTGATATACCGGAAGTACAATTTTCTGATATGGGGTAGATGCGGTTACCTTGCTGTCGCATACCCAGGTTCCTATATCTTGTGCCTCGCTTGCTACAAAGACATCATAGGTTCCGTCCGGAACAAAAATCTGAAATGATCCATCTGATTTCGGATCATTAAATTCTGACGCATCACACAACGTATCTTTTTCTTTTGCATATAAAGATATATAGTATGGTGCAGCCACATCCGCGACCGTTGATGTAATCTTGTGTCCGTCCAGATCATACACACAGCCCTTAAATGCTACACTATCCTTCACAATTATTGTAACTGATAAAATCGTTGTTATTGAAGCATCTTCGGTATCTGTTACTTTGGCTTTCAGTGTATAGGTGCCTGTTTTTTCTGTATCCAGAATGCAGTTAAGTCCAAATGCACTTTTGCTGTAACTTATTTCATTTGAACATTCAAGTATCTCATATTTCACACTTCCGTTTCCGCCATAAACTGAGGCATCCAGATCAACATGGCATGATTTCTTTGTTTCTCCTTTTTCCTGCCGCAGATAATCATATTGCACAATATCTGCTGCCATTAACCGGTTCTCATCGGCTATCTTCCATGTGATCGTATGATGAACCTTATTGCCGATCTCGTCTTCTACCTCAATTTTCGTGGTATAAATTCCGCCTTTTGTAAAACTTCCTGAAAACTCCAGACAATCGGTTATACCATTAAACATATCATCGTCTTTTATTATCTTATATGTAATTCCCTGAGGAAGCTCTCCTGTTATCTTAAACGAACACAGCCCGACCAGTCCCGGTTCATAATATTTTTCATCGGAATAGTGATTGATACTATCTCCAACACTTTTTATGATCTCGGACTTTGTCGTCTGCTCTCTTATGATTCCCTTATATGCAGCCTCTCCCTTATAATTCATTTTGGCAATCACAACCTGTACCATATCTCCTGTTACAAGTGCATCTAAAGTATCCAGTGTTATCTTGTATGTTATCTTATCGGAAGTCTTAACCGAATCAATATTACATTCCTTCTTATAACTGCCAAAAGAGTACTTTCTTTTATAGATTTTAAAATCCGAACTGCTTAATTCCTTGGTACCTGTCAATTCTACCTGAACCTGCATCATTCCAATCGCCTTCACACTTTTTACAGTTACAGGTGTCGGAGCCGGCTTTACCTGGTTCTTTACTGTAATCTTGCAGGCTGCTTTCTTTCCGGAACCATCCTTTGCGGTTGCTGTGATCGTAACGGTTCCGGCTTTCTTTGCCGTTACAACGCCTTTGCCTGATACTGTTGCAACCTTTGTGTTGGATGACTTCCATACAACTGCCTTATTGCTGGCTTTCTTCGGTGTAATCGTTGCCTTTAAGGTCTGCTTCTTACCAACTGTCATAGTTGATTTTGTCTTATTCAGCTTTACTTTGGTAACCGGTGTACCGACGGTTACTGTGATCGTGCATTTTTTCTTTTTATTTGCCTTTGAGATCACATAAATCTTTGCTGTTCCCTTTTTCTTTGCTGTGATCTTACCCTTTGCATTTACTGTCACGATTTTTTTATTGCTTGTCTTATAAGTAACCTTCTTTGAAGCTTTTCCGGTTACGGTTACCTTTGATTTCAAGGTAAATGTTTTTCCTTTTTTCAGTGTCAACTGCTTTGCCGGAAGATTTGTTACAGCAATTGACTTCACCGTTCCTGCAGCAGCATAGCTCTCTCCCTGTGGAATAGTCAGGATAGACAGTACAACTGTTACAGCAAGCACCCATGCAAGGATCCGTTTGGCATAGCTCATATTATGTATTCGATTCATATCCTGTCCTCCTTACTGACGATCATACGCATTTACTGTCAGACTCTTGCCGTTCACAGTAAATCTGGCATAACTTTTACCATCTTCCGTCTTAATATAATAAGTACCATTTGGAAGATAGAGCGTATCTCCTGATTCATATCCATACGCATTTGCACCATTCACATCTACCCAATATCCAAATGATGTGGCTGTACTCTTTTCCGGATCCGGAACGATCGTTACCGGATAGACCGGAAGTGTCACATCAAAAGTCATCGGCTCATCACCGGAATTCACCGGACATTTCTGATTGTAAAATGTATACTTCGCTGTATGACTTGCATTATAAAAGGTAATATTATAATTTCCCGGAATAATGGTATAAGACATTGTACCATCTTGTATTGAACCACTGGTAGAATTCAATTTCTGTGATGGATCATCCGAATATCCATGTAAGGAATAATTTCCTCTTCGAATCGGATCACCATTTGCATCCCGGACAATCGCACTGATATGTGCTCCATCAATAATTGTATATGTAATTGTCGCAACCGTATATAGAGCAGGGTTATTCTTATCTGTTATCTTAACCTGAATCTGATATTCACCGGCATCTACATTTTCAAATGATACCCTCATATAGCCTGATGTACTGATTGTCGTCTGGAAAAGTTCATAATCACCCCCGGCTAATTCATATGTATACTGTCCACTTCCACCGTATACAGAATATGGCTTATGATAGACGCCATTCTCCCGTGAAAAATACTGACATGTCGTACTACGTGAATACAACTGATTTTCATCATAGATCATCCAGATAATGGTCGTCTGATATTTATTTCCCAGTTCATCTTCGCAGGTCAACAAGCTCTGAGTCTCACCTGCTTCTGTCGGTGATCCTGTAAACACAATACTTTCATCAATCATATCATTCAATATATAATAATCCATTCCTACAGGCAGCTTATCAATTGAATACGTCCTGTAACCGGTTCCATAAGTAAGATCATCATTGTAGCTTTCCAATGCTCCATTTACTTTGATCGCATAGTATCTGGTTTTCTGAATATTAACTGTCTTATCCCGATATATACACTCCTTATACACACCGCTGGTTTTGACTGCTACCTTGATATATGTATTTTTCTGAAACTCATCTTCATCGTTGATATGCAGTATATATGTGATATGATCACTAGTTTCTGCCTGAACTACTTGATACGGTTTCTTATAGGTACCATATGAATACTGCTTTGCAAAGATTTCAAAGTCTGCCTTTGTAAGTACAACCGCCTTGGAAAATGTGATTTCTATGCTCTCCACTCCAAGAACCTTCATACTTTTGATCGCATAGTCCGGAGCAGCCGGAGTTGGATCAGCCGGCTTTGCTGCAGATGCTTTCTTTACTGTTACCTTGCAGGTGGCTTTCTTACCGGAGCCGTCCTTTGCTGTTGCTGTAATCGTAGCTGTTCCTGCTTTCTTTGCCTTTACAACACCTTTGCTGGTTACAGTTGCAACCTTCTTATTGGATGACTTCCATACGACTGCCTTGCTGCTGGCTTTCTTCGGTGTAACCGTTGCCTTTAAGGTCTGCTTTTTGCCAATTGTCATCGTAGACTTGATCTTGTTCAGCTTTACCTTGGTAACCGGTGTACCGACTGTCACTGTGACCGTGCATTTTTTCTTCTTATCTGCCTTTGAGATCACATAGATCTTAGCGGTTCCCTTTTTCTTTGCTGTGATCTTACCTTTTGCATTTACCGTCGCAATCTTTTTATTGCTTGTCTTATATGTAACCTTCTTTGAAGCCTTTCCGGTTACCGTTACCTTTGATTTCAAGGTAAATGTCTTTCCTTTTTTAAGTGTCAGTTGTTTTGCGGGCAGGTTGGTAACCGCTACAGATTTTACTTTACCGGTTGCCGCACTTACTTCCGCCTCCGGAACTGTAAGTATGGAAACCGCTACTGCTGCTGCGATCACAATTGCCAGGATACGTTTTAGCACTGACGTCTTTGCGTGTTTTTTCATAAACATAGCCTCCCTTTACTACCTTCTTCTCCCGATTTTATTTGCTCGGAATATTATATTACCCACAGGTTATCATAATTTCAGGTATACCTGTGGGTAGTACTTTTTTATTTCGCCACTACATGTGCGGTCACTGTCGCAGACCGTGTAGTGTTCGTAACTGATATCTTGAGAGTTGCCTGATAGGTTACCCCAGCTTTCTCTGCAGTACTGGTTAATGTATAATTACCAACCGGCAGATACAGATACTCACCTTTTCCTCTCAAAGTACCATCTGCTTCTTCCCATTCTCCAAAAGATGAAACACCTAATGCTGTATTATCCGATGCAACCGTAATCTGATATAACGGAAGCACAATCTGGTAATTATTGCTTGTTGATGCACTTACCGTATAATTTTCAAGATATTTTTCTACCCCTCCGGTTTTATTTACCACTCTTATGTCGTAATTGCCTTCCGGGACATCAAAATATACCGTTCCGGTACTACTATTGTACTTTCCGATCTCTTTTTTCAGATCAATGGAGTATGCCCGATCCGTCCACTTGGACTTGATATAACACCAAAAGGTATCTGAAACTGTATTCTTGATCTTATGACCATCCAGATCCACAAATGTTCCTTTCACACGAATTCCCTTTGTAATGACAAATGTCACTGTACAGTATGTAAAGATAGCAGAATCTTTCTTGTCTGTGATCTTTACTTTCATAGAATAAGTTCCCGCCTGCCTGGTATCTATCGTACCATAAGCATAAAATCCATCCGGTGTCAGTTCCATGCAGTCTGCCTTCGAAACAACTTCATATGTGTAAGTACTGCTTCCGCCTCGTGGTAAAATTTGTGCATCAGATTTGGATGTATACGCACCATCCGGTTTACCGGCTGCTGCATCCGGATTCTGTAAATAGCCATATTGTATAATGTCTTCTGCAACGATCGTCTGAGCATCCCATATCTTCCAGGTGATCGTATGATGTATCTTATTACCAAGTTCATCTACTACATCGATCTTTGTTGTATAGATCCCGCTCGCAGTAAATACGCCTGTAAATTCAAGATAATTTGAATTACTGCCTGTCTGTACCTCTTTATAAGAAACGCCCGGCGGCAATTCTCCAACTGTAATAACAGCAAGTCCTGATATATCCGGTTTATAATAGGTTACATCCTTCTTTGTGTTAAATCCGTCACCCTTTGCAAATATCTTTACTTCGCTGGTCGTTATTGTACTGGCAGCTTTTCGATATACCGCTTCTTTACTGGTCTTCAATTTTGAAACAGATACCTGAACCATATTACTGTTAAAGAGCACATCCTGTCTGTTCAAATGAATCCGATATGTGATCTGATCTGTTGTTGTCACACTGTCAAGTACACATTTTCTTACATATTTACCATATCCATTCACTTTACTGGAAACTGTAAAATCCGATGCCTTTAATGCCTGTTTGGCACTTAACACCACCTGAATATCTGCATTTCCAAGGATTGTCAGACTCTTGATCACGACCGGTTCGACCGGCGTCGGTGTTATAGGTGCAGGATTCACTGTTTTTTTCTTTACTGTAACCTTACAGGTTGCTTTCTTACCGGAGCCATCCTTAGCAGTTGCTGTGATCGTAACCGTTCCAGCTTTCTTTGCCTTTACAACACCTTTGCTCGTAACCGTTGCAACCTTTGTGTTGGATGACTTCCACACAACTGCCTTGCTGCTTGCTTTCTTCGGTGTGACCGTTGCCTTTAAGGTCTGCTTTTTCCCGACTGTCATTGTCGACTTGGTCTTGTTCAGCTTCACCTTGGTAACCGGTGTTCCGACCGTTACTGTGATCGTGCATTTTTTCTTCTTATCTGCCTTTGAGATCACATAGATCTTTGCTGTTCCTTTTTTCTTTGCTGTGATCTTACCTTTTGCATTCACTGCCACAACCTTTTTGTTGCTTGTCTTATAAGTAACCTTCTTTGAAATTTTTCCGGTTACTGTTACCTTTGGCTTTAAAGTAAATGTTTTCCCTTTTTTCAGTGTCAGCTGCTTTGCCGGAAGATTGGATACCGCTACCTTTGTTACCTTACCCCCTGCCGCATAACTTTCTGTCTGTGGAATGGTAAGAATGGATACTGCCACTGCAGCTGCGATCACCCATGCAAGTATTCTCCCTACCGTCGAATTCTTTCGTCTTTCTTTCATTTATACTCTTGTCTCCTTCCATGTTTCTCATGACTCATGTAACATCCATTCCCATATCTTATTCTTTTACATAAGCATATGCTGTTTTATTGCTGCCATTCACGGTTATATCCACATAAAAGACATATTTTGTGCCATTCACCGTACCGGTACAGCTCAGATGATAAGTTCCGTTTGGAAGGTATTGTGTTGTTCCTTCATTGTAATATTTCGATCCGGCTACATCGCGCCAGGTAGCGAATTTCGTAAATCCCTGTACTTCTTCCGGCGCATTTGGGTCCATCTCAATCTTGATCTTATAAACAGGAAGTGTGACATCAAACATCATCTTCAGATCCGTATCCGTCGATGTCTGCCCTTCCTTTCTTGGTAATGCTGTCAGATTATAAATGCTCTGACTTACAGACCCGCTTCGATCGGATATCGTGATATCATATGTGCCGCTTTCCAGACCTTCATCGTAAAACGTACCATCATATTTTTTGGTACTGAGATTATAGGTGCTATACCTTACTCCGCTTATCGTATTTGAATATTCCGCATATCTATTCTTATTAATTATTGAATAACGGTACTGCTCTATCGGATCTCCATTCGCATCTCTTACAATTCCCTTGATATAATAGGAATCTACAATTGTAAAAGTAAGTGTTCCCGTTCCTGTCTTTGTACCATCCTTCTGATCTATGACACGGATACGGATCTTATATACTCCTGATGCAATCCCTTTTGCATTGATATTGATCTTATCTAAATCATCTACAATCTTACAGTTATTCAGAATCGCACTGTCACTTTCTGCTCTTATGATCTCATATGTATAAGAACCGCTTCCTCCATATGCATACACCGGTGTAAATAAACTACTCCAATTAGTATTTAATGCCCCTTCTTCTTTATCACATACGATCAGATTGTCCGCGTCATATATGATCCAACGGATTGTCAAACGATATTTACTGCCAATCTCATCTTCGTAAACCAGAACGCTGTCATACACCCCAGCCTTTCTCGGTGATCCTGAAAATTCCATCACCCGTTTCGTTGCCTCTGTTGTGACCTCATATTGAATACCGGCAGGAAGCCCGCTGATCGAATAATTCGCATAACCTGTTCCCAGTCTTTGTCTTATATCTTTTACTGTAGCTCCTACTTTATATGATAATGTTACAGAATTTTCGACATTGTATGTATCTTCCATATACACACACTCTTTTGACAACTTTAACTTTGGTACCTCTACCTTGATATAAAGCCCTTTGCCAAATACCATATCTCCCGTGATATACACCTTGTAAGTAATGGAATCCGTTGTCGTTACCTGACTTACTGTATATTTCTTCAGATAATCTGCATTTTCATATCGTTTTGCCCATACATTAAAATCTGCTGCCGTAAGTGCTGTTGCCTTTGTAAAGGTAACCTCCATCATATCATCCTGTACGATTTTCACACTCTTGATACCAAGCGGCGTTACTGGAACTGGATTGTCCGGTTTCGCTGCAGACACTTTCTTTACTGTTACCTTGCAGGATGCCTTCTTACCGGAGCCGTCCTTTGCTGTTGCTGTAATCTTAACCGTTCCGGCTTTCTTTGCCTTTACGACACCCTTGCTGGTTACAGTTGCAACCTTCTTATTGGATGACTGCCATACGACTGCCTTGCTACTTGCTTTCTTCGGTGTAACCGTTGCCTTTAAGGTCTGCTTCTTGCCGACTGTCATTGTAGACTTGGTCTTATTCAGCTTCACTTTGGTAACCGGTGTTCCGACGGTTACTGTGATCGTGCATTTTTTCTTCTTATCTGCCTTTGAGATCACATAGATCTTAGCGGTTCCTTTTTTCTTTGCTGTAATCTTACCTTTTGCATTTACCGTTGCAATCTTTTTATTGCTTGTCTTATATGTAACCTTCTTTGAAGCCTTTCCGGTTACTGTTACCTTTGATTTTAAGGTAAATGTTTTCCCTTTTTTGAGTGTCAGTTGTTTTGCCGGCAGGTTTGTAACCGCTACAGATTTTACTTTACCGGTTGCCGCACTTACTTCCACATCCGGAACCGTAAGTATGGAAACCGCTACTGCTGCTGCGATCACAATTGCCAGGATACGTTTTAGCATTGACATTTTCGTATGTTTTTTCATAAAATAGTCTCCCCTTTTATTTATTGAGCCACTACATGGGCGGTTACCATATTGGCCCGTGTAGTATTTGTAACTGATATCTTAAGAGTTGCCTGATAAGTCACACCATCTTTCTCCGCGGTACCGGTCAGTGTATAATTACCAACCGCCAGATAGAGGTATCCGCCTTTGCCCTGTACAACTCCATTCTCATCCTTCCACTCTCCCATCTGGCTAAGATCTGCAAAATCCGTATTATCCGATACGACAGTCTGCTGATATACAGGAAGAGCAAACGTAACTTCATTCGTAGCTGCAGCACTTACATAGTAATCACTTGCATAGACTCCTGTTCCGCCTCTTTCATCCTCAATCGAGATATCATAGACTCCTTCCGGTACATAGCTGTATATTGCCATTCCATCTTCAATCTCCCCGACCTCTCGTGCATAGCTGATCTCACTGTATGAATTATCCTTCCACTGGGATTTAAGTCTGCACAAATAAGTATCTATACCGGTATATTTGATCTTATTTCCATCCAGATCGGTAGCTGTAATCTGGAGCAGGACTCCCGGTTTTATAATAAAAGTCACTGTGCAGTATGTGAAAACTGCAGCATCTCTGCTGTCAGAGATCTTTATCTTCATGGTATATTCACCAGCCTGATCTGTATCAATCGAACAATACTGTACTCCGGTTGTTGACATCACCAAATCCAGACAATCTGCTTTTGACACAACTTCATATTTGTAACTGCCATTACCACCAATAGGACTTATCTGTGCTCCATACTTTACTGTATAAGTTCCATTTGGTTTGTTTGGAGCTGGAAAACTCAGGCATCCATATTTTGTAATATCCTGTGCTATGACTGCCCTTTCATCATATACTTTCCATACCTTGATATAATGAATCTTATTTCCAAATTCATCTACGACATCAACCTTTGTCTCCCAGATTCCTGTCTCTTTCAAGGTACCATAAAACTGCAGATAACCGGATTGGTCTGCGTCATCTACCACCTTATACGAAAGACCGGTTGGAAGATTGCTTACTGTATATACAGCATAGCCCTGTACATCCGGATCATAAACGCCTGAAGTATCTAAGGAACTGGTCCCTACCACTGTTCCTTTCTTACGTCGTACTTCCGATCTTATTGTTATCTCTGTCGGCTTTGTCCGATATGTCAGTTCTTTTGTACTGTTTAATGTCGGAACAGATACCTGAACAATATCTCCATTATAAAAAATATCCTGTTTGTCCAGATAAAGCTTATATGTAATGTTATTTGTTGTTTCCAGATGATCAATCACACACTTTCTTACAAAGTTCCCGTATCCATATACCTTACTGGATACTGCAAAATCCGATGTCTGTAATATTTTTGCCTTATTTAATGTCACCTGGATCACTGCTTTATTCACAATACTCACGTTCCGGATCACAACCGGTACTTCCGGAACAACCGGAGTCACCGCTGCTTTCTTTACAGTGATCTTACAGGCTGCTTTCTTACCGGAACCATCCTTTGCTGTCGCTGTGATCGTAACGGTTCCCGCTTTCTTTGCCTTTACGACACCTTTGCTGGTTACAGTTGCAACCTTGGTATTTGAACTTTTCCAAATGATTCCTTTATTGCTTGGTTTCTTCGGTGAAAGGGTTGTCTTTAAGGTCAGTGATTTACCGACATTTAAGTTTGCCTTTGTCTTATTTAACTTCACCTTGGTAACCGGGGTACCAACTGTCACCTTGATCTTACAGGTCTTTTTCTTATCTGCTTTGGAGTAAACGGTGATCGTAGCGGTTCCCTTCTTCTTTGCCGTGATCTTACCCTTTGCATTTACAGTTGCAACTTTCTTGTTACTCGATTTATATGCGACCTTTTTGGAAATCTTTCCTGTCGCTGTTACCTTTGTCTTTAAGGTAAAGGATTTTCCTTTTTTTAAGGTTAACTGCTTTGCCGGCAGATTCGTAACCGCTATGGTTTTGATCTTACCACCGGCTGCATAGCTCTCTGTCTGTGGGACAGTCAGAATGGATACTGCAACTGCGATCGCTATCACCCATGCCAGAAATCTTTTCACAGACAAATTATATCGTCTTTCTTTCATCTATACTCTCCTTCTGTAGATTCCCTAATCTATTCTCATACGAACCTTATTCTTTGACATATGCATATGCGGTCGTATTACTTCCGTTCACCGTCACATCCAGATAAAAATTATAAATTTCACCACTTATACTCTTTCGACAGGTTAAATGATGAGTTCCATTTTCCAGATAAACGGTTTTGGTCGATCCATAATAACTTCCATCCGAAACATCCTGCCAATTGCCAAACCGGTTATATTTTTCACTGCATCTGGCACATCCGGGTCCAGCTCTATAGTAACCTTATATACCGGGAGTGTGACATCAAATGACCAGACCGGATGCACATCATCTGTTCCATATGCCGCTTTCTGAGTCTTCAGATTATAAACAGTAGTACCTACTGTTCCACTATAACTGGATACCGCAACATCATAAGTACCGGCTTCCAGATCATCCATTAAAATGACTCCATCCTTACTAACACCATTCCATCTGCCGCTTACCTCATCCGTATACTCGGCATATTCATTTTGGTTCTTCATAGTGAATTGAAAACTGGTCAGTGGATCGCCATTTGCATCTTTTACTTTACCCTGTAAATAACCGCCTTCTATAATTTTTAGTGTAAGAGTTCCTGTGCTTGTCATAGAAGTGTCTGTCTTATCTGTTGCACGGATACGAAGCTTGTAGGTTCCGGTTGACAGTTTTGGGGATGATACCTGTATCCCGGCTCCACCATTGATGAGTGAAGAAACTGCTAATGCAGCACTGTCACTTTCTTCTCGTAAAATCTCATATGTATAATCGCTCGTATCAGTACCGTTTCCGCCATATACCTTAAGCTGTGGAAGCGTAGTTCCCCATGCAGTTGTCAGAACCTTTTCCGCATCCTTTACAAGCAGTTCCGTTCCATCATAAACCAGCCAGATGATAGTCATACTGAATTTGTTACCAAGTTCATCTTCATAGACTAATTTACTTGTATATTTCCCTTGCTTTGTCACGTTACCGTTAAATTTAAGTGTACATGTGGCAGCAGCTGTCTTGATCTGATATTTAACCCCTGCCGGCAGTCCGCTGACAGAGCAATTGGAATAGCCCTTTCCAAGTGTCTGACTCTTATCAACAGAATCTCCAAGTTTGTATACATATGTTTCTGATTTTTCTATCGTATAAGTTTCATCCCGATAGATACATTCTCTTGACAGATTTAATTTTGGAACTACTACTTTTATATAGGAGTTTTTCTGTAACACCGAATCTCCTGTAAGCTTAATCTTATAAGTAAGCGAATCCGTTGTTGTTATCTGTCCGATCGTATACTGTTTCAGATAGTCTGCACTTTCATATTTCTTTGCCCATACCTGAAAGTCCGAAGCCGTGAGTGCTGCCTGCTTTGTTAATGTAATGGTTAACAGATCCGGCTGTGCTATATTCAGGCTCTTAACGATCAGTGGTTCTTCCGGTGTCGGGATTGGTATGATCGAAGCTGCTTTCTTCACTGTAATCTTACAGGTGGCTTTCTTACCGGATCCGTCCTTTGCTGTTGCCGTAATCGTGACGGTTCCTTCCTTCTTTGCCTTTACAACACCTTTGCTGGTTACAGTTGCAACCTTCTTATTGGATGACTTCCATACGACTGCCTTGCTGCTGGCTTTCTTCGGTGTAACCGTTGCCTTTAAGGTCTGCTTTTTGCCAATTGTCATCGTAGACTTGGTCTTGTTCAGCTTTACCTTGGTAACTGGTGTACCGACTGTCACTGTGATCGTGCATTTTTTCTTCTTATCTGCCTTTGAGATCACATAGATCTTAGCGGTTCCTTTTTTCTTCGCTGTGATCTTACCTTTTGCATTTACCGTCGCAATCTTTTTGTTGCTTGTCTTATATGTAACCTTCTTTGAAGCCTTTCTGGTTACTGTTACCTTTGATTTTAAGGTAAATGTCTTTCCTTTTTTAAGTGTCAGTTGTTTTGCGGGCAGGTTTGTAACTGCCACCGTTTTTACCTTGCCACCGGCTGCATACGCTTCCTGTACCGGCACTGTCAGGATCGAGACAGCTACCGCAAATGCCAGCGTCACGGCAAAAATCCTTTTTATCATTGTTGTTCTTCCGTTTTTCATTCATACCTCCCTGTAAAAAAACTTGTTTTTCATGTTATTCTGCATCTTTTTCTGCTATATAGACATATAGTTTCATTATATCTGACACCCTACATAAAAACAAGGTAACACATTCTATTTATACAAAATATCCAGTTGTTTTTGTGCAGTTTTACACCAAACGAACAGCACTGCAACAAACACCGGAGCCACATTGTAAATGACCTGCTGTGCTTTCGATCCGAAGTAAATGCCCTATTTGTAAATACTCCTGTGCCAACTCGCCTTCGGCTCAGACAGGCACCCGTATTTACAGGCAATTTACTTCTCTTGTCGAAATGCTCGCGGATGTCATCTTACAATGTGGCTCCGGTGTTTGTTGTAGTGCCTGTTAATTTCTATATAAAATATATAAGCTCCAAATCTTTAAATTTAATCTCACTTATTTATTTTCCGTTGTGACATATCACAACTTGTAATTACACCTGCTGGGCTTTATAACATAAAAAAATGATGCCCTTTATAATATGACATTTGCGAGCATTTCGACTGAAAAAGCACATTGTCAGTAAATACGGGTGCCTGTTTGAGCCGAAGGCGAGTTGGCACAGGAGTATTTACGAATAGGCCATTTACTTCGAATCGAAAGCGCTGCTAGTCATTTACAATGGAGTATCCGGTTCTTGTTTATAGTGCCGTCCGCTGTGCTTTGAGTCGAAAGCGCAGCAAGTCATTTATAGAGGGCATCATATTTATGTCATAATTCTAGCAGGTGTATTCCTACTTATCTTCGGCAACTGTTATTACAAGCTGGGATACGTCGTAGCCGGTTTTTCTGGTTACGATGTCCTCCACCTGTGCGCGTTCGGTGTCGGACAGGGTGGCAACAGGGAGGGTGACATCGACTGTATCATCATTTACGGTTACAATGCAATCGGTATAGCCTTTTGCTGTCAGGACAGTTTCTGCATCCGTCTCCTTCTCGATCGTATCGGTAAGTTTTACATAGCTGCTTACTGCTTCATCTTTTGCTGCACTGTCCATAGTTTCATCGTTGATGATCGCAAGCAGTGCTTCCTTACTTTTTGCCCGGTTCTGTTCCCGGTTCAGCTTTGCGGTTGCGAGATTCGTTCTCATTGCCTGCGCACTGGTAAGGACTGCTTCTCCGATGTCTTCTTCATCACTGTTTAACTCCACATTTTCCTCTAAAGCTGCCTGTTCCAGATATGTAGGATCGATATTCTCCGATGCAGCTTCTCCGCCTGCTTCTGTATTATCCGCAGCTCCCATCGTTTCTTTATCTGCCTGATCTGTAAGCTCTTTTTCTGAAGTGTCGGAAGCGTCAGCTTTCTCACTGTCATAGCTGATAACTTCGGCATCCGCATTTGTCTCCTTTGCCTTTTGCCGCAACAGGTCGTCTCTTTTCCCTGCATTGAAATTCAGATAGCCTGCAACTCCGATCATAACCGACAGGGCAAGTATCACCAGACGGTTTTTCTTAAAGATCTTTTTCTTCATCCATATCCTCCATGCTTTATTCTTGTTCTAATACAACTATCTTATGCGCCGGAACACCAAATAATGCCTGCACCGCTTCGGTTATTTTCATTGCAACAGTTGGATCGGAAGCCCCCGTACAACTGACCAGAACCCCCTCAATCTCCGGCTCCAGTGTTTTGCTCACATAGGGATATTCGCCGCTGTCTGCGTTTGTCATAACAGAGGTCTCGCTCCTGCTCTTCTGACTGCTGCCATCTGACTCACTATCGGACTTCGTCACATCCTTCTCTATGATCTTCTCGCCTCCATCTTTTAATGTGATCATGACACTTACCGTTCCGACACCCTTCACCTGAGACAGTATCCCTCGCAGCTTCTCCTCCTGAAATACTATATAGTCTTCATAGCCGCTGTTCGCCGATAATATTTCTCCGGAAGTTTCCTGTCCATTATCCGTAGCAGCCTCCCCGTTCTGTTGTTTTCCAGTCACTCCACCGGGCGTTTTATCCTGCTTCGTTCCGGTTAAAGCATCAAGTCCGGAAAATCCGTTTTCCTTATCAGACGGCCAGAGAATGACCAGCAGACAAATACCTGCAAGCAAAATCCCCATGCACTTTCGAAGTGCCGCATTTTTGTCTTTTTTCAGTTCCTGCAGCTTTTGTTTGATGTTATTCCATATTCCTTCCATGCTCTCTCACTCCATTATATGTAACATGTCCGCTTTTAGTACATGTTATTTTGTCTGATATCCATTTACAAATATTTCTATCCTGTCCTCACTGATCTTATACTCTTTTGCGATCTCCTGACGGAGTTTTGCTACATCCACGGTTGTATCTGCTACACTGTCTGATGTTGTAGAAACAACATCCACCTCAACCGCTGTGACCGTATAACTCTCATCAAAGGTAATCGTTACCTTACTATCCAATTGAAATGTATCACGCAAATGATCTTCGATCATAGTCTCCATGACATCTGTATAATATGTAACATCGCCATTTCCCGGTGCGCCTGCAATAGATTCATAGTAATAATCAAAGCTTAGAATGTCGTTCAAGCCTCCCGCACTTAATACAGGTGTCAGGACAATGATCGCCAGTACAAAACCAACCGCCGTCTGCATATATTTTCTGTATTTCTCATCCGGAAGCAAGAAAAATACCAGCGAGGAGAATAATATAAAAAGGACGATATTTTTGATCCAAGCTAACAACATCCAGCACTCCTTTCCACCAATTTCTGAAAAACGGTTATGCATGTACCCGGATGGACAACCAGCTTTTCACCTCGCAAGCAACGTCATAAGTGTGAGGGAGATGATAAATAAAAAGGAAGCACACCAGATGCCACGCAGCATCAAACCGATGGTCTGTGCCATAATGTTAATGCCGTCGGAAAACCTTTTATCTCCCAAGGGCTGTACAAATGCAGATACGATACGGAGAGTCAGATAGATCACCGCGATCTTGGTAACCGGCAGAAGCACTGCCAGCAATACGACGACCGCGCCCGCAATTCCGATAGCATTTTTCAAAACCATACCCGAACCGAGCAGGATATCCGAGACGTTCTTGACCGTATTTCCACCTGGCAGCATCCCGAACGCTTTTAAGACGGCATTTCGTTCCAACTTGTCCACAGATGGAACAATCACACCCTTTATCACATTCATTCCTGTTACAACTGCAAACATGGTTTTCAGGATCCATCCTGCAATATTCCTCAACAACGTAACTGTCCTTGAAAAATGATCCTCGGCATTTAACTTATTCACCAGTCCAACCACCCCACTGCATTTGGCAAGCGGAAATACGATCTGAATGATCACCTTCTCGCACAGAAAAATGATCAGCACCGTGATCTGATAGGTAAATTCCGCCGTGCCTGCACCATTTGTATAGGAGACAGCCAACGTATAAGCAGGTATAAAGGTGATCATCAGATCCGTAAGATCCGAGACTGCCGACACCGCTATATCGGAAACGATCGCAAACATTCCGAGCAGGATGGATACCACCATCAGATAGGTGACAAAGAAGCCGTTTCCACCTACCATCTTTCCAAACTTTCCGGACAGATTCGTGAACACCGAACCAAGAATGACAACGGCAAGAAGCTGCAGGAGCAGGCGATTATTGCTCTTTATCTCCCCCGTAAGTGTCTGTTGTATGGTTTTCAGACTGTAGTCAAGCAGTCCCTGAAGGTTTCCGTTTCGTATATAGGATACGACCTCCCGAAAAGAGAGTCCTGCCTGTTCTTCTGTCAGCATGTCCATCTCGTCAAAAGTGTTTTCATCAAGTCCCAGATCCGTCTCATCGACATCTGAGGTAGCTGCCCTGCTGGTCTGCCCGCCAAACCACACCACAGATAATAGGATCGTGAACGCCATTACGCCTGCTATAATCATTTTCGCTTTTTGTCCTCTCATAGTTCTACCCCATCAGCCGAACAACCATATCGATCACATGGAACAGGATTGGCAGACTCATCACCACCATTGTCACCCGTCCGGCAAGCTCAATATGCGAAGCGATCGCACCATAGCCTGCGTCCTTACAGATATTTGTCGCAAATTCACAGATATAGGAAATGCCAAGCATCTTAAGCAGGATCGATATATACTCCATATTGATATTGATGTATCCGGTGATGCGGTCGATGGAATCCAGTACATTTCCAAGTCTTCCTATGATAAAGCTGACAATAAATAAACACGCTCCAATACTTAAGAGCGTGCTGTATTCTGCATTCATTTTCTTTAGTTTTATCGCTACTAAAACGACCAGAACCGATGCCATACATACCGTAACAAGACTCATGCCTTTTCTCCCCTATCCACCGATATTTACAAGCTTCATAATGTCATTAAAGAATTCTACGATATATGGAATGATCCAAGAAAGTACAAGAATCAGTCCTGCCAGATTCAGCAGGAATGCCAGCTCGTCCTTCCCCGAATGCTTTAATATCTGATTCAACAGTGCTACAAGGATTCCTACCGCACCTATCTTCAATAATAACTGTATCGTCATAAGCTCCTGCCACCCTTACCCTATCAGTATTATCAAAAAGATCCCTCCGAGTAATCCAAGTGATCTGGATACTTTATTTATCCTGCGTGCCCTGTCCTTTTGTTCCTCATACTCTGCCTGCATGTTCTGTTCCCACAGCTTCAGATTCCTGATCTGCATATCGACATCCATATAACACAGCCATTTTCCAAGCTCTTTTACCGCACCGATCTGTGCGTCCGTCAGATAGCTGTGTTCCATCAGACTTCCGATACTGCCTGTCCAGATCTGCTCAAAAGAAGAAGCATATTCTTCCGTCCGGAACTGCAAAGCCAGCCCGGCAAGCCAGTCTCCGATCCTTCCCCCTGCTTTATCCGATCCTTCCCGAATGATCTCGGTGATCTCCGATGCACTGTATGCCAGATGCCCATTTGCCATCCGGACAAATATCAGAAGCTCGTAGATATCTTCCACTCGCCGGTTTTGATAAACTCCTATCGTCTTTCCTATCCCATAGGAAGCTGCGACCACCAGAAGCATTCCAAGAATCTTTATATATAACATATGTACGCCTCCCTGCACTTATGACAGTTCTGCTACAGCCGCTTCATTTTCATATGCCGATGTCAGGCGTTCATCCTCTGCCATAAAGAGAACACTTCCCCGATCGTCAAATATCGTCCGGATCTCTCCTGTCCGTTTGCGATTGCTCAGCACGATATATCGTTCAAATATCCTCTCATCGACCAGCTTCCGAAGTCCCGGACGATTTCTGATATCATCAATGGAATTGCCATGTACGGTTGCGATCAGCTTACAGCCGCAGTTGATCACGCTGTAGATCGCATCGATATCATCCCGGCTGCCAATCTCATCCACCGCTATGATCTGCGGTGACATCGAACGGATCAGCATCAGCATTCCATATGATTTTGGACAACAGTCAAGAATATCCGTCCGTATGCCGATATCATTTTGTGGTACGCCTTTATAACAGGCTCCGATCTCAGATCGTTCATCTACGACACCGATAGTATTTCCTTTGAATCCTGGAAATCCATCCGACAACATCCGGATCATATCTCTAAGAAGTGTGGTTTTGCCACATCGTGGTGGGGAAATGATCAGTGTATGAAATGTCTCATTTCCATTTATTATGTACGGAAGAACCTTCTTACAGCATCCCTTAACCTGATGTGACAAACGGATATTGATAAATGATATATGTCTGACACTCTTGATCATTCCAGATTCCAGAATGACTTTTCCTGCAAGCCCTACACGATGTCCCCCTTGAATCGTTATAAATCCCTGCCGGATCTCATCCTCATATGCATAGAGTGAATAGTTACTGATATATTCCAGCGTTTCCCTTATATCGGCAGGTGCTACCATATATGCTTTCTTACATTCTGTGGTTCGCTTTCCCTTCTCCGTCACAAAATATTCCCGATTATCATAGATCACGATCAAGGGTTCATTCATCCTAAGCCTTATCTCCTGAAGCTTGTTATAATCATATATCTCACTCGAAAATATTCTCCTTAACGCTACGGATAATATCTTCAATATTTCATTCTCTCTGCTTTTTTCCAAACTGATCCACCTCATGCATATGCCATCTGTAACCATTTTCACCTGTCAGTTCCATCATCTGCCAATACTCGAAAAGCATCTGCTTTTCTGATATGATCTGATACCTAAAGTAGGCTGTTACACACTTCTGATAGTTATAATGTATGCATGACAAATGAAAATTAGAACAAAAAAATACCACATTTCTTTCTGAATTTTTCAGAGTGAAATGTGGTATCTGCTTTTACAGATTATCGTATAAATCTTCGGTAAAGGTCAGGCTTCCCCGATATCCCGCATATGTCCGGTTAAATACCAGCCGTTCATTCATCGGGAAGGAGGTCAGGATGAACTGACAGTCCTTTGTCAAGGCCACTTCGCGATCATTGCTGCTGCCAAGAATCAATGTGATCTCCTTTTCTTCATGTCGCAAATGTCTATCATATATTAAATAACGTACTGGTCTACCATCAGGTTGTTTTGCCAGTCAACGAGATCGGCTAAGGTGATTCCCTCAAGTACATCCTGTATTGCCTGATCAAGTTTCTCCCAGATCAGTACGCTGACACACATACTTCTGTTTTCGCAGTAAGCTGCGTTATCGCCGACACAGTCTGCAGGTGCCAGACTTCCTTCTACTGTTTCTAAGATCTGCCGCACCGTATAATTCTCCGGTGAAGCATATAACATGTATCCTCCACGCGCTCCACGGATACTTTTTACCAGTGATGCCTTATTTAATATTGCAACGATCTGCTCCAGATATTTGTCTGAAATATGCTGTCTTCTTGCAATATCCTTTATCTTAACCGGCTCACCATTATAATAGGTGGCCAGATCCAACATCAGTTTTATCGCATATCTTCCTTTTGTTGATATCTTCATCTTGACCTCCCTGTCGTTGTTATCTGATTCAAATGATTCCATACATCTATACATCATCTGAATCTCATCTACTTTTTCTGCAAACATGATAAATTATCATTTTACATTATAGTATACTATTTCTATAGGCTTTATCAAGTACAAATTTATTTTTTATGGCAATCCATCCGGTGTTCCACATCCACAGCCACCATGACCACCATGTCCACCACAACAGCCTGCTTCTGTATGATCACCTTTGATGTTACGCCCGGTCGCTCCTCCACATCATTGATCGTCCGCTCACAAAAACGGCATCCGATGTTGCATCCCGGACTCACCGGCATATGAATCCGCCCGGCATTATTTTTCTGTCCTCCAAAACACGGATGTGAGTTCTGAAGATCCTTATATGTATTGCTTCCCATTTACTTCGCCTCGTTTATCCTGAACCATAAAAAAGACTTTGTCCAAAACAGCTGCTCTCTTTATATCCCCAAAGAGCCTGCTGTTTCAGGCAAAGTCTTTTTCATTGTATTATATTTTCTCTTTCATCTTCTTAATGATCTCTTCATTTGCAGTACTTACTTTGCGTACTCAAAAAATCCGGAATCCGCGGATTTATTATAGATTGCATAACAGTCAAGTGTTGCTGATCCATCAGCACTTTCCTGCCACCAGGAAAGGAATGCTTCCGGCAATTCTGAGACAGGTGCATCCGGAGTGTAGAAATAGATCTCCGTTCCACTGTCCATGCCGGATGGTTCACCCGCTTTATAACGGATACCATCTTCGATTTTTTCCTCATCTTCTGCTACTTTCACGCTATCCAGAGTCATCGAATATGTATAATCGTTTACCTTCTTGATATCTTTGAACTGTCCGCTGAAATTACAAACATATACGGTCCCATTTGGGTATTCATTCTCATCTCGTTCTCCCATTTCGGAATCAGAAAATGCTCCTGTAAATGATCCATCCTGTGATAATGTTAATGTTGTACTCCATCCACCGGCTCCACTGCTAAAGATCATGTCTATCGGATATGTACCCGGCAGAGCGGATACAGCTTCTTCCTGTAATTCTGCTGTAGAAGTACCTTCCTCTGTAGCACCGGCATCTTCTTCGGAAGAAGCCGCTTCAGTGGTCTGTGTCTCAGTCTTAGCTTCTGTGCTGGCTGCCTCTGTTGTCTGCGCTTCCATCCCGGCTTCTGTACTGGCTGCCTCTGTTGCCTGTGCTTCCGTCTTCTCTGTCGTTGCTTCGGTTGATACCTCGGTTGTTCCTTTGTTCTTTTCTGTTGACTCTGAGTCTGCGCCATTGCATCCTGCCAGCAAACTAACTGCAAATGTTGCTGCAAGTGCTACCGTCATAATCTTTCCCGACTTGGTTCTATTCTTTCTCATACCTTACAATCCTCCTGCATTCATCTGTAAATACATTTCCGGAATTCTTATTGTGAATCTCATCACAACGCTTTTCTTCGGCTGTTTTTCGAATATACAAAGTATATGTCCGTTATCTGATTTTGTCAGCTTAATTATTCTTTATAGATGTTGCATTTCATTTACGATTGTTACGGTTCTTTAACCAATCTTTGAACTCCGGCAAAGTCTTTCTTCCGGCTTCTGTAACCGGCTTCACCCATTTGCCTGATCTGGTATAGACAAGCTCGATTGCCAGGCGCACCAGCTCATCCGTATATACAAATGAAAATACAGCAAGGAAAGGCAGATGTAAGACCATGCCTGCGATCCATGTCGCCGGAACGCTGACTAAGAATAAACCGCCAATCTCCACATAGGTTCCGACTCTCGTCTCGCCTGCTGCCCGGTATCCCTCATTCATAATATAGTTACAGGTTCGAACCGCACCGAAGAACAAGTAAATGTATAACATATACATGCCATACCGAAGTGCCTGATCACCCAATCCAAATAAGCCAAACAATGGTTCATGTAATAACGCACAGATCAACACGATCCCGAAAGTAACTGCCGGGCAAAACAATGCCGACCGCTTCATAAACCGATATGCCCCCTTATGGTCACCGGCACCGACAGACTGTCCGATCACAACGCTGGTTGCATTTGATAAGCCGCCAAAAAATGCATAGACAAAGCCCTCGCATACACGGAACGCTGCCATGGCGGCGATCGCAGATTCATTCTGGTGTCCGATCACGATATTGATCAGCATTTGTCCAACTCCATAAAACAATTCGTTACAGAGGATTGGAAATGCATTTGCCAGATACACCCTGATAAATCCGCCATGGAATAAGAACATCTGACTCAGACGGATCCGCACCTTACATTCCGAACGCATCAGATAGATAAACAGCAGTAATAAATTGATGATTGCAGATGCAAGTGTTCCGACTGCCGCACCGGCAGCCCCCATTTTCGGTGCGCCGAATTTACCGTATATCAATACAAAGTTCAAGCAGAAATTCACTACCAATCCTACGATGGAACAGATAAGCGGCGCTTTCACCCGCTCTGTCGAACGGAGCAGGAAGCTGATAAGTACAGCAAATACCTGAAGCGGATATGCCCATCCGACAATCCGCATATACGGCTTTCCGATTCGGATAAATACTTCTTTATCTGTATATACCCCCAATAAGAATTCCGGTCTGATGATACACAGGGCTGCAAATGCAAAGCCCACGATTGCCATGCAGATGAAAGTGATACCGAATGTACGATTAATTCCCTTTTCATCATCTGCTCCCCAGTACTGGGAGAAAAACAGGATCGATGCGCTGGCAAATCCCCAGTAGCAGCTGAAGAACAGCGAGCTGATCTGCGAACAGATACCAACTGCTGCCACGCACGACTCTCCCAGCCTTCCAATCATGATCGTATCGACCATACTGGCTGTTGTAGTTAATAAATTCTGTAATGCGATGGGAAATGCAATCGTTAACATCACATACAGAAATGATCTTTTATTTTTCATATGTATCTAATATTGCTCAGGAAACCTTAATCGTTATCTTCTTCGATTTTCCTCTATATTTTGAAGTTCCTTTTGCCTTTACCGTAATTGTATAGGTTCCCTTTGGCGTTCCTTTCCTTACTGTTACCTTTCCTTTTTTGCTAACAGTAATATATGCTTTCGAAGCCTTTGATCTGGAATATGTCACCTTACCCTTTGCATTCTTTACCCCGATTATAAAGGAATGCTTTTTGTTAAGCTTTCCGGTTGATTTTTTTGCTTTGTAGGTTTTTGAAGCCACCTTTACCTTCATTGGATTCGACTTTTTAATCATTAATTTCGCTACATTGGATTTCGCTGAATTGCTGGTTGCTGTTGCTTTTGCACTTGCAATTACATAATAGGTTCCAACCTTGGAAGGATATGTAGATAACCGCTTCGTACACTTCGAATCTGAATAATATTTATAGGTAATCTTCCCTGCCGCGCCTTTTACGCTTGCAGCACCTATCTTTTTTCCCTTTCCAGTATAGGTAACTGTCTTATTCTTCAGTGTCAATGTTGGTGTGGTCTTTGTAACCTGTAACTTACCCTGCACCGTCAAGGTAAGTGACGTTTCATGATATTTTGTTTTTGCTGTGATAGTTACTTTACCACCGCCCACAAATGTAATCTTTCCATTTTTATCTACCGTTGCTACACTCTTCTTATCTGAGCTCCAGGTGATATTCCCGCTTGTAAATGGACAATACATGCTAAAAACGGGATTTACCAGAACGACCTTCGCATTTACGCTCTTGCCTGCAGTATAAGTATCCTTGTCCGTCTGTATAACAAATTTATAAGAATATGTCTCAACATCACCCCAAACAATACCGTCCGTCGTAATTGCTTCTGTAAATTTCTTTTTCGGAATATTGATATTCTGTGTTATGGTACGGTCTGCCTGCTTCTCTGCTGCCTGAGCATCTGTATTTGAACCAAAGCACTGTACCCAGGTATAAATACCATTTATATAAAAGCAGCCAACTCCTATCGTAGTTGCATTTTTACTTAAAATATTCGCCTTGTGTCCCGATGAATTCATCCAGTCATTCATGACTGCTGTTGCAGAAGACTGATTGATCGCAACATTTTCTGTATTCATATTCTTATTTGCTGAAAAGCAGCTTGCACCATCCGGCCTGGTATGTGAAAACAATACTGCCTGCTCACCGGCACGAATCATAGCCGTTTCTAACAATCCGGTATCCATCGTCAATGCATCAAGACCATTCTTTGCACGTTCTGCATTTACCTTGTCTAATACCTCAAATGCCTTCGTATAATCTCTTTTTCCTTTAATCTGAATTGTTTCTGCATAACGGAATCCATTGTAACCAAACCGCACCAGTTGATTATTGTTGCAGGTGATCACAACATCCTTTGCAAATGCATTTTCATCTACAAACTGCGTAGATGCAGGCAGCGTTATCTGTTTCAGGGATGGACAATTTGCAAATGCCTGACGATATATCTCTTTTACTTTTGGAAGATATACATCTGTTAATGCATAGCATTGTGCAAAATCAGCATATGTCACATATTCCAGTCCCATACCACGAAATGTTACAAGCTTCTGGCAACTGTTAAAGACCGATCCGTCCCAGCTTTTTATCGTTGCCGGAACTGTCACCTCGACCAGACTGTTACAACCTAAAAATGTCCGCATACCAAGTGATGTCAGGCCACCAAAATCAATGGAAGTAATCCCTGTACATTTTTCAAACATTGAATAAGCGCTTTCTTTCATGCCTTTGCCAAACTTTACTGTTGTTATCTTGGTACAGCCCTGAAATGCAAAATTACCTGCTTCACTGATCTTATCCGAAAGTGTCAAGGTTCCGGATAAGCCGGACATATAAAATGCACCTTCTCCTAATGTTGTTACATTGGAAAAGTTTACCGTGTTCAAGCTGACATTATTATAAAATGCATAATCTCCGATCTCCTTCACATTCGAAGGTATCGTAAATGAGCCTGTTCCTCCATTAAACGGATACATCACTAATTCGGACTGATCCTTGGAATATACAACTCCATTCCGTGCAACATAGGCTGTGTTACCTGCTGCAACCGTATAACTCTCTATCGTTGTATTTCCAAAAAATACGAGCGGCGATATAGAGGTTACACCTGCAGGTATTGTAAATGTTGTCGGACAGTTATTTTGAAATGCATAGCTTCCTAAATCCGTTACCCCCGGTATCTCAATCCGGGTAACAGCTTTACAGTCACAATATGCTCCAGATCGAATCGTCTTCACAGAAGATGGCAAAACCACCTCTTGCAGTTTCGTACATCCATAAAATGCAGCCTCTCCAATCTCTTTCAGAGTATTCGGATAGGTTACATCTGTAATATCATACATTTCCACAAAATTCTGGCTTCCGATTTTTGTAATACCACTTTTTATTACAACCTTTTCAACATCTAAAGTATACCATGGTGCCTTATCAGAAGAACTGGCGTCCGGCATATCTCCTTTTCCTGATATCGTAAGTGTTGTGCCAGAAAGCGTCCATGTTATATTCTCCCAGGTTCCACTTTGTGAAGTATCATTTGATGTACTCTGCAATGCAAGTTCCTCATCACTTGTATATAATTCCGGTCCTGCATTTTCCGACACCTCATATCCCGTTGCAGGCGTAATATCCCCTGTGCTTTCTTCAATAGCTGCAGTAGCAGTTGTCATATTTTCTGCATATACATACCTGCCTGTTGTACCTAACATGCCGCAAATAGCCCCTATTCCTAATAATACCGCAATCCTGCTTCTCCCTTTTTTTCTCATAATACCCTCTCTTTCTGCAATTACTATTCTTCGTGTAGTTATTTTTTCTCAAAAGCTTCAGCTCATCTCAACTTGCACAAATACTTATTCATCCTATCTGGAAATAATCATCTCCCACCATTTCCTATTATCTAAATACCAACGGATTGTCTCCTTTATCCCATCCTCAAACTTTGTTTCCGGCAACCAGCCTAATTCATTATGTATCTTTGTTGGATCAATAGCATAACGCAAGTCATGACCTTTGCGGTCTGTTACATGCGTGATCAGACTTTCCGGCTTGCCTAGTTTCTTGCAAATAAGCTTTACAATGTCAATATTCTTCATTTCATTATGTCCGCCAACATTATAAACTTCTCCAACGCGACCCTTATGAATGATCAGATCAATTGCCCGGCAGTGATCCTTTACATACAGCCAGTCACGTACATTCACACCCTCCCCATAAACAGGTAAAGGCTTGTCTGATAATGCATTAATAATCATAAATGGAATCAGCTTCTCTGGAAATTGATATGGTCCATAATTATTCGAACAACGGCTGATCGTAACAGGAAGTCCGTATGTCCTATAATATGCAAGCACTAACAAATCAGCAGATGCTTTTGAACTGCTGTACGGCGAACTCGTACGAATCGGAGTCTCCTCTGTAAAAAACAAATCCGGTCTGTTCAACGGAAGATCTCCATATACTTCATCTGTACTTACCTGGTGATACCTTGCAATACCATATTTACGGCAGGCATCCATCAACACCGCCGTTCCTTTGACATTCGTATCTAAGAAAATCTCCGGATTCTCGATGGAACGGTCTACATGACTTTCGGCTGCGAAGTTCACTACCATATCCGGATGTTCTTCTTCAAATAGCCTATAGACTGCCTCTCTGTCGCAGATATCAATCTTACAAAAACGGAAATGCGGATTATCCATCGCCGAAGCTAGTGTAGATAAATTTCCCGCATATGTAAGCTTGTCCATACATACGATACGATCCTCCGGATAACTGTCCAGCATATAAAATATAAAATTGCTTCCAATAAATCCGGCTCCTCCGGTTACGATAATTGTCATGGTGTTTATCTCTTATCTATCCTATCTATGGTCTCAAATCTGCCCATGTTCGATGATTTTATATTAATCCTAATCATATTCCAAGTCAACTTATCGCATAAAATCGGAGTTAAATTACCAAAAGTTACACCCAGACATGCTGTTTATTACATCAAAGGGTTTTTTCACCCTTTTTCTACTATGCTTTTCCTGTCGACAAAACAGGCGCCAGCTCTTTCCTACCCGTACGGAAAAGGAATGTCTTACTGAGCTCCGGAAGCATCCGCAAAGTTACTTTGCTTATCAGAACATGACGCAGGAACGGAAGAACCGCTTTCTTGAATTTATGGAGGGTACGAAAACTCTGCCTTTAACCTATGATCCGTTTTTCAAGAAGCTATTCAATCCGGATATCTATCCGGAACGGTTATCCAGTCTGATCAGCAGTATCATCGGCACAAGAGTAACGGTTCAGTGTATCCTGTCAAATGAAGACAGCATGCTAGCCTATACGCATCTTCTCCTCTCTAAATTTGGGTATAAAAATACCCTGCCGGTTTTCACCAGTAGGGCTGACATCGAGTTGTTTACTTGTAAAGGTCCTCCAAGGTGATCAGCTGAACTTCACCTCGCTCCCGTGCTTGGAGCAGTCCATCCGTAAATCCACCTTTAGAGAAAATATAGTAGTGATAGGTGTTTCCTTTTCCGAAAACTGATGCATAATCCCTAATCAGCTCAAGCTCATCCACACCAATCTTCTCATTCCTATATTTGCAGGAGCCAATAATATACTCTTTTCCTTCTACGGGAGTTCCAACGATGTCGATCTGTATCTGCTTTTTCTTCTTGGAATCAGTTCCCCACCACTGACCAATTTCATTTAGTTCAATGGGGAGCTTGTCGGCATAGTACAACAGATAGTCCTGACACATCTTTTCAAATATCAAACCCATGTAATCGGGAAGATATTGTTTTACGGTGTGTGGATAGGTCTTTGCAATTCTGCCTGAATCAATTGCACTCATATTGACTGGGACAAAACGATACCAGAACCGGAAGAAGTTATCTGCCAGCAGGTAGATTGTTTTCTTACCAGGTTTTTCACTAATTGGAGTCTCCTTTTTTGCAATGCCTAGGTCAATCAAGGTTTTGAGATATTTCGATACAACAGAATTATCCTCCCCGACCTTCATCGTAATATCATTCAGTCGTGATGCTCCCTCAGCAATTGCCTTAATGATGGCATTATAAATGGCCGGCTCTCGCAGTTCCTGTTTGAGAAGATTTGCCGGCTCCTCATACAGATAGCTGGAGCGGTCAAACAGATTGTCGAGCAATGCTTCATCTACGCTGTCTCTTACATCCAGCTTGTTAATATAATGCGGAACACCACCTGTGATACCGTAAATCAGCGAATTATCCTCATCCGACAGATTCGGATGGAACACAGCTGTTTCCTTATAATCCAACGGTGCAATCTTAAATTGAGCTGTTCTTCTCCCATACAATGGGCTTTCTTTCCCAAGCACCTGACTTTCCATAAAGCTCATTGAAGAACCGCAGAGAATCAGGTACATCTTGGATTCCATCCACTTATGATCAATAATGTGCTGTAGCATAGCCGAAATAGCTGGTTTTGCCTTTGCTAGATAAGGATATTCATCAATAACAAAAACCATTCGTTTTTCTTTGGAAAGTGCTGTCAGCTCGTCCAGCGCAGCATCATATGACCGAAATTCCGGTGCAGATTCCATATCCGGTCTCTCAAAAGTCATGATTGATTTTGAAAGTGCCTCCAGATTTTCCTTCCCTGTCGTGTTGAGTGCCGAGAAGAAAATGGTCGGTTTTCCTTTACAGAACTCATTGATCAAGGCGGTTTTACCAACTCGCCGTCTTCCGTAGATGACGATGCATTCAAACTTGTCACCTTCATATCGCTTATTCAGCTTTCTAAGCTCATTCTCACGGCAATAAAACTGACTCATTCGCCCACCTCCAATTTATTACACTCGTGAGTTACTAACTCGTAAGTTACTTTCTTACGAGTATAATAACTCAATGGATGATCGAAGTCAAGCGAAATGGCGTGACCGCCATGGCTTAAAGGCTTCACAGTCAGGAGGCTCTCATGAATAATTATTGTGCATTTAGCAACAATTTATGGATATATACTACATATTTTCTCCACGCATTATCCTTTAAGCTGCAATGCATTCCAAATGTCCACATAAACATCTCCTGCACCAGTAATCATCACAAGCTGTGTTGCACACATATCTAAAAAAACATCCAGTGTATCGTACACGCGAAGCATCGTCCATACCTGCTGCAGACTCCGAAACAGAGAATTAAAAAATACATCTCTGGTTGTATATTTCATACCATCAAACAGCCTCGCCGCTGCCAGCTGGATATTCGCTATCCTTTTATTTAATCGATCCAGATTTTTCTCCTTTGTCTGATCCTGTGCATGATATGTAACCCGTAGTACACTCTCTAAAAAATTCTCAGTCATCATGCGATCTGTCAGGAAATCGTACTCCGGCATACAGATACTCATCGCCATTATCGGTTTCCTGCCAGGTATATAATCCTGTATATGATTTCCCAACTTATCATATAGCGCAATCAGTCCCTTCTCTTTCAAGCGTATCCTATGCCACAAAATCTGCTCCTGTGCATACAGCATACCATCGCCAAGTACACTCAATACACTTACATCATCTGCTTTCTCGTAGTTTCCGGGAAGCGGACATTTCTTGATTTCAACAAACATCACACGCTCCTTTCCTTCCAAGATCATATCGCAATCACGTTCTGCAAGATCTCCATCCTTATAATATTGCCCTGTGATATATGGAAAACGCTTCTCCCGAAACATTTGATAGACCAGCTGCTCCAGATACTCTCCCTGATTCCTGCTAAACTTCGTTCCATACTTTGCAAATAAGATCTGAAACATCACTTCATAAAATCCATATCCCGCCATCCTGCCATCCAGACAGAAATAAGTATCCGCATCCAGCCTGACAAGAGGCTTTCTCCAGCTATTTGTCTCATCCAGATAATACACAAAATCCTGATTCACCATATCAGCATCCAATGCAGTATCCAGCAAGATCTGTTCTAATTTGTAAGTGCTGATTCCCAGACGTTCCGATAATTCCTGCCTTTTAAATATCCTGGGCCCCTTTGCTGCATCCATCACATATATAGCAAATTCCAAATAATTATGAAAAGAATATACTCTCATTTTATCTCTGCCTGTACCATAAAATGGTTCCAGCATGTTTTGCAAAAGAAGCCTTACAAACTCCGGATGATATTGCCTTGGAATACAAAGTTTTTCAAAACATAGATTTTTCGCCAGCCGATATGGAAAATCCTCCAGATCAATAAAAACATCTTCCCAGGTCATATACCCCTGCAGCTGTAGAACCTCCAGATAATTCTGTGCCATCCGGATCAGCTCCTGATATCTGTGCTCTTTATATGCATTTGTGAATATTGATTCTGTTTTCAGAAATTTTAGCGACAGCTGAAGTAAATATTGATACGGTATTCTTACTTTGATATGGCGTTTTTCTCCCATTGATATCTTATTTCGATAGATCAGATATCTTCCAAGCTTCTCATGATATCGTGCACGAATCTCCCTGTCAAATAACTGACGGATCACATACATTCCACCAAGCTCTTTTATCCGTCTTTCTAATTCCGCAACCAAACACTGTTCGGAATCCTGTTCAAACTCCGGCTCTCCATTTACGATCTGAAATGAAAAACCTGCATTGATCAGATTTCTCGTTGATTCGATCAATACTGCTGTCTCTTCTGACATTTTCGGTGCATAGGGCTTACCGGACTTCTTCGATGCCCCATAAAGATGTCTGATGGTCTCCATGACCTGTGGCAGGTTGCCCATCTTAAAATAGGTTCCATTTGGCAGATACGCAAGCACATGCCCCAGAATATCCAGTTCAAGCTGCATATCCCGATTATTTATTGCTTCCTCTAGCTGCATATGTACAATGATCCGGCGAAAATCAACACTTTGAAACCATGTCCCTTTCAATGTTTTTTCTCTTGCCTCTTCCCGTTTGTCCGTACAATCCGCCTTTCCATCGTCAATGAAAGCTGCCAGACTTTTTATTGCTGCTTCGCATTCTTCTATTGACCGGTCACTGTTCGTCCATTCACCTCTCCGGAGTCTATCCGCCAGATCGCATGCTGCTTGATATAATTTGTTAAATGTTGTTTTATTTTTTAAATCCATATTAGCCTTGTCCCCCTGTTTGGTTATTTATAGTCTGAAGACCGTTTACACAAATCGTGATATATGAAAAAAGTCCGGATGCATGTCAAGGGATCTGAGAACTCCGGCAAAGCTGTCTATACCATACCTCAGATCTGTTCTGCCACATACTATGTTTATTTCAGAAAAACCAACTGCATCATTCAGCATCTACAAGGGCCTCCATGATGGAGCGGATCACTGCGGGAGCAGCACCGCCATCGATCTCTATGTGTATGCTACCGCGGTTTATCCTTATTCTTGAATTGCTGCATGAATCAAAGTTATTCTGATAATCAGCGCATTCCAACTTGACTATCTGTGGCTTCTCCGATTCAACTGGCAATTTTGGTTGAGGACCAGAGGACTGCATGCACGCCGCAAGTCTCAGCTGCTTGAACCAGTAGTAATACTGATCCTTTGATATGTTATTTTCAGCAAGCCAGTCCTTTGTTTTCATACCGCTGTTCCTGCATTCCTGAATAATCGCAGTCCAAGTCTCTAACTGCTTTTCCCGAATAGCAAGTCGTGTTGCCATAATCTACCTCCCGAATATTTGGATTTTTCGCTCTTATTTTCCAACTAGTTGAGGTAATTATAAAAAAATTCGGGTAAGATGGATAGGTACCGTTTACGAATATTCAGAAGTAACATCTACACGAAGTGAATTATCTTCTAATACCGGAGATACAATGGTAAAACAAATCCCATTATCCGTTATAGTCTGGTAATCAGATATTTCATAGCATACATCCAAATGATACCGTTGATAAATCTCACTATATAAACCATAAATAACTTCATCGAACCAACTTTTTATCTCATCCGCATCAAGGATATCAACACCTGCTTCATTTACTATACGCTCACGAAAATATTCCCTCTCATTCCGTTCTTCTTCCTGTATTGCATCCCAGGTCTCCAATACTTCATCTGATGTTACTTTGCTTTCAAATTCAGCATCTGCCTGACGAATAAAACCATCCATTTTATCAAAATCACCCAATATGATCTGATAAGAACTCCAAGACAGAACCTTGCTATGTGCAACATGATTTCTATCCTCTGTAAAATTATGTATCGCCTGCTTGAGTTGCTCCGGATTTTCAATATATGGCACAAATAAGTTGTTCCATATATCTTTTTCTACTGTACGGTTCGACTTAATAAATTCTGCTACATTATTGGCATTTTTACCATTTTCTGCTATCTCTAAAACTTTTGCATACTGGCTTTTATCTAATACAATCGTATCCTTATATACTTTTCTTTCAAACATTACTTTTTCCAATGTTTCCAGTGTCATTGAAAGAAAGTCCGCATTTATATTCTCAAATTCCGGTACACGTTTAATAAATTTCTGCTTCAAATTTTTTACCGACTCTGCCTCTTTTTCTAATCCGGTACTATTAAGCCAGTCAATTCCCATAAAATGAATCAATACCTTACTGGCAAATGCACGGAGATTATTCTCAACAATAAATGCTCTTTCATATGCTTCTTTACAGAGATACGCTGATTGCATATCAACTAACCAGGTACAAACTTTCCAGTCCTGGATGAGCCTGTTCTTTAATGCTATTTTTAATTCTTCAAGCTTCTGATCATAACCTTCCGTTTCCGGGGCAGTAATGGTACACTCTAATCTTGCAGCTTTTCTTCCATATGTATTAATACCAAATTCAATATGATATTTTGCTCCTTCATCTGTACAAATATCAAAGGTCTCATTTGCAATGCGCTCTGATGGACTAAGATACGTTTGAGTTCCCCACTTTAGCACTGTCAATGTATCTGCAACAATCTGTTTACAATAGGTATCACCATGATAATATTCTTCCGTTACATCACAAGCAACCTCATTTGAAAAAACATGTGTCCACGTATAGAGTACATCTATATTTGTTATTTGATCCATTGAAAATTTTATAATCATTTTGTATCTCCCCCTTCCGGCAATCTCAATATACACATACAAATTATCAATATCACCCCAGCATAATTCAAATATTTTCGTTACAACTGCATAAAATACTAAACAAAATGTCAATACCACAAAATTGAAAAACACGTGTCCACTAACATAGGAACCAATCAATATATGTACCGACCCATTTATGGAAATCTCCTACAAAATGTCCTACCTTTTCTAAAAGAGCAACCGTATCATCTGGTACCTAATGCCTAATATATTTACTGTTCTTAACACACAAACTATAACTTACTCCATTCTTTCCAGTATAGAGAAGAAATTAGAATTTTACATTATTAAATATTTAGCTTAATGATATGCCGCTTTCTTTGTTGATCTGATATAAAAATATTGCATTATATTTTAATCATTTATATCCAACAGTTTTTCCACATCAATAAAAAACGTTCCGAGTATCATAAAATATGCAGCGTATGTCTTTGTTCTAATAATTCGTATGTCACTCCAGTCATACAAATTATCCTTATGCATATACGCATTTCTTGTTTTCTCAACATACTGTTCCAAGTATCCAATTACTCTATCTGTCATTTCTGTTCTATGTAAAACAAATTTTTTGTTTCCTTCTATCACTTTTAAAATATTTTTTGCCATTGTAAGAACCAGTTTCTGATTTGCATAGTTTAATGGTAATTTTTTTGTCCTGTTTTCTCCCTGCCTTCTTGGTTAGCATAGAACATAAATTTATTATTTTCATTCTCACTTAGTACAAGTAAAATAGAAAATAACAATTGTTCTATTGATTTTAAATAACCTGCTACAATAGCTGTTTGTTCAATTCCCGCATCCGTTTTTACCTGTAAAGTATAATACCATTCAGAACTAATAAGGCTTTTTGAAAAATTGGCATTACTGATTAAAACTACATAATTCTTCTCAAACCTTTCTTTCATATTCATAATCTCTTTCTCATCAAAAATTGTTTGAAGCTCTTTTTTATAAAAATAGCTCAACAATTCTTTCTGTATCATTGCCCTATGCTTTTCTACTGCCTTTTTTGTTGGAATTGCAGATACAGTAATTCCCAACTTTTGCTCTGCATTATAATTATATTGTCCAACACATTCTTTAAAGTCATCATAATCATCTCTACCTAACATTTCAAAAAATTGTTTTACTACAATCTGCTCTACATGCTCCTTATATTTATAATTTCGGTATTTATAACTATTAGGTTTATAAAATTGTACTTGCCCATCCACTGGGTCTTGTAAAACAACAACCATCAATTTTTCAATGGCATACATTAGTTCATCAGAGACATTTGGCATAAAATTGGGTTTAAATGAAAGCAAAACTCCTATCGATTTATCATCCACTTCTAAGATAAAATCTACATCTTCATCTCCTGCAATTATTTTTATTGGGAGTTTCATCTGTTCACACATATCAATGCAAAGTTGACGACACCCATTAAGTACTTGATAATTACTAAAATAATCAACTGTTTTCATCAAAAGAAACTGTTTGTTAGATATGCAAAACAATGGAGTTACTCCAGAAATATCATTTGCCATGGAAAAATCATCTACTGTTTTATCTAATAACCTTATCATATCTGCTATCGCAGATTCATATAACATCTTCATATAACACCTCTCTATTCTTTTTAGTGCATGTTCAACAAAAACCTTGATTTTATTCCTACATACAAAAAAAGGCATACAGTATAGACCGCATGCCCTGGCTATTTGCAGAAATTATTCTGCCTTGTTAGGCTCTAATAAATCTGCCACTTTGCGAGTAGCAGGAACTACTATAGATATGATAGTAGCTGCTATTTCAAACCAATCAAGAACGACATTGAGTTTTTCTCTCATGTGGTGCTACCTCCTTTCCTGAGCATTGCCCAAAGAATAAATTCTGTAGTACCATGTCGTTAATATGCCATTTATATTATATGTTACATAATTCCAAAAATTTCATGTCCAATTTCTATTAGCCATCAAGCATAGCTGACTCCCAATATTATTTTTTTCAAACATCTCTCTGATTCTCTTTATCGAGAATAAATCTATACTTTTTCCCATCACTTCTAGTATCCTTTACGGGAATTGGTGTCGGAGTTACTTTCTTTGCCGGATTACTACCTTCTAATTCTTTATTCTTTTCACACATAACAATTCTCCTTTCATTTATTACCATAATAAAACTGTTGCATGAACGAAACATAGCAAAATACTAATCAATGCTGAGGAAAAACACACCATTGATGCAATTATAAACTTTACTCTTTTCTCATTTATTCCATTGTTCTTAGCATATATGTCTTGCAACATTTTCACTATCTGTGCATCACAATATGCATCTTGCACATACTTCTTCCACTGCAGATCATCCAAAATAGCAGATTCTATATTTTCTACAGATTCATATGTTTTAGTTTTAAAGCGCCATTGAGCCATAGAAGCACACACAAGACTAGCCAACATAAATGAAATGATAATTGCGATCCAAACATAAAAAAATACATACGGCAGTGACCCTTTATATTCTATGCATACTGGCAGCACTGTAAAAATCGCTGCTGTAGTAAATGCGAATGCAGTCTGCATATGACTTGCCTGTATTAACAAACTGTCTTCACGCCTTAATTCATTATCCATAGTCATTTGACTAATGCGTAATATTTGTCTGTACTGTGCCGATGAATAATCTTTATCTGTGATTATTTTATTTTCTCTTTCATTCATCCTTATTATATCCTTATTATATCCTTATATAGCTAACTTAATTATGTGGGGTTCAGAGGTATGGCCTCTAGGTGTCATTCCATTTATCTTAAGTCATATCTGTCCTTTGATTGTTTATTTCATGTAGTCATCCGGCTACGAACCCCAACCACACCCGTAGGGAATCCCATCTGAACCCACATATACGTCAATATTCCAGCTCTCATTAATGCTCCTCCGTCAACCTCAATACATTTAACGATTCTTTTGCCTTTAAGTGTCACCTTCATACAACTCAACCAAATTCTAAATAAAACAATAAATGACTTTATTATTTAATATATCTATATACTTACTTCACTTCATGGATTTTAATTAGATCTGCCTCTCAAAAGGCATAAAAGAAATCCCCCCTTTTATTCGATTACTTATATTTTATATATTATCCCTATTCATATGCAAAGTCAACATTATTTGACATGCCAAGGGATCTGAGGACTCCGGCAAGGCTGTCTATACCATACCTCAGATCTGTTCTGCCACATACTATGTATATTTCAGAAAAACCAACTGCATCATTCAGTATCTACAAAGACCTCCATGATGGAGCGGATCACTGCGGGAGCAGCACCGCCATCGATCTCTATGTGTATGCTGCCGCGGTCTATCCTTATCTTTGAATTGCTGTACGAATCAAAGTCATTCTGATAATTGGCGCATTCAAATTTGACTATCTGCTGCTTCTCGGTTTCAACTGGCAATTCTGGTTGAGGACCAGAGGCCTGCATGCACGCCGCAAGTCTCAGCTGCTTGAACCAGTAGTAATACTGATCCTTTGATATGTTATTTTCAGCAAGCCAGTCCTCTGTTTTCATACCGCTGTCCCTGCATTCCTGAACAATCGCAGTCCAGGTCTCTAACTGCTTTTCCCGAATAACAAGTCGTGTTGCCATAATCCACCTCCCGAATATTTGGATTTTTCGCTCTTATTTTCCAACTAGTTAAGGTAATTATAAAAAAATTCGGGTAAGATGGATAGGTACCGGCTATGGAGCGTTTACATTTATTCTGCTTTTTCTATTCTATTTGGCCATTAAGTAATTATTACATACTTTTTCATTATAATATCTATCTGTTTCTTTTAACTTTAATAAATACCCTGTTTTTTCAAATATTTTTCTATAATTTAAATATGCCCGACAAATTTCAATACTCACTTTTTGATTGCCCAAAGAACAGAAATATCCTTCAAATCTGCTGCGCATTTCATAAGCTTTGGATATGAAATCTTTCTTTTCATCTTCACTAAAAATTGATAAATAATAAGAATAATATTCGTAATATCGCCCTACTTGTCGTAGAACATATCTCATTTTCTCTCCCTTATTACTATTATGTAATAAAAGCTCATGTGCCTTAAAAAATGTTTCCATAGCATCATTTGAATTCGTAGATTTTTATTCATTTCTGAGCATAATAATAAACGTGCTTTATGTGTATCTATTTGAAATGTATCAAAATTTTTCATCTTTAGTGCATTTGTATATGCATTATCAAAATAAATAGATGCCTGTTGATAATTATCCAAATTAAGAGCCGTTATACCAAATTGTAACCAGAAATATGGATTTTCGGAAGCTGTTGGTAAATTTTTAATATTATCATAATAGTTTAGAATAAGCTCCTCATCCGATTTTCCCAACTTCTCTTCCACTTCAGTATTCAATAATAAAGAAATATTGGAACGAGATATCATATTACGACGTTGTTGATAATACTTTCCATACGCATCATCAAAAAGTGAACATTTATAATATATTTTTTTTAACATCTCTAACATTTGATTTTTCATTTTTCCTTCTCTTACTATATACTGTGAAAAAATAGAAGAGCTTAAAGTAAATTTATCATCTGAAACAATTAACAATTCACGAACATGTTTTATCAACAATATAACTTCTTAATAATGAATCTGAAATTTCTGTATATGAAACAATTAACAATTCACGAACATGTTTTATCAACAATATAACTTCTTAATAATGAATCTGAAATTTCTGTATATTCAAGAATATCTGAATATGAAAATTTAA
>NZ_QUIB01000011.1:0-117155 GCF_003480025.1 Clostridium sp. AM46-21
GAAAAAATTATTGATGAAACATTGAAAGTTACAAGATTTTTTTAACAAACGTTATGGATGTAAAGAAAGAATCTTTAAAGGAAATAGATGAATGCTTTTCGAAATAAATAATTATAAAAGACGACAGGAGGATTACATCATGGAACGAGTAGTAAAATTTTTAAAAGAAGCAGAGACATATTATTTGGCGACAGTAGAAGGAGACCAGCCAAGGGTAAGACCTTTTGGTACAGCACACATTTTTGAAGGAAAACTGTATATTCAGACTGGCAAGGTAAAGGATGTTTCAAAGCAGATTCACGCAAACCCGAGGTGGAAATCTGTGCATTTAAAAATGGCGAGTGGCTTCGTGTAGCCGGAGAACTTGTAGAAGATGACAGAAGAGAAGCAAGACAGTCTATGCTCGATGCTTATCCATCTTTACAGAATATGTACTCAGCAGATGATGGAAATACAGAGGTGTTCTATTTTAAAAATGCGACAGCTACATTTTCATCATTTACACATGAGCCGGAAGTAGTGAAGTTTTAATGACGAAGGATGAATGGTACAGGCAGTTATTTGAGCGGCTGGATAATTCCAAGTTCCGAAGCAGTTTCCATCTGAAGCAGAAAGATATTGATTACATAAATGAAAAAGGGTTGGACACAATCAGACAACATGCAAAGGATTTTATTGCAAAGAGAGAAGCTCCTGCATATATAGCGAATGATGGTAAACAAACACCGATGAAAGGTCACCCAGTATTTATTGCTCAGCATGCAACGGCAACATGTTGTAGGGAGTGCATCCGAAAGTGGCATAAAATGCAGCCAGGCAAGGAATTGAGTCAGGTGCAGCAGGATTACCTTGTAGATGTAATTATGACATGGATTCAACGAGAAATGGAGAGAGGTTAGTGCAGATATTTGTAGATGCAGATGCGTGTCCGGTAGTGGACATTGTCGAGACAATAGCAGAGAAATACAATATTTCCACCACATTGCTGTGTGATACGAATCATATTTTGTATTCTGATTGCAGCAAGGTGATTGTGGTAAGTGCAGGAGCAGATGCAGTGGATTATAAACTGATCAGCATTTGTCATAAAGGGGATGTAGTAGTATCGCAGGATTATGGTGTCGCTGCTATGGCACTTGGGAAAGGTGCATATGCTATTCACCAATCCGGTAAGTGGTACACGAATGAGAACATAGATCAGATGCTTATGGAGCGACATCTTAATAAGAAGGTAAGGCGCAGCTCTCATAAGAATCATATGAAAGGACCGAGAAAGCGTACAGAAGAAGATGGCGTACGCTTTGCACAGCCCTTTGAAAAACTTATACTGATGGCAAAATCAAAAGAAGGTGCTCAGAGTGGGACTATTTAAGAAAAATATAGTTACAAAGACATATGATAAAGGAAATAAGAAACCAGTAATCAAGGCGAGCATATGTAATGGCGAGCAGGTTGCCGGATTTAAGAATATTCATACAGGTAAGATAGACGAGGTTATGCTGATTAAGAATCAGGCAGACCTTGATGCATTCAAGAAAATGTATGGAATAGATGGCGAAATAGAGAAGGAATATTAAACAATGTATTTGATTAAAACGATAAAAGGTGACATAACAAAAGTAACAGATGTGCAGGCAATCGTTAATGCTGCAAATAATTCTCTGCTTGGCGGAGGTGGTGTAGATGGAGCGATTCATAGAGCGGCAGGACCGGAGCTTTTGGTAGAGTGCAGGACACTTCAAGGATGTGAGACTGGAGAAGCAAAGATAACAAAAGCCTATAATCTGCCATGTGATTATGTGATACATACTGTAGGACCAATATGGAATGGTGGAAGAAATAGAGAAGAGGAACTTCTTGCTAACTGTTATTTTAATTCTATGAAGCTGGCAATGGATAATGGAATCAGGTCTATTGCATTTCCTTCCATATCAACTGGAGTATATAGTTTTCCGGTTGAGTTGGCAGCAAAGATTGCAGTACATACAGTAAACAGATTCTTACAGGATAATCCGGACAGTTTTGATTAGTGGAATGGGTGCTGTTTGATACTCACACTGAATCAGTATACGAAGCAGAAGTTGATCAACTTGATGCTAGAATATAAATAGTACAAGCCAAAATGAGAAATTCCAAGTACACATAAGCATGATACAATAGAAGCATGCTGAAGG
This sequence comes from Clostridium sp. AM46-21, assembly GCF_003480025.1. Classification (NCBI taxonomy): domain Bacteria; kingdom Bacillati; phylum Bacillota; class Clostridia; order Eubacteriales; family Clostridiaceae; genus Clostridium; species Clostridium sp. AM46-21. Next base: position 2,175 of record NZ_QUIB01000011.1, read on the forward strand.
AGGATCTCATATGGCAAAGCAACATGACAAACAATTTAACCTTGATGCAATCCAGTACTACGAGGATCATAAAGATCTTGGTGTACGTGGATGTGTAGAAAATCTTGGCATCGGATACAGCACATTAACAAAGTGGCTGAAAGACTTCCGGGAATCTGGTGATATTCCTGTTCGTGGTTCTGGTAATTACGCATCCGATGAACAGAAGGAAATCGCCCGTCTCAGACGTTAATTACGTGATGCCCAAGATGCACTTGATGTATTAAAAAAAGCAATCAACATTCTGGGAAAATGACGGAAGCCATTTATCTCGAAGTGTCTGAGAAGACGGAAGCTGCCCAAAAGGCTGGACGCCGGGGTTCCGTCTCCGGAATGTTGAAATTTTTAGGTGCCTCACGTTCAGGATATCGTGCATGGCTCCACCGCGTGCCTTCTGATACAGAAAAACGCCGTGAATCTGTAAAAGCAAAAATACAGGATATATATGATGATTCCAAGCAGAACTACGGTGCTCCGAAAATCACTGTAGAATTGCGGAAAACCGGTGAAGTCATTTCGGAAAGAACTGTTGGTACATACATGTGTCAAATGGGAATCCGTGCCCAGTGGAGCAAGCCATGGACAATTACCACAAAAGATTCTGATTTCAGCACTGAATTACAAAATATCCTCGATGAGCAGTTTAATCCTGACCGCCCGAATGCCGTCTTGTGTTCGGATATCACCTACATCTGGACAATAGACGGATTTGTCTATCTGACCAGTATTATGGATTTATTTTCCAGAAAAATCATAGCATGGACACTTTCAAAAACACTGGAAGTATCCTGCGTGATTGATACGATAAACAAAGCCAAAGCTCGCCGAAATATCGATCAACCATTAATTATCCATTCGGATCGTGGCAGCCAATATGTTGCAAAGGAATATATAAAAGCGACCGAAAATATGCAGCGTAGCTACTCGAAGAAGGCTTTTCCGTGGGATAATGCATGCATTGAATCCTTTCATTCTATTATCAAACGTGAATGGCTCAATCGCTTTAAAATTCGCGATTATAAGCAGGCATACCAGTTGATTTTTGAATATCTGGAAGCTTTCTACAATACGAAACGAATTCATAGCCATTGTAACTATATGTCACCAAATGAATTTGAACGATTGTATGAAAGAACGCACACTGAGGCTGAGCTTCTGGCGGATTAAAATGGGAAAAGTTTCTCATTTTAACTTGTACTAAATCTTGACATAGGACCATATTGAGGAGAAAAATGCTTCTAAAAGAAATTTTATAGTGGGAACAGTTGTTATTGGAACAGTTTTAGGTATTGTAGGAAATTACATAAGCGATTTCATTTTCTAACTGTGTTAGTAGCCCCCCTCTTTTTTTACTACCAACTTTACAACTAACACTAACAAGTAGTAAAAATTTGCTCAATTCTGCTCTGATTTGCCGCAATTTGTAACTTTAGAGCAAAACCAAGATTACCACGAAATATTAGGAACTAAGATATACTAGGACAAAAAGGAGAAACAGATAATGACTCAATACAGTGAAAAATCTTATAAAATGGCGTCAGATAACACCAAGTATAATGATGACGGAAAAGCAGTAATATCAGAAAATGATGCGTGGCGTGACGAGAAAGAATGGGATGAAGTATTTGAGCAGATGCAGAAGGAACGGCAAAACCTTTAGTAGTAACCATTTCCCTTTTACTACCAATTTTGCTACTAACAGGTAGTAACAACTTGCAGGGTTCTGCTCCAATCTGCCACAATTTGTAATTTTAGAGCATATCACAATAACCCCGAAAACCTTTGCAAAATACGCGAAGCAACGAGCGAAGTGTCCCGATATGCTTGCATAATCGGGCATTTTGCGACTGCCGCGACCGAGACGATAGTCGAGGTAGGGCATTTCCGGGCAAAACAAGGAGAAACAAAACTATGATAAAAGTACTTTTCATCTGCCACGGCAACATCTGCCGTTCCCCCATGGCAGAATTCATATTAAAAGATATAGTAACAAAACGTGGCATTGCCGATCAGTTTGAGATCGCATCGGCAGCCACCAGCACAGAAGAGATTTGGAATGGTGTAGGGAATCCGGTGTATCCGCCGGCAAGAGAAGAACTTGCCAGACATGGGATAAGCTGCAAAGGCAAACGGGCCGTGCAGCTTACAGCCTCAGATTATGATCATTACGATTATCTGATCGGTATGGATTCTATGAATATGAGGAATATTGAACGAATGACCGGACACAGACGTGGGGATAAGATCTATAAGATGCTGGAGTTTGCCGGACGAGATGCAGATGTCAGAGATCCGTGGTACAGTGGAAATTTTCGGGAGACTTATGAAGATGTTGTAGAAGGCTGTCAGGCGTTTCTTGACTGGTTGACAATTAACAAGAAATTAAGTAATTGATTAACCCAAATTTCACTTAATTTCCGAATAATTAAGTCGGATGCAAACTTTCTTTTTGCTAAAGAACATGTTAATATATATATAATAGCAAGTTCCTGTGGGAACAGAACATGTAAAATTAGGTAAGTATTCATTGTTGGGAGAAGATATTATTATGGCATTTGAATCATGGAGAGAGATTAACAGAATAAGGAAAAATCACCGCGACGCCATATATTTTTACGCGAATCTGCAAGATCGGTTTTACACGATTGAGGAAAATGATATTCTGCCTGATGAGTTGAATCCGGATGATAAAAATTTACTAAAAGCATTTTGCAACTGCACATGTATAGAAGAAACAGAGAAGAATAAAATGTGCAATTTGTATAGACAGATTGAGCAGGGAACAAAAGAGCCGATCAAGATGGATGACTTGGAGACATGGGTGCATCTTGAGACCAGATCAGGGAAGAAAGCTCTGATGGCAGTCCTTTGTTACCTTGAGAAAGATGAAAAAGGATTGATTCGGGAGTATGTGGGCATGATACGGATCATGCGCAAACAGGAATTAGAGAATCGGGAGATTGTGACATCGTTTAGCAATGATAAGAATCCGGCATTCTTTCTCAAGAAGATTGCACGTTTTCAGGCAGAGCATCCGGAGCGGGAGTATGCATATATTCAGTTTGATGTCCGTAGATTTAAGTATATCAATGAGAAGTATGGCAGTGATACAGGAGATAATATTCTTCGGTATATATATGACACGCTGGATGTGATGTGTGATAAGGAACATCTGCATTGTAGATTGTCAGCGGATGTATTCCAGATCGTGACCTATTATAATTCCAGAGAAGAAATCATGGAATTTATTGATAAACTTGATGAAAAGATTCGGAGATATGGTGATATCAAGTTAAGCATTACATATGGAGTGAATATCGTACCGGGCAGCTCAACGGCATATCGCAAGCATGGAGATGAAGCAGGACTTGCCCGTGCAGAGGGTAAGCGGACGATTTTGAATAAGGTTGTATTCTATGAGGATACGCTGATGAATCATGTGAAACAGACGGGAGCGATCGAGGAAGTTGAGGAGGAGGCTCTGAGACGGGAAGAATTTCAGGTTTATCTTCAGCCGAAGTACCAGTATGACAGAAGCCATGCGAAGATCGTCGGAGCAGAGGCACTTGTGCGCTGGATTGATGCAAATGGAAAATGCAAGTCGCCGATGGAATTTATTCCGGTATTTGAGGCAAATGGATTTATATACAAATTAGACTGTTTCATGTGGGAGATGGTATGTAAAGTTATCAGAAGATGGCTGGATACCGGAAGGCAACCACTTCCAATCTCGGTGAATGTGTCGAGAACCTATCTTCAGAAAGAAGATGTTGCAGGATATATCAGGAATCTGATCGACAAATATCAGATTCCGATGGAGCTGTTCCAGTTAGAGATCACGGAGACAACGGAGAATGCAGAATCATTGTCTTATATCAATAGTTTGAAACAGGCGGGATTTACATTGTTAATGGATGATTTCGGATCAGGTTATTCTTCCCTTTGTATGTTGAAGAATACACCATTTGACGTATTGAAGATGGATCGGCAGTTTTTGGATGAATGTTTGGACAGTAAACAGGGTAAGACGATCATTTCTCATGTGATATCCATGTCAAATGATTTGGGCTTAAGTATTATAGCAGAAGGCGTAGAGAATCGAGGAACGGCAGATTTCCTTTATGATAATGGATGTAGTGTATCTCAGGGATTTTATTTTTCCAAGCCTGTTCCGATTCCGGAGTTTGAGCATATGCTGGATGAACAGCAGAGGTAGATATAAGGAACGGGAGGGCAAAGTACTGTTGGAACTTTTGAATGGAAGACCGGAGAATACGGAAGGAAGACTGGAGAAGGAGATTCGGGTATATGATTTTCTTGACCATCTTGGAATAGAATATAAGAGAGTCGACCATGAACCGGCATTTACGATGGAAGTATGTGAGGAGATTGATAAGATGTTGCAGGCGACAATCTGTAAGAATCTTTTCCTGTGCAATCGTCAGAAGACACAGTTTTATCTGTTGATGATACCGGGAGACAAGCCGTTTAAAACGAAGGAGATCACTTCACAGATCGGGAGCGCAAGACTGTCATTTGCATCGGCTGAGGACATGGAGAAATATCTGGATATCGAACCGGGGGCTGTCAGTGTCATGGGACTGATGAATGATACGGAGCATCATGTACGGCTGCTGGTGGATGAAGACATATTAAAAGGCGAGTATCTTGGCTGCCACCCATGTGTGAATACATCCAGTCTGCGGATGCGCACGACAGATGTATTCGGATTGTATCTGGATGCGGTCGGACACGATATGACAAAAGTCGTCCTGACAGGTAAAGCATAGAGCAAAGAAAAAACCAGGCCATAAGTCATATACATTCAAGGAAATGTTGTTGACCATGTGTTTGGTTTTTGCTATGTTTAGACGAGAGATTTGAAAGGAAATAAAATATGAAAGAAAATATAAAGGGACAGCCGGGAAATAGAAAACCGGATGGCAGAAAAGTCCAGTCCCCAAATAAGAAACCTAACCCCGTGGCATACGAATATACAGACGAAGAATACCGGAGATTACTTGTAAAGAAGCAGACAGAGATGGAAAAGCTGCTTTCAGGATTTGCACCGGTCGATCCAATCGTGGGAATGGAAAATCCGTATTATTACAGGAACAAAGTATGTGCGGAATTCAGAAAACTGAAGAATGGTACGATCATCTCCGGCCGATATCAGGAGGGTACTCATAATGTCATAGAGACAAAAGGCTGCAAGATCGAAGATCAGCGGGCGGATGCGATCATTCAGGATATCACAGAGCTGTTCCGGTCATTTAAAATGATGATCTATAATGAAGACAGCGGATATGGACTGATCCGTCATGTACTGATCCGGACAGCACATCAGACCGGACAGATCATGGTGATCATTGTGACGGCATCTCCGGTATTTCCGTCGAAGAAGAATTTTGCAAATGCACTTTTGAAGCTTCATCCGGAGATCACAACGATCGTTCAGAATATAAATACAAAGGATACGAATATGGTGTTAGGTGACCGAAATCAGGTCATCTATGGCAAAGGCTATATAGAAGATGTTCTCTGTGGCAAACGGTTTCGTCTGTCGCCGGGAAGCTTTTACCAGATCAATTCTGTTCAGACGGAGAAATTATATAACAAGGCGATCAAATATGCGGATCTGAAAAAGAAAGAGACGGTGATAGATGCATACTGCGGAATCGGAACGATTGGTATCGTTGCAAGCGACCGGGCAAAACGAGTGATTGGTGTGGAACTGAATGCAGAAGCAATCCGTGATGCGAAGATTAACAGCCGGATGAACAAGATAGAAAATATCGAGTTCTATGCAAATGATGCAGGCAGGTTTATGGTAGAACTGGCAGACGCAGATGAGCATATTGATGTTGTGTTTATGGATCCGCCTCGTTCAGGAAGCACGGAAGAATTTCTTTCTTCCGTTGTAACGTTGTCTCCGCGTAAGGTAGTTTATATTTCCTGTGGACCGGATACCCTTGCGAGGGATCTGAAGTATCTGACCACACATGGCTATCAGGTGTTAAAGATCACACCATTTGATCTCTTCCCATTTACTGAGCATACAGAGGTTGTTACGCTATTGACGAGAGACAGAGTTATTTTTAAGTAGGAGAGGAACGTTATTAAAGATGAAAGAAAAGATAAAATTATTATCCGGTGCACAACTGAAATATATAGCATTTGCTTCAATGTTGATCGATCATGTTAATAAAACATTTTTCATATATTTTAACAGTAAGGCTTTAATAGTTATGAGTGAACTGTTTGATATATTAGGCAGGATCGCATTTCCTATCTTTATTTCCCTGTTGGTGGAGGGATATTTTAAAACGAGAAATCGATGGAGATATTTGGGAACACTCCTGGTATTTGGAATTATATCAGAGGTTCCGTTTGATATGTGTACATCTAATGTATTTTTTGAACCAAACTGGAATAATATCATGTTTACGCTTGCGCTGGTGTTGGCGATGATCTGGATTATTGATGCCCTGAAAAAGAAGATGCAGACGCTGCCCAAGTTCTTGTGGTATCTTGTATCTTTTATAATTGTAGCAGTAACTTGTCTGATAGCCATGAATCTGAGTCTGGATTATGATTCCCATGCGGTGTTGATCGGTTATTTTCTGTATCTTTTTCATGACAGACCGATTATTGCTATTCCGTTTAATTTTGCATCGATGTATAAGGAACCATGGGCACTTCTGGGTTTTGGCCTGATGCTTACTTATAATGGAAAGCGTGGAAAGCAGAATAAGCTTGTGAACTATTTGTTTTATCCGGTGCATCTTCTGATATTGGGAATTCTGAGAATGCGTCTTGGAATTTGACAGTAATTTGACGGCAACCGGCTGATAATCATTGAATTTTATGCCCCAATGTAGTATAATCATCGTGCTATTTTGGGGCTTTTTTGCGCCATTATACAGGTAAAGAACAAGAATACAGAGAAAAATTACCTTGTGGCATCAACTTTGAACGGCCATCTGACATAACGTAATATGGCTGAATGGTATGAGTTGTATGACCTTATAAATCAAGGTTTTAAGGAGGAATTATAACCATGAAGCTCGGCATAGTTGGACTTCCCAATGTTGGAAAAAGTACATTATTTAACTCTCTGACAAAAGCAGGTGCAGAATCAGCAAACTATCCATTCTGTACCATCGACCCAAATGTAGGTGTTGTTGCAGTACCGGATGAGAGGTTAGACAAGCTGACAGAGATGTATCACTCAGCAAAGACCACTCCTGCAGTTATTGAATTCGTAGATATCGCAGGACTCGTAAAGGGCGCATCCAAAGGCGAAGGTCTGGGAAACCAGTTCCTTGCAAATATCAGAGAGGTAGATGCGATCGTTCATGTTGTCAGATGCTTTGAAGATACAAATGTTATTCATGTAGATGGTTCGGTTGATCCGATCCGTGATATTGAAACGATTAATCTGGAGCTGATTTTTCCGATATCGAAGTTCTGGATCGTAGAATAGCAAAGACGATACGAGGTGCAAGAAATGATAAGATGCTTGCAAAGGAGCTGGATTTCCAGCAGCGTATCAAAGCGCATTTGGAGGAAGGCAAGCTTGCAAAGACTCTTGAAGTAACAGATGAGGACGAACAGGGTTGGATCGAGGAATACAACCTTCTTACATGGAAACCGGTTATTTTCGCAGCAAATGTAAGCGAAGACGATGTAGCAGATGATGGAGCATCAAATGAGCATGTTCAGAAAGTAAAAGAATACGCAAAAGAATTTGATTCAGAAGTGTTTGTTGTCTGTGCACAGATCGAGCAGGAGCTGGCAGAACTGGATGACGAAGAAAAGAAAATGTTTTTGGAAGATCTTGGAGTAAAAGAATCCGGTCTTGATAAACTGATAAAGGCAAGCTATTCACTGCTTGGACTGATCAGTTATCTGACAGCCGGTGAGACAGAATCCAGAGCATGGACGATCAAGAAGGGAACAAAAGCGCCGGGAGCAGCCGGCAAGATCCATTCTGATTTTGAGCGTGGATTCATCAAGGCAGAGGTTGTAAGCTATAAAGATCTTATGGAATGTGGCAATATGGTAGCTGCCAAAGAAAAAGGTCTGGTAAGACAGGAAGGTAAAGAATATGTGGTAGAGGACGGAGATGTCATCCTCTTTAAGTTCAATGTATAAAACAGCTTCCTTTAGGAGATAACAAGAAAATGGAAACAATTTCAGAATATTTTAACAGTATTATCTTTCCGCATTTGGGAATCTTCCTGAAGCATGTAGGTGATCATATATCCATTGGCAGCTTTGAGATCCGGTTTTATGGTATCATCATTATGTGTGGATTTATCCTTGCCTACTTCCTTGTGACAAATGAAGCGAAACGAACAGGACAGGATCCGGAAATGTATCTGGACTTTATCCTGATCCTGATCATTCCGGTAATCTTAGGCGCAAGAATTTATTATATATTGTTCCGACTGGATCAGTATATAGTGGCGGGAAATGTAAAAGAAACCATCCTTGGTATGTTAAATATCAGAGGCGGTGGACTTGCAATCTATGGTGGTGTAATTGCGGGTATTATTACCGGATGTATCTTTGCGAAGAAGCGGAAGGTAAATGTGCTTCGGCTTGCCGATACAGCAGCGTTTGGTCTGCTGATCGGACAGATCCTTGGACGCTGGGGCAATTTCTTCAACAGGGAGGCGTTTGGTGCGTATACAGATTCTGTATTTGCGATGGGAATCCCTCTTGATTATTACAGACATGAAGGAACACTAAACAGTCTGATCAACAGTGGAGTGATCTCAGATACTATGCTTGCAAATACACAGACACTTCATGGTATGGAATGTATAACAGTACATCCTACGTTCCTGTATGAGTCACTCTGGAATCTGATGTTGCTGATCTTTCTTCTTATATATAGAAAGCATCAGAAGTTTACAGGTGAATTCGCATTTATCTATGTAGCAGGCTATGGCCTTGGAAGATGTATCATTGAAGGACTTCGTACAGATTCCTTAATGATTGGCAATTCCGGTATCCGTGTATCACAGCTTCTTGGATTTGCATGCTTTTTAGTTGGTGCAGTTGTGCTCATCGTTGGCTATGTTCGCAGAGCAAAAGGGCAGTTGCAGACCATTGAAAATGAGTCTGTTCAAGCGCCTTCAGAGGATGAAAACAACTAGGCTCAATGCGGTAATTCATTGCGTGAAAAAAATATTTAAAAAAGTTGAAAAAAGTTGTTGACAGAAACAACGTCTTATGATAACATATCCATTGTTGTGAGGCAAATAAATCACAACAATGGAAAATGCGCGAGTGGCTCAGCGGTGGAGCACCTCCTTGCCAAGGAGGGGGTCGCGGGTTCGATCCCCGTCTCGCGCTCTTATTTTTTAGAAGTCTTAAGATTTAAGACTTCTTTTTTTATGGTTGATACTTTGAACCTCAATGAGCCACTGCCATTTATCAGAAAAACAGTAACATAGACGATTGACTTTCGATGATCCGATGCTGGAACAAAGGGCTTCTTCTTAATAATCCTAAAGAAGATTTAATAATTGTTTTATTGTAGTTTTCTCCGAAATATGATATTTTCCCATCATATAAAGCATTCCCAAAGATATAGATAGAAGAAAAGTAAGTAAAAATTACGCAAAAAATGAAAAAATGAGGTAATTATTTGTAAAATTTGCGGATTGAATAAAAAGAAAGGGATGCTATAATGAAACCGATTTAATCTTATTCTGAAATTACCGGTTTATGAATAAGATAACAGGATTGCATTAAGTATTTGGTTAGTGGTTGCCGAATCACGGCAGAATGGAGTTTTAGATGAAAGACAAATTGAAGAAATTGTGTAGTACAGCTATATTCCAGTGTGTTGCGATTGCAATTGTGCTGGATATTATTTTGGAGATATTGGGAAGACACTCATTTATCAATACGATGAAATATATTGTGAATGAACCATTGGTGTTCCTGTATAACTGTTCCATTATCTTTTTTACTTTGACATTGGCACTGCTGATGCGTAAGAGAGTGTTTGGTTATGGTATTATTTCATTTGCATGGCTGCTTTGTGGTGTAACGAACTGTATTGTTTTAGGTTTTCGTATCACTCCGTTTTCAGCGATCGATATGCTGATGGCGAGAAATACGATCACCATCATTGATAAGTATTTCTCAGTATGGCAGGTTGTATTCATCGGTGTAGCGTTATTTATTGCACTGGCAGCGGTTATCATATTGTTCTTAAAGTCCCCGACAATCCAGGGAAATATTTACAGGATCCGTACAACGGTTCTGATCGTTGCATCTTTCTGTATGGTTATGCTATTTACAAAGATTGCATTAAATGCACAGGCAATCTCGGATAACTTTGCAAATCTGGCAACAGCATACGATAAATATGGTTTTGTATATTGCTTTTCAAACAGTGTAGTGGATGTCGGAATCAGTGAGCCGTCAGATTACAGTGAAGAAAAGATGCTTGAGATCAAGGATGAACTGGATACGGTGAAAGCTTCGGGAGCAAAATTTGCAAAGAGAAAGCCAAACGTAATTGTAGTTCAGTTGGAATCCTTCATGGATCCATCATATGTAAAAGAATTATCTTTTAATATGAATCCGATTCCGAATTTCACAAAATTAAAAGAAGAATGTTCGTCAGGTTTCCTTACGATGCCTGCAATCGGAGCGGGAACGGCAAATTCGGAATTTGAGGTGCTTTCCGGATTTGATGTGGCATACTTCGGTGCCGGTGAATATCCATATAAGACGGTACTTGGAAGTACAACCTGTGAGACGATGGCGACACAGTTTAAAAAGCTTGGTTATTCTACTCATGCGATGCATAACCATGACGGTACATTCTATGACCGTTATATCGTATACAAGAATCTTGGCTTTGATACATTTACCCCTATGGAATACATGTATGACGTAGAGCATACCCAGAAAAACTGGGAAAAGGATAATGTACTGACCGGAGAGATCATGAAGACCCTGAAATCTACAGAGGACAAGGATTTTATCTTCACGGTCAGCGTTCAGGGACATGGAAGATATCCGAGTGAATTAGATTATGAGAATTATTCCTATCCGGTAAAAGTAACAGGTACGGGAAGTGAAGAACTGGACAATGAATGGACATATTATTGCAATCAGCTTCATGAGATGGATGAATTTATCAAGGATTTAATTGAAGAACTGAAGAATTATGATGAAGATGTAGTACTGGTAATGTATGGTGATCATTTACCGGGATTTGAACTGACAAATGATGATGTAGAGAATGGAAATCTGTACCAGACGGAATATTTCATATGGAGCAATATGAAGCATTTCATTGATAAAGATGAAGACATTCCGGCTTATGATCTGAGTACGAAGCTGTTTGATGTGATCGGACTTGAAAAGAGTGCCATGCAGAAGGTGCATACACTTTACAGCGAAGATGATCCTGAATACAGCGATGTAATGTGGAATGTAGAATATGATATGTTATACGGTAAGCGATATATGTATCCGGATGGCTGGCCATATGAGCCTACCGATATGCAGTATGGTGTAGAACCGATCTATATTACGGATATAAAAGAAGGCGATTATCAGAAAGTGTCCGATGACCCGGAGAAAGCACCGGAGCAGCTCCATGGATATTATATCAAGGGTGAGAATTTCAATGAATGCAGTTTTGTTTGGATCAACAACGGATTCAAGAAGGAAACAATCTATATAGACCGGAATACTCTGTTTATTCCTGATATCACGTTTGACGATGGTGAGGAAGTCTATGTTGCTCAGGTTGGTGATGACAGCATTGATATCGGAAAGTCGGAAGCGTTTATTTATCAGGCTCCGGTAGCAGAAAATTAAAGATAACTGATAATTCCTCATAAAAAAGAAATTTTTTGGTAATAAATAATCTTGACATTAAATAGGTTATTTGATAGCATAGCATCATATATTTTGGATATAACAGGAGCGTTCGTTTGAATGCTCCTGTTATATCAACTTACAAATAAAAAAAAGAAAGTGAGAGAAAAAAATGGGTAAGATCATAGGCGAAGGAATTACATTTGATGACGTATTATTAGTACCTGCATATTCTGAGGTGCTTCCAAATGACGTGGATTTAACAACTAACTTAACAAAGAAAATACAGCTTCAGATTCCTCTTATGAGTGCCGGTATGGATACCGTAACAGAGCACAGAATGGCTATCGCTATGGCTCGTCAGGGTGGTATCGGTGTTATTCACAAAAATATGTCAATCGAGGAGCAGGCAGAGGAAGTAGATAAGGTTAAGCGTTCTGAGAATGGTGTAATTTCTGACCCATTTTATTTATCTCCTGAGCATACACTTGCCGATGCAAATGCACTTATGGCAAAGTTCAGAATTTCAGGTGTGCCTATCACAGAGGATGGCAAATTAGTCGGTATCATTACAAACCGTGACCTGATGTTTGAAGAAGATTATTCCAAGAAGATCAGCGAGTCAATGACTTCAGAAGGTCTGATCACAGCAAAGGAAGGCATTACATTACCGGAAGCAAAGAAGATTCTTGCAAAGGCTCGCAAAGAAAAGCTTCCGATCGTTGACGATGATTTCAGATTAAAAGGACTTATCACAATTAAGGATATTGAAAAGACGATCAAATATCCACATTCTGCTAAGGATCCACAGGGAAGACTTCTCTGTGCAGCAGCCGTTGGATGTACAGCAAATATTCTGGATCGTGTCGCTGAACTTGTATCAGCAAAGGTTGATGCTATTGTTATTGATACAGCACATGGACATTCAGCAAATGTACTTCGTACTTTCAAGATGGTAAAGGAGAAGTATCCGGATCTTCAGGTTATCGCCGGTAATGTAGCGACTAAGGCCGGTACACAGGCAATGATCGATATGGGCGTAGATGCAGTTAAGATCGGTATCGGACCTGGTTCTATCTGTACAACCCGTGTTGTTGCAGGTATCGGTGTACCACAGATCACAGCTATTATGGAAGCATATGATGCAGCTATGAATGCAGGTATTCCTGTTATCGCTGATGGTGGTATCAAGTACTCAGGAGATATCACAAAGGCAATTGCAGCAGGTGCAAATGTATGTATGATGGGTAGCTTATTTGCAGGTACAGATGAAGCTCCTGGTGACTTCGAATTATATCAGGGACGTAAGTACAAGGTATACAGAGGTATGGGTTCTATCGCAGCTATGGAGAACGGCAGCAAGGATAGATACTTCCAGGAGAATGCAAAGAAGCTTGTTCCGGAAGGTGTAGAAGGACGTGTTGCATACAAGGGTTCTGTAGAAGATACTGTATTCCAGTTGATTGGCGGACTTCGTTCCGGTATGGGATACTGTGGTGCTCATAACATTCCTGAATTACATGAGAAAGCAGAGTTTGTTAAGATCTCAGCAGCGTCATTAAAAGAGAGTCATCCACATGATATCCATATCACAAAGGAAGCTCCAAACTACAGTGTAGAGTAATAAAAGTATATAATAGAAATATAAGTCAGAATATAGCCGGTGAGAATATGCAGATAACATATATCACTGGCTATATTTGAGTACTGAGCCTGGCGACAGCTGTGATGACATAAAAGTATAAGACGTCTGTATCTGCGATTATCATGATGACATATGTTTTAATAATTGGAAGGAGAATTAAGATGCTTTATCTGGCACCTTTAGAGGGGATAACCGGATATATATACAGAAATGCATATCAGAAATACTTTGGAGGAATCGACCGGTATTTTACGCCTTTTATTGCTCCGGCAAAGGGGAAACCATTCAGACATCGCGAACTGACTGATGTTCTCCCTGAACATAATACCGGAATAACAGTGATCCCGCAGATTCTGACGAATCATTCAGAAGGCTTTATAAAAGCGGCAAAAGCTTTAGCTGATATGGGATATGATGAGATCAATATAAACATGGGTTGTCCTTCCGGTACGGTTGTTTCAAAAGGAAAAGGTTCAGGAATGCTGGCAGATTCCACAAAGCTGGATCATTTCCTTGAGGAGATATTTGCAGCCGGTATCTGCAAAATATCGGTAAAGACCAGACTGGGAATGGAATTTGCAGATGAATTCCCGGATATACTGGATGTATTAATGAAATATCCATTTACCGAAGTGATCATTCATCCAAGAACCAGAGAAGATTATTATGGTGGCAGCGTAGATCTTGCTATGTTCGATCTGGCAGTAGAACGATACGGAGAGCAGACAGAAAGTGTCCTTTGCTATAATGGTGATATTACCGATGTTGCCGGCTATAAAAATATTCAGAAACGATATCCACAGGTTGATAAGATCATGATCGGACGTGGAATCATAGGAAATCCGTTTCTTCCACAGGAGATTGCAGAACAGAGGTGCTGCTATAACGCAGGAATCCTTCTGGCATTCCACGATGAACTGTTTGCCGGTTATATGGAAGCAGGGCTTGGGGCGAGAAATGTCATGTTTAAGATGAAAGAGTTGTGGTCGTTTATGGAATGTCTTTTTGAAGCTCCCGACCAGCAGAAGATATTAAAAAAGATCCGCAAAGCCAACGATCCGGATACCTACAACACCGAAGTCCGGAAGCTGTTGCGGTAATGAAGAAAACAGAATAAAAATGAGAAAAAGATATTAGCATGAAGTATATCCTATAAGTTGATACTAGAAAAAGGAAGCTGACAATAATATGTATTGCCAGCTTCCTTTTTTATAGGGGAAGTTTAGAACTCATTTCCGGGAAAATGAGGGATTCCGTCAAAACCTGCCTTCAGATCGTCGTCGGTAGGAATATAATCGCTCATCTCACCATCGTTATATTTGCCATAAGCAACCATATCGAAATATCCGGTTCCGGTCAGACCAAAGACGATCGTCTTTTCTTCCCCGGTTTCTTTACATTTCAGTGCCTCGTCGATAGCAACACGGATCGCGTGGCTGCTTTCAGGAGCAGGAAGAATACCTTCCACTCTTGCAAATTGGGTTGCTGCTTCAAATACTGCTGTCTGTTCAGCACTTCTGGCTTCGATGATGCCATCATGATAGAGCTGGGATACAACAGGGCTCATACCGTGATAACGAAGTCCGCCTGCATGGTTTGGTGAAGGAATGAATCCGCTTCCGAGGGTGTACATCTTTGCCAGTGGACATACCTTGCCGGTATCACAGAAATCATAGGCATAGACACCCCTTGTCAGACTTGGGCAGGATGCCGGTTCTACAGCGATGATCTGGTAGTCCTTCTCGCCACGGAGAACCTCGCCTGCAAATGGGGAGATCAGACCACCGAGGTTTGAACCGCCGCCGGCACATCCGATGATGATATCCGGTGTGATGTTATATTTGTCAAGTGCTGCTTTTGTTTCAAGACCGATGACAGTCTGGTGAAGTAATACCTGATTCAGTACACTTCCGAGTACATAACGATAGCCTTCCTGCTTGGACTCTGCTTCAACAGCTTCTGAGATGGCACAGCCAAGGCTTCCGGTTGTTCCAGGATGCTCAGCAAGGATCTTACGGCCAACCTCTGTTGTGGTACTAGGAGATGGAGTTACGGTTGCACCGTAGGTACGCATAACTTCACGACGGAATGGCTTCTGTTCATAGGAAACCTTAACCATATATACCTGACAGTCCAGACCAAAGTAGGAGCATGCCATAGAGAGGGCGGTTCCCCACTGACCGGCACCGGTCTCGGTTGTAACACCCTTTAAACCCTGCTGCTTAGCATAATAAGCCTGAGCGATAGCGGAGTTTAATTTGTGGCTGCCGCTTGTGTTGTTTCCTTCAAATTTGTAGTAGATCTTAGCTGGTGTCTGCAGCTTTTCTTCCAGACAGTATGCACGAACCAGTGGAGCAGGACGGTACATTTTATAGAAGTCCTGAATTTCCTGTGGAATCGGGATGTATGGAGTGGTGTCATCCAGCTCCTGCGCGATCAGTTCGTCACAGAATACAGGACGAAGATCATCGGCTGTCATTGGCTGAAGTGTTCCCGGATTTAACAGAGGTGCCGGCTTGTTCTTCATATCGGCACGTACGTTATACCACTCTTTTGGGATCTCGTTTTCACTTAAATAGATTTTGTAAGGAATGTTTGCATCTTTTTTCATAATCATAACCCTCCAATGCTTGATTCATTTGTATAAATAGTTTAAGTTATCCCGGTTATCTTTGATGGGATATATAAATATGTTCCGGGGAATTTTATAATGTCATGCATTTTGCAAAATCATCATCCTTGTGGGCAAAGAATTTTGCATGGATTTGTGATAGATGTTAAGACATAAAAAACTGCCCCAGTATAAAAATGCTGGGACAGGAGATTGTTCATTAGAAACTGTTTCCTGCGGTGCCACCCGGCTTGACGTATCAGATACGCCCGCTCATTGTCTGCAAATACATACATTACAGATATCTCGTTCTTAACGGAGTATCATCTCCGGCTTACATACAGAATGCATATACAGGAATCGTACCACATCGTTCAGCTTGCCCTCGGGAGTCCATTCCATCATGGAAAACATACTGCCTTCCACCGGCGGCAGCTCTCTGGGATGTTTGTCGCATCATGTACTTACTCTCCTTCAACGGTTTAAAGCAATACTAGCATAATTGTTTTTATGTGGCAAGTATTTTTTTATGAATGGGGTTGTATTTTTAAGAAAAGTCCGTTGACAAGCCATTTTCCCTGCTATATAATTGACACATTGAAAAGGCGAAGACGGAGAGAAGTAGCGCTTTTTATCGCTCCCAGAGAGCCGGCGGTGGTGAGAATCCGGCAGAATGAATAAGCGTGAATAACACTCTAACAGCTGCAAACTGAACCCGTGAAGAAGACATTTGCAGAGATGACCGGAAAATGCGAGATGGTTGTTCTGCGAAATGGATCTCACAGTAGTAGGTGCGCCGCAATTGTGCGTGAAACAAGGAAAGGGACTGTCAGATAAGAGACAGTAAATCAGGTGGTACCGCGGATATGAATTATGTTCGTCCTGGATGCAGGGCAGGCATAGTTCTTTTTTTATGCAACCTGTGAAATATAAAAATCAGTCAAAGGAGATAATGCAGACAATGACCATTTCAAACATTTATCGTAACAGAACCTTAAATGAGATCAGCGAAGGCGACGTTGGCGCAGAGCTGAAGGTGGCAGGATGGATCGAGAACATCCGTGACCATGGTGGTGTATCCTTCATCGACCTGAGAGATATGTATGGTGTTCTTCAGGTAGTTATGAGAGACACTTCATTATTAGATGGACTTACAAAAGAGGATTGTGTATCCATCTCAGGTGTGATCGAGCACAGAGATGAGGAGACATACAATCCAAAGATCCCGACAGGAACGATCGAACTGGAGGCACATTCCGTAGAAGTGCTTGGAAGAGTATACAAGCAGGTTCCGTTTGAGATCATGACATCCAAGGAGACAAGAGAAGATGTCCGACTCAAATACAGATATCTGGATCTTAGAAATAAAAAAGTAAAGGATAATATGATCTTCCGTTCACAGGTGATCAGCTTCCTTCGTCAGAAGATGACAGAGATGGGATTCTTAGAGATCCAGACACCGATTCTGTGTGCTTCATCACCGGAAGGTGCAAGAGACTATATTGTTCCATCCAGAAAATTTAAAGGCAAGTTCTATGCTCTGCCACAGGCTCCACAGCAGTACAAGCAGCTTCTGATGGTTGCAGGATTTGACAAATACTTCCAGATCGCACCATGCTTCCGTGACGAGGATGCAAGAGCAGACCGTTCACCGGGTGAGTTCTATCAGCTCGATTTTGAGATGAGCTTTGCAACACAAGAAGATGTATTTAAAGTAGGAGAGGAAGTCCTCTCAGCAACATTTGAGAAATTTGCACCGGAAGGCTCTGTTGTAACACAGGCTCCTTATCCGATCATCAGCTATAAGCAGGCAATGTTAGAATTCGGTACGGATAAGCCGGATCTTCGTAACCCGCTTCGTATCATCGATCTGACAGATTTCTTCCAGAGATGTACATTTAAGCCATTCCACGGCAAGACTGTACGTGCGATCAATGTACCGAAGAAACTGTCAAAGGGACAGCATGAGAAGCTCTTAAAGTATGCTCAGTCTATCGGTATGGGTGGTCTTGGATATCTGGAAGTTCTGGACGATATGACATACAAGGGACCAATCGATAAGTTCATTCCGGATGATATGAAGAGCGAGATCGCAGAGCTTGCAAATCTGAAAGCAGGAGATACTATCTTCTTCATTGCCGATGTAGAAGAACTGGCAGCTTCCTTTGCTGGACAGCTTCGTAATGAGATCGGTGCAAGACTTGATATGATCGAGAAGAATGCATACAGATTCTGCTATATTAACGATTTCCCTATGTACGAGTACGATAAGGAAACAAAGAAGATCATCTTTACACATAATCCGTTCTCCATGCCACAGGGTGGTCTGGAAGCTCTAAATGAGAAGAATCCGTTAGATGTTCTCGCATACCAGTATGATATCGTATGCAATGGTATCGAGCTTTCATCCGGTGCTGTCAGAAATCACGACATGCAGATTATGGTAAAAGCATTTGAAATCGCAGGATACACAGAAGAAGATCTGAAGACAAAGTTTGGAGCACTTTACAATGCATTCCAGTTTGGCGCACCACCACATGCAGGTATGGCTCCTGGTGTTGATCGTATGATCATGCTCCTTCGTAATGAAGAAAATATTCGTGAGATCATTCCGTTCCCTATGAACGGAAATGCACAGGATCTGATGTGTGGCGCTCCTGGTGAGGTTACAGAGCAGCAGCTCCGTGAGGTTCATATCAAGGTAAGACAGTAACAGAGGAAATCAGGTATTTATGTATAAGATGACCGGATAGAAGATTATTTTGATATACACCCAAGATTTTATGTTAGAAAGGTGCATAAGATATGCAGGGCTCGCATAATAACCAGAAAAAGATAGCAGTTATAAATGATTACTCAGGATTTGGACGCTGCTCCATAGCAGTAGCAATGCCGATCATTTCTGTAATGAAGGTTCAGTGCTGTCCGGTTCCGACATCGATATTTTCCAATCATACGGGGTTTGAAAGCTTCTATTATGAAGATTTTACAGATCATATGCAGAGGTATATCGATGAATGGAAGAAGCTGGATCTGCAGTTTTCCGGTGTCTGTACCGGATTTCTGGGTTCCAGTGAGCAGATCAGTATAGTGGAACGGTTTCTTACGGATTTTAAAAGACCGGAGACAAAGGTGATCGTGGATCCGGTAATGGGCGACTATGGCAAACCATATCCGACCTATACAGACGAACTGTGCCAGCAGATGAAAAAGCTGGTGCGGTTTGCTGATATCCTTACTCCAAATACCACAGAGGCATGTGTTCTGACGGATACACCATATAAGGATGACTGGCATATGGATGAATTGAAAGTTATGGCGGAGAAGCTGGTAGCACAGTCAGAGAGCAGACAGGCAAAAGTTGTGATAACAGGAATCAGGCGGGGAAGCTTCCTTGCTAACTTCTGCTATGAAAATGAAAAAGTAACCGTTGTGAAGACAAAGAAGATCGGAGAGTCGCGCTCCGGTACCGGAGATGTCTTTTCGGCGATTCTTGCGGCGGATGCCGTAAATAATGTAGATTTTACAGAATCAGTTAAGAAGGCAAGTGTATTTATTAAAGAATGTATCAAACGTTCCGTTGAGATGGAGCTTCCATTGACCGATGGAGTGTGTTTTGAGGAATGTCTGTACAAGCTTGCCAGATAACAGGAGGCGAATAGTATGGAGATATTATATAAAGTTCATAATAATCTGTATGTAAATCTGACAAATAAATGCCCATGTGCATGTACATTCTGTCTCAGACAGAACATGGATCATGTTGGTGAATCAAAGAGTCTGTGGTTAGAGAGGGAACCATCAGCAGAAGAAGTGATTGCTGAATTTGCAAAATTCGATATGAGCCGGTTTAATGAGGTTGTGTTCTGTGGATTCGGAGAACCGACGGAAGCCTTTGAGGTGTTGAAGAAGGTTGCGGCATTTGTAAAGGAGACTTATCATATGCCGATGCGTTTGAATACGAATGGGTTGGGAAATCTTGTGAATGGCAGAGATATCACACCGGAGATGGAAGGCCTGATCGATACGGTATCGATCAGCTTGAATACGCCGAATGCAGATCGGTATCATGAACTGGTCAGAAGTAAGTTTGGAGATAAATCCTTTGATGCGATGCTTGACTTTGCAAGAAGTTCTACAAAGTATGTACCAAATGTAGTTATGACGACTGTAGATACCACGATTACAAAAGAGGAAGAGGAAGAATGCCGGAGAATCTGTGATTCGATCGGTGCAAAATACAGAATCCGCCCATGGGAGGATTAATAAATCTGATAAGAAAAGCTCTGTATGAAAATACAGGGCTTTTCTTGTTATCCTACAAATAAAAGACCGCAGGTAGCGATCAGGCTGCCTGCGGTCTTACTGTAATATTTATTATTATAACATAAATGCTTATTTATTTCCGGCATCTCTCTTAGCACGGAAACGAAGTGTAGGATCAAGGATCTTCTTACGGATACGGAAGCTCTTAGGCGTGATCTCAAGAAGCTCATCTGTATCGATGAAGTCAAGTGCCTGCTCCAGACTGAGTACCTTAGGAGGTGTCAGCTTTAATGCATCATCAGCACCGGAAGAACGGGTGTTGGTCAACTGTTTCTTCTTGCAGACATTTACTTCGATATCATCGGTACGTCCATTTTCACCGATAACCATTCCGGCATATACAGGTTCACCTGGTCCGATGAACAGTGTACCTCTTTCCTGTGCATTGAACAGACCATAAGTGATAGAAGTACCGGTCTCGTATGCAATCAGAGAACCCTGTGAACGATAGTTCATATCACCCTTATATGGGAGATATTCATCAAAGATCGTATTGATAACACCATTTCCCTTTGTAGCGGTCATGAAGTCACCACGGAAACCGATCAGTCCACGGGAAGGTACAAGGAACTCCAGTCTGGTTGTACCGTTTCCGGTAGGAGCCATACCCTGAAGCTCACCCTTTCTGGAATTTAACATATTAATAACTGTTCCGGTAAATTCATCCGGAACATCGATATATGCAATCTCAAATGGTTCAAGCTTCTTACCGCGTTCGTCTGTCTTATAGATAACTTCGGCTTTACTGACTGCAAATTCATATCCTTCACGTCTCATGTTCTCGATCAGGACGGATAAGTGAAGTTCGCCACGACCGGATACCTTGAAAGCTTCTGTTGTCTCTGTTTCTTCTACACGGAGACTGACATCTGTATTTAATTCACGGAACAATCTGTCACGTAAATGTCTGGAGGTTACAAACTTTCCTTCCTTACCGGCGAAAGGAGAATCATTTACCATGAATGTCATGGAAATAGTTGGCTCTGAAATTTTCTGGAATGGGATTGGTTCCGGATTTTCAGGAGAACAGATCGTATCACCGATATTAACATCTGCAATACCGGAGATGGCTACGATCGATCCGATGTCTGCTTCATTTACTTCTACTTTATTCAGACCCTCGTAAACATAGAGCTTACCGATCTTAACCTTTAACATTCTGTCAGGGTCATGTTCATTTACAATAACAACAGGCTCATTTACAACGACCTTACCGTTGTCAACCTTGCCAACACCGATACGGCCTACATATTCATTGTAGTCGATCGTGCTGATCAGAACCTGTGTACCTGCATCCGGATCACCGGTAGGAGCAGGAATATAATCAACGATGGTATCAAACAGTGGCTTCATATCTGTACCCGGTTCATCTGGATCAAGAGAAGCAACACCTGTCTTTGCTGATGCAAATACAAATGGGCAGTCAAGCTGATCGTCATTTGCATCCAATTCGATCAGAAGCTCAAGAACTTCATCTACAACCTCTTTAGGACGAGCTTCAGGACGGTCACATTTATTTACACATACAATAACACTGAGGTTCAGCTCCAGCGCTTTCTTCAGAACGAATTTGGTCTGTGGCATGGCACCTTCGAAAGCATCAACAACAAGAATAACACCATTTACCATCTTCAGGACACGTTCTACTTCACCGCCGAAATCAGCATGCCCCGGAGTGTCGATAATGTTGATCTTTGTCTTACCATAACGGACGGCAGTGTTCTTGGAAAGAATCGTGATACCACGTTCACGTTCAATATCATTTGAGTCCATGACACGTTCGGTAACTTCCTGATTATCACGGAATACACCACTCTGTTTCAAAAGTTCATCCACTAATGTTGTTTTGCCATGGTCAACATGGGCAATAATCGCAACATTTCTGATATCATCTCTGGTAATCTTCATTTTTTTCACTCTTTCTTTATGATATTAAAATTACTTACAATACAACGTTTACCATTCTAGCATACGAAAAAAAGCATTTCAATGGAAATGATAGCCGAAAATTACACCAAAATATTCGGTAAAATGCGCCGAACTGTACAAAAATATGTTATTATTAGAAAGTATGACAGGCGGGGACGGTTCCTGCTAAATAAGTGATTTGGAGAGGTATTAAAATGAATGAGAAAAAGGGCAGAGCGATCGCACTGTTGCCGATCGGTGTATTTCTGTTATTGTATCTGGGACTTGGGATTATATTTGAATATGTGATGAAAATTCCGATGGGCTTTTATAATGTGCCTATCATCGTGGCATTTCTTGCAGCTATTCTGGTCGCATGTATCCAGAACCGGGAATTGGTATTTGATAAGAAGCTTGAGATTATGGCACAGGGAGTTGGGGATAAGAATATTATAACGATGCTGTTGATCTTCCTGGAAGCGGGTTCATTTGTCGGGGTAGTCGGAAGAAGCAGCGCAGAGAGCGTAGCATATTTTATGCTGACACTGATCCCGGCAAGATTTTCAGTAGCGGTTTTGTTTGTTGTTGCCTGCTTTGTATCAGTTGCTATGGGCACTTCGGTTGGAACGATCACATTGTTAACACCGATTGCTGTAGCAGTGTCGAGAGCGTCTGGCTTTGATATGGCATTTTGTGTTGCATCGGTTATGGGTGGAGCAATGTTTGGGGATAATCTTTCTTTTATCTCAGATACGACGATTGCGGCATGTAATGGACAGGGATGTGAGATGAAAGACAAATTTCGGGAGAATTTCTGGATCGCGTTTCCGGCAGCGGTTATAACGCTGATATTAATTCTTGTACTTTCATTTCAGACCGACATACAGGGTCAGGTCAGCCAGACTTATAATCTGGTGCAGATCATACCGTATGTTCTGGTGTTGATCGGTGGAATTATAGAGCTGAATGTATTTATCGTATTACTTACGGGAATTGTATCCGGAGCATTTATTATGCTGATATGGGGACATACTGCACCTGTTGATCTTCTGACAAATATGGGCTCCGGTGTTTCCGGAATGTTTGAAACCTGTATGGTAGCAATATTAGTAGCGGCGTTATGTGCACTGATCCGGGAATATGGCGGTTTCGATGCACTTCTCAGTTGGATACACAGGATCTTTCGCGGAAAGAAAGGCGGACAGCTCGGAATGGGGTTGTTAGTCGGAACAATGGATATTGCAACTGCAAACAATACGGTAGCGATTGTTATGGCAAATCCGATTGCTGGAGAAATGGCACAGGAATATGGAATCTCTCCGAAGAAGACTGCCTCTTTGCTTGATACCTTTTCCTGTATCTTTCAAGGAATAATCCCATATGGTGCGCAGATGTTAGTTGCAATTGCCGCGGTAGGAGAACTGGGTGATTCCATTTCTGCTTTTCAGATCATGCCGAAGCTTTTTTATCCGATGTTTTTGCTGCTGACATCACTCGTTACCATAATAAGAAGTGATAAATAATAGAGACAATTCAAAGAATATAGAAAACGCTGATCTGTTCACATTGCCAATAAACTTTTTGGTAGTATTCACATAGGAACAGATCAGCGTTTTCTGTTTTATTTGCCAAGTAACATATTTTCCAGTTCTTCCGGTGAGAAGGTGTAAGACGAGTTGCAGAACTGGCAGTTTACCTCGATCGGCTTATTGTCTGCGAGCAGATTTGCAATCTCCTTTTTACCGAGACTGATAACAGCCTGCGAGAAACGTTCCTTGCTGCAGTTGCAGTGCCACTTCGTAGGAATGGTATCGGTAACTTCTACATTATAGCCTTCAAAGATCTGCTTCACGATATCAAGCGGTTCCATACCCTGGTCGAGGAGAGCGGTAATGGATGTGAATTCACCCAGACGTTTTTCCAGATCAGAGATCAGTTCCTCGGATGCAAATGGCATAAGCTGAATGATAAAGCCACCGGCTTGTTTTACTGTGTTGTTCTTCTCCATCAAAACCCCTAAAGCTACAGAAGTTGGAATCTGTTCTGAGGTTGCAAAATAATATGTCAGGTCTTCTGCAATCTCACCTGAAACAAGCTGGGTCTGACCGATATAAGGCTCTTTTAAGCCGATATCCTTGATCACGGAGAGCACGCCCATATCAAGAGCTTTAGCGACATCCAGTTTTCCCTTATCATTTGCATGCAGGATAACTTCCGGATTGTTGACATAGCCTTTGACATTGCAGTGCGCATCAGCAGTCACTGTCAGTCCGCCGATCGGACCGCTGCACTGGATCTGGAGCGTCAGCAGATCGGAGTCATTCTTACATGCAGCCCCCATCAATGCACCTGCAGTCAGCAGACGACCGAGGGCGGCAGTGGCAACCGGACTGGTATTGTGAATACTTCTTGCTGTTTCAACAATTTCCTTTGTGGTGCCGGCAAAGAAACGAACCTGTCCATCTGCCGCCATACCTCTGATAATATAATCACTCATATGTTATTCCTCGTTCTTTCTATATATAATATAATGTAAAATATTGCACTTTTAAGGTGTCTTTTTAAAAATAATACCTGCATTTATAAAGTGCTGATTAATAACAAAATAATACTTGTATCTATAAAAGTAGTGCTTAATAATAAATTGATGACTAAAATCACTACGGCAGGAGATCAGATATATAATTTGCCTTCGTGATGTTTTTCTCTGGCTATCACATAGACACGTTCACTGTCATCGGTTGCTGGCGTGTGCGTAAATGCATCATACATGGCAAGAAGCTCCATACCTGCCTGTTCTACACAACGAATCATGTCCTCACAGGTCAGCCCGATCTGGTAATGGAATTCCTGCGTTTTTCGGTACAGGTCGTCCTCCTCTTTCAGAAACAGGCTGAGTGCAAGCTCGTTGACATTCTGTTCCTCATCGTAATAATTATCCCAGATGAAGCTGACATCATCCCGGTCCTCAGCAATCACTGAATCTGCAACGACATCCCGGAAATAGTGTTTGGTTTTAAAGTCACAGATAAAGATGCCATCTGCTTCCAGATAATTATTTGCAAGAGAAAAAACGGTAGTGATCTGGTCTGTATTTGACAGATAGTTGATACTGTCACAGACACAGACAATGGCATTTACTGTTCCATATAATTCAAAGGAACACATATCCTGCTGGAGATACATAATGGATGAGAAACCATTCGCATTCTTTTTCTCGTTCGCAATCTCCAACATATCAGGAGATACATCAATTCCGATCATATCATAGCCAGCGGCGGCAAGCCCTTCCGTGATTGTTCCCGTTCCGCAACCAAGCTCGGCAACCAGCCCATCAGTGATATTATATTCATGAAGCAGACTGGTGATATAAGATATCCATTCATCGTAAGGAATGTTGTCCATCAGTTCGTCGTATACCTGTGCAAAGCTCGTATAGGCATCCATAGAAAAACCTCATTTCATAAAATCTCAATGCCATCATTATAAACATCTCCGAAAGGAAAAACAACCGTTTCTTTTGAAGCAGCTTTCTATTTGTTGCAGCAGACAGAATATAAAAAATAAGGTTTGAGATTGAACATGGCGGCCTTTTGTGCTAATATAAATTCGGTTAGAAATCCTTATATGGAAGTGGGTAGTTTGGCATGATAAAGTTCTATAGAACAGATCATAAGGTTTTGTCAGAGATAACAGAATATGAAGACAATATGTGGGTTTGTATGACGAAGCCTACAGTAGATGAGACCAAACTGATTGCAGAAGATTTCGAGATTGATCTGGCAGATGTCAGAGCCGCATTGGATGATGAGGAGAGCTCCCGTGTGGAGGTCGAAGATGGTTATACACTGATCCTTGTCGATATTCCGTCGATTGAGATGAGAAATGAACGCGAAGCATATACAACTATTCCTCTGGGTATTATCCTCGTAAAGGACATTCTGATCACGGTATGCGCGGAGGATACACCTGTTCTGGATGCATTTATTGAGTCAAAGGTAAAGGAATTCAGTACAAAGAAACGGATGCGTTTCATGTACCAGATCTTATATAGAAACTGCATGACTTATCAGTATTATCTGCGAGTTATGGATCGTAGAAGAAACCTGATCGAACAGCGAATCCAGGATGAGACAGAGGATGCGGATCTGATTGATCTTCACGAACTGGAATCCAACCTTGTATACTTTGCAACTTCACTTCGTGCAAACGGAGTTGTGTTAGATAAGCTTGCAAGATACAGCAGCATCAAGCAGTACCCGGAGGATCAGGAGCTTCTGGATGATGTTATGGTCGAGAACAAACAGGCTATCGAGATGACCGGAATCTATCGAGATATCATAAGCGGTACAAGAGAACTGATGACGACGATTATCAATAACCGCCTGAACAATATCATGAAGTTCTTAGCGGCTATCACCATCGTAATGGCGATCCCGACGATCATATCCGGTATCTATGGAATGAACGTATCAGGTAAGTGGATGCCTCTCGCAGGAACCCCATACGGCTTCTACATTGTATGTGGCATCATCGTTCTGATCTGTATTATCATAGCGCTAATCCTCAAGAAAAAGAAAATGTTCAAGATGTAAAAATAAATCCGTCAAGCAAATAAGCAGCGTGTCTGTGTACAGACAACGCTGCTTATTTATTTGACGGATAAACACACATAAGCATGAAGGACGATAGTCCGGAATGCGCATGTGTGAAGCGATTTCGAAAGTTCGAAGAACGGAGAAATCGTATTATTTTTACAGGTAGAGGGAGGGTGACACATAAGCATGAAGGACGATAGTCCGGAATGCGCATGTGTGAAGCGATTTCGAAAGTTCGAAGAAAGTTGACCTCGTTAATTCATAATGATAAACTGAATATACTTGAAAAACAGGTATTCATTTCAGAGACAGAAAGTTTCTATCCTTTGAACTTATGGAACAAACCTGTTTGAATGCCGGTACTTAGCGATCCACGAAGTGGGAGCTTAGAACCGCTGCATGAAAACAGAGCGAGAGCGATTTGCGTAATAAGTTACTAAGGATAGAAACTTTCGTCCGGGGAACATGGAAAACATGTATGGGAAAGGAGATAACAACGATGAAGCTGTTTCATTTGTCGGATCTGCATATTGGCAAGATTGTAAATGGATATGAGATGTGGGAAGATCAGCGTTATGTGTTTGACCAGATCCTTGCATATGTAAGAGAAGAACAGCCGGATGCTGTGATGATTGCAGGAGATATCTATGACAAAGCAGTTCCATCCGCAAAAGCAGTAACAGAATTTGATGAATTTCTGACTGCGCTTGCAGACAGTGGAACGACCATCCTCATTATCAGTGGAAACCACGATTCGGCGGAACGCCTGGATTTTGCCAGCAGTATCATGAAAAAGCAGAATATATATATGAAAGGAACCTATGGCGGAGAAGCATGAAGGTGACGATGCAGGATAAATGGGGAGATGTGAATTTTTATCTGATGCCGTTTGTAAAGCCGGCAAATGTAAAAAATACATTATCGGATTTAACAGAAGAACCGGAGAAAGAGTCAGCAGCCTTAACATATACAGAAGCCATGCAGCAGGCAGTTGCAGCCATGCAGGTTGATCTGGGGAAAAGAAATGTACTGATCGCCCATCAGAACGTAACAAATAGTGGAGTGAACCGGCGGTCGGATTCGGAGACGATATCGATCGGTGGACTGGATAATATTGACCGTACGGTATTTGATGTATTTGACTATGTGGCACTTGGACATCTCCATTCTCCACAGCAGATCGGAAAGCCGGAGATCCGGTACTGTGGCACGCCGGTTATCTATTCTATGTCGGAAGCTGACGATCAGAAATCTGTCACAGTGGTAGAGCTTGGAGAAAAAGGAAGGCTTTCAATCCGTGAACTGCCCCTGCACCAGCTTCATGCGTGGTATAATTTTACGGGTACACTTGATGAAGCCATGAGCCGGGAAGCAAATGAAGATTATGCGAGAATTGTGCTAACGGATAAGGAAACGATCATTGATGTTCAAGCGAGACTTCGGACTGTGTATGAGAACCTGATGTCAGTAGAATTCCAGATGGCAGATGGCAGCAGCCCGGAACAGGAACGGACACTTGAGGACGTGAAGAATCTTGCACCTGATGAGGCATTTGCGGATTTCTATAACAGAAAGATGAAACGGGAGCTGTCCGATGAAAATGCAGTTTATATCAGACAGTTGATCCGGGATTATTATGAACAGAGACAGGGGTGAAGATGATGCGGCCACTGGTACTTACAATGGAAGCGTTTGGAACGTATATAGAAAAAACGGAGATTGACTTTCGAAAATTTGGGAAACAGGGACTTTTTCTGATATCGGGAGATACCGGATCGGGAAAGACAACGATATTTGACGGAATCATGTATGCCCTTTACGGAGAGACCAGCGCAGGAAGCGGGAAGAATAACACCGGACGAAATGGTGAAATGCTCCGAAGTGATTTTGCAGAGCCAAAGCAGCTTACTTATGTAGAGCTGTTATTTGAAAGCGGTGGTCATGAATATAAGATCTGGCGAAGTCCGGCGTATGAGAGATCGGGATACAAATCCATGAAGCAGGCAGAAGTGCGCTGGATGGAGGATGGACAGGAGACAGAGCTGAAAGCGGCAGATATTGATGGTAAGCGGACAGCAGGGGTGATCGGCAGGGTAAGAGAGGTGCTGGGACTTACGGCCGATCAGTTCCGACAGGTTGCGATGATCGCACAGGGAGATTTTAAGAAGCTGTTAGTTGCGGATACGAAGACCCGAAGCGATATCTTTAAGACGATATTTGATACGAAGATTTATGAATATATCCAGAACAGGATCGCACAGGACTGTAAAGAGGCAGAGGGGGTCTATACAGAGCTTGTTGCAAAGGTAGATCGTACGATAGAGGGAGTAGAGCTGCCGGATGAAACGGAGCTTTATAAAACAGGACTTCAGGATCTGCCGGAGCATCTGGAAAACCGTCATCTGGCATTTGATGATATTCTGGAAGAGCTGCACAGTCTGAATCAGATCGAAGAAAAGCAGGCGGAAGATCTGCATCATCAGATTGAGAGTTATACACAGACCAATAACCAATATGACAACTGGTATATAGCAATCGAGAAAAATAAGAGAATCATCGGTCAGACCTATGATGGCTATGTGGCACATCTCGATGCATACAGACAAGTGAAGCAGGAATTTGTCAGTGCAGAAGTACAGAATCATAGTATGGAAGCACAGTCTACAGAACCGCTTATGCTGAGACAGGCGGAGTTCCAGAAACAGGCAGATTCTTTTGTGCGGTTAAATGAGATGGAGAAAGAACTGCTGCTTGTGGAGCAGGTATGCCATCAGGCAGGAAAGAAAAGACAGGATATTCTTGAAACAAAGAAGAAACTTCAGAAGCAGACCGAGGAGCTGGAACAGATCGTGAATCCGGGTGACACTTCACAGGTGAAGCTTGAGAAGGTTCAGACAGAAAAGAAGCAGATTGCAGAACGTATGCAGCGGTTACAGGAGCTTGAAAAAGAATGTCTGGAGATTGATCATCTGGAAATTAAGAAACAGCAGATGGTGGTTGATAATCGGAGTGCATTTGAGAAGCGGAATCAGGCAAATGCGAATTACGAGGAAGCTATCAGAAATCGGAATGATCAGATCTGTGGAGAACTGGCAGCGAACCTACAGGAGGGAACACCGTGTCCGGTCTGTGGAAGTAAGACACATCCGGAAAAGGCACATTGTGACGGAGCTGTTGTAACAGAAGAAATGGTAAAGAAGCTCCGGGCTGCATTTGATCAGGCGGATGCTTCATTCAGACGAAAAGAAAATGAGCTTGGAAGCCTGAATGGTCGTCTGGAAGAAAAACGGAATCAGACAACAGCAGCGGTTATGGAGATGGCAGCCTTTACCATACCGGATCAGACAGTACAGGCTGATGTTCTGATAGATGAGGTCAGAAAACTGCATGTGATCTGGGAGAAAAGGACAGAGGAAACAGAAGCCAGACTGCGGGCACTTGAGAAAGAGCACAGAAGTTATCAAGAACATAAAAGGCAGCTTGGCGAGCTTCGTTTGCAGATAAAAGAACTGGAAGAAACGGAAGTGCGGGTAACAGAGGAATATCAGGAGGCAGACCGGAGTTACACGGCAAAGCAGGCAGCCGCGGCACAGATGCGACAGGAGATCCGGGGGGATGAGTCGGATATCCTGAAGCAACTGCAACAGGTGAGAAATGAGATTGCCGAGGTGAACCGGAAGAAGACAGAGGCAAGAGATACTTATAATAAACTTGCAAAGGAACTCTCTGCACTGGAAACAAATCTGAAACGTGATGCAGAAGATCAGAATATGCAATACAGACAGGAATGGCAGTTGGAGAAAGATGTTCTTTCTGCACTTGAAACGGACAGCGGAGAAATGAACACATCTGTAAATGACGAAAGTGTGATACAGAAGCTTCCTGACAGCAATCAAGAAAATGATTTTGCAGATGAACAGGAACTGGAAAAGCAGGCAAGCGGCTACGGAGAATGGTATACACATTTCTGTACGGCATCAACGGTTCTGCTTGAACAGATATCCGGGCAGATAGAACGCACGATCCGGAAGAAAAACAGTGTTGCCATCAGGCATGATGCGATCGCGGAACGATTAGTTAAGAATAAGGCAGCATACAGCAAATTAAAGAAGGATTATGGAGCATATCTGAATATCTATAAGAGATACAGTAAGCTTCAGGATCTTTCACAGGCTGCACTTGGTAATTATAAGCTGGAAACCTATATACAGGAGGTCTATTTTGACCGCATTATAGACAGTGCGAATCACAGACTGCGCCAGATCGTATGCAACCAGTTTGAGCTGAAACGCGGACAGAAGACTGCAGGAAACAGAGGGCTTGATCTGTTCGTGCTGGATCATCGGACAGGAAAAGAAAGAGATGTCAAAACACTGTCCGGCGGGGAAGCATTTGTAGCATCTTTGTCTATGGCACTTGGACTTGCCGATATTGTATCTGCAAATGCGGCAGGTGTAAGAATTGATACATTATTTATCGATGAAGGCTTTGGCTCTTTGGATTCTGATATTCTGGAGCAGGCATTAAATGTACTGGCTGAGTTGTCCGAGTCCGATCATCTGGTTGGTATCATATCTCATGTGGAAGAGCTGAAGCATCGTATCGACCGCCAGATCCTGGTTACTAAGGATCATCAGGGCGGCAGTCATGTGGAGATACAGGTGTAAAAAAATATACCCCACTGATCATAGGAAGATATCTGCTTACAGGTATTTGTATGATCAGTGGGGCATTTTTTAATATTTTACAGGAATTCCGTTTACGGATACTTCATCTGTGATCTCGATTACGATACATTTTCGTCCATCGATCTCACGGGTCTCTACGAGATCGGCACGGTCAGGATTGACCTTGATCACAACCTCCGGAGTCTTTACCTCAAATGATTTTGTACTGGCGATATTATTTGCATAGAGCTGTACTTTTCCCGGAGCCGGTGCAGGCAGAGTCTCTTCGGAACCTTCGGCAACCGGACGCTGGTTCACGGAAGCAGCAGCGGCGCGATCAAAGTTTGCATCAAAGGTCTGCAGTTTTTCTTCGGATACTCCCGAGGTTTCCAGAAGATTCTTTAATGAATTTCTGGATAAGGTCAGTGGCTCCGGACTATCTTTTTGTTCCTCGATCATTTCATTCAGATTCTCATGGATATTCCGGATCACTTCATAATCACAGTCCATTCCGAGTGTATCGGTGATGATCGTCTGGAACGCCTCTTTCTGATTACCGGCAGTTACAGGCATTCCCGTTCCGAGAATATAGCGGATAAATTCTTCATGGATTTCCTCCGGCTTCTTCGTATAGTAGAGGACATTATGGATATCGGCTGTCCGGTCGATAAATGCAGGGAACAGGAAACCGATATCAGGAACATCCACGATCCAGTCACGGATACGGTTGTGGAAGGTGTTCTCCGAATCAAAATAACTAAGTCCTGCCTTTGACAGATTTACATGGCAGATACAGCACATGATGTATTCGTAGATCTCATCCGAGGCATCATCCATTGTCAGTCCGTCTGTTGTCTTTCCGGGTACGTCATATGTATCATGGATCAGCAGGATTAGATAGTTTCCGGTATAATCATAATTCTCGATTACCTTATCATAGAACTGGTCGATCAGTTCATCATCTTCTAATTTGCTGTTACGCAGCTTTAACAGAAATTCCTGCGTACCGCCGTCAAATTCCGAATCTGTGGGAAACGGCATCGTGATCAGATTCTTTCCGATCGAGCCGGACAAGTTCTTCTTAAAAATCTCAAAATATTTAAAAGCTTCCTCCTCCGGCAGAGAGAGAAACGCTTCCTTCATTGTCGCAATTTTACGTCTGTCACCATCCACATAGCAGCCACAGATCTTATCGATCGAACAGGTAGCCTGCGCAAACTGATGCCGGATTTCCAGAACCTCTTTCTTTGTCATATGTATCAAACTCCTTTATAAAAAACTTTAATAGTGCATTATGTGTTTCATGCATTCTATGCATTTGAAAAATCTTAAATAAGCCTAATAAGTGTATCACCTAAAAAAACAAAGACAAGAATTGACATCTATAACTTTTAATATTTTACATGGTTAACAATGATATTTAGATTTGTAAAAACAAATGTGTAATAATTATATTGCCATACCAATATACAGATAGAAGTCTGAAATGATATATTTCATGCGGAAAATCTATCTGTGTGTTAATGCTTTAAGAAAAAATGAAAGATATCATTACTATTATGTAGTAAGCATTATCCACTCTGTGTAACTTCGAACTAACCTCGGCAAGCCTCGCTAAGGTCTCAGTTACTCGCCTCGGTACTTAAGTTGCGTCTTTTGCAACTTTATGTACCGCTGCACGAAGATACGAGCGGAAGCGTCTTACGGAATAATATGTAATGTATCTTTCATTTTGATTCAAAAATTTGCTTGATAGATTTTCAAAATGAAGATATATCATTCCATACTTCTATCGTTCGGTTATTTATAGACACATCTTAATAAATCTTAAGAATATCCCAAATTGTATCTTAATGGTAGAAAGCCTTACAATGATACCGTCAAAGAAAGATATGGAAAATATCAGCGGTTTGCTGTATCCTAAAAAGGAATGCGTGGTGCGCACACGTACCCCATAAGATACAGACAACGATCATATTTTCAGACGAGGAGAGAAAAATGTATAATATATTAATTTGCGATGATGAGAAAGATATCGTATCAGCTTTAAAGATTTACCTGAAAACATCCGGCTACAATATTTATGAAGCTTACAACGGAAAAGAAGCGTTAGAGCAGATCAAAGAGCATGACATCCATTTGGTGTTAATGGATATCATGATGCCGGAGATGGATGGGATCACAGCGATGTTAAAGATCCGCGAGGAGACGAATCTGCCGGTTATCCTTCTGACCGCAAAGAGTGAAGATACAGATAAGATCCTTGGACTGGAGGTTGGAGCAGATGATTACATTACCAAGCCGTTTAATCCGGTAGAGGTGATCGCCAGAGTGAAATCGCAGCTTCGAAGATATATGCAGCTTGGAAGCGGACAGATCAAGAAAGATGCGATCGTGATCGGGGGAATTGAGTTGAATGATAATTCCAAACAGGTTACGGTCGATGGCGAACTGGTCAGTCTGACACCGACAGAATATGATATTTTAAGACTTCTGATGGAACATCCGGGACAGGTATTTTCACCGAGAGATATTTACAAGGAAGTCTGGAAAGAAACACCGCTCGGAGCCGAAGGTTCGGTAGCTGTCCATATCCGTCATTTGCGTGAAAAGATAGAGATTAATCCCGGAGAACCAAGATATATCAAGGTGATCTGGGGCAGAGGTTATAAGATGGAATATCAGTAAACCTCTATACAGTCTGACAGGAATGGAGAATGTGAAACATGAATAAGTTAAAAAATAACAATCCCTTTAAATTACTGATCTATACGTTATTTTTTATCACCTGCAGCGTTGGATTTATATTGGGTTATGTACTGCTTGATATGTATGAAGCCGGAATCTTTCAGGGCAGATCGGAATCGGAGCTGCGGGCAGAGCTGGAAGCGGATTATCAGAGCGAGATGTTGACTAACTGTATGAATCGTGGTGCCGAGTATGTTAGAAATACTCTGGATATCAGTTACAGTGATGATGAATGGGGAGACTATGAATACGATCCCGATGCTTTGCAGAAAAAGGATATGAATCATGATAATGTTGTCGATGCAAGTGATTTTCTGATGCTGTTATCGGAAAAGGAAAATGCATTTGATAAATATGATCGTACCTATGAAGAGGATTTGGAGAAAACATATGGATATGCGAAAACAGATCTGTATGTGGGTGTTGGTGATGATTGGGATTCTTCAAAAACGGGTGAATCTAATTCCGTTATGTTGGCACAGACAGATAATTTGCCGGAAAAAGCATTAGTATATGGAGTTTTAGGAGAGAAAGCAGTTGTCAGTACAACGATCGGTATTCCTACCGGAAAGATCCTGAGCTATGATACCTATAAGGAAGCACAGAGTATCGGTGTGGAAAAAGAAGGAAACAATTATGATTATGTTAACATGCGTATGCCGGATGAAGCAGCTCTTTCCAGGTCAGAGGTGTCTGATGATTATGGAATTGATCTGAGTGATCTGGAGGAATATACCACAGATGCGGAAGCAGAGACGGAAGCCGAAACCAAGAATTCAGGAATATTGGAAGAGTCTGCAACATCAGAAGATTCTACAACAATGGAAGAGGAAATAGAGAGTTCCGGTTCATACAGCACGCCGGAGGGAGTAACGATTTCTTATAATGGAAATCAGATAACGATCACAGCAAACGGAACGACAAAGCAGTACGAGTATGATGCGGAGAATGATATGTATTATCCGATCATAAAAGATGGATATACCGTAATCGTTGGCAATTATGCAGGAGACGATATTACGATATATGCTTCCGGTAATTTATATATCGACGGCACATCTGACGTTTCTTCACGTATGAATAAGAGCCTACAGGCGATCAGCAAGGCTGCTTCGGGAAAGAACAGAATCCTGCTCTTCTTTGGACTTGATTTTGTTTTGTGTATCATATTCATGATCACAAGTATGGTATTATCCGGTAAAGACGGTGTTGTAAGAAAAGTAGAAAAGGTTCCGGTTGAAATTATATTGGCTGGAATAGTCGTTTTGATAAGTCTGTTGATTGCTTTTGCACAGAATATATGTTATTCCTTATCATATGCTTATTATAGTTACAGCGATACAGACCGGCTTCATTATTTTATTGATAGCAGTATTACAGGACATGATATTGAGACTATTGTATGTCTGATCGGTTTGGGTTGTATCTGTACGGTCGGACTTTTACTGATCAATAATCTGATCGCAAGAGTCAAACAGTCGAATCTGCTTAATACATCATGGATTGTCAGACTGGGTCGCAAACTATTTGGAAAATCGGGAAAGATAACCGCATTTTTCCGGTATGTATTCAGCAGGGTTCCATTTATAATAAAAGCGATCCTGTTGTATATCGTAATTACGATCGTTGAAATTATAGTGGCATTGCTTGTTACTAATGCTGTATATATAGATGAAGCAGGATTTATTGTATTAATGCTGCTGAAGATCATCTGTGCAATTGCCTATATGGGATTTGTCTGTATGATGCAGGAGCTTTTCATGGGTGGAGACCAGCTTGCAAAGGGCGAGTACGGTCACAAGGTAAATACAAGATTCATGTTTGGAAAGTTCAAAGAACATGGCGAGAATCTGAATCATATCAATGAAGGTGTCCAGCTTGCGGTAGATGACCGGATGAAAAGTGAACGGATGAAGACGGAGCTTATCACGAATGTATCGCATGATATCAAGACACCGCTTACTTCTATTATTAACTATGTCGATCTGCTTCAGAAGGAAAATATCGAAAAAGAACCTGAGGCTTCTTATATAGAAGTAATAGCAAGGCAGTCGGCAAGATTAAAGAAGCTGATCGTGGATCTGGTGGATGCTTCTAAGGCATCGACCGGAAATGTAAAGGTAGAACTTGTAAATATGGATGCAAATATGATCGCAGAACAGGCATCCGGTGAATATATTGACAAATTGATGCAGAAGAACATCACGCTAGTAACGAATCTCGCAAAGGATCGCGCAGGGATCGAAGCAGATGGCAGACACCTCTGGAGAGTATTTGATAATCTATTAAATAATGCATTCAAATATACGATGCCGGGGACTCGGTTATATGTAAATACTTATATAACCGATGAAGATGGAAATGTGATCCGTGATCTTACAAAGAGCATCAAAGAACCTGCGAAGGTATGTATAGAGTTCAAGAACATATCAGAAGCACCACTGAATATTTCAAGTGATGAACTGATGGAACGCTTTGTAAGAGGTGACAGTTCCAGAAATACAGAGGGAAGCGGACTTGGCTTATCCATTACAAGAAGCCTGTGTCAGCTTCAACATGCGGATTTTAACATCGTGATCGATGGAGATCTGTTTAAGGCAGTCATTACATTTGCATATTGCAGAGAACCGGAAGAAGAGCAGACGACGGAAGAAGAACAGACAATGAATCCGGAAGCTGATATAGAAAATGAATAAAAGATCCGGACAACGGTCGGATAGCTCCACCTTGAATGACAAAGTTCTGACTCATGGACAATGACGTTGATACGAAATTCTTTCCCCCGAATAAAATCGGGGGAGTTTTTGTATAGATATGTATAAACAGGATTTAAATATAATGTAAATATATTAAAAAACTTATTGACAGCTAACAACAAGTTAGTTTATACTAACCAATGTAAGAACACAGTAATTATATGGTTTGATATAAAGATGGAGGCATAGAAATGACAGTTCAGGAAAACCATACAGATAACATCATTGGTTATGTAGGATATCAGGGAGAAGCCACCCGGAAGGATGCTGTGATCGAAAAGCTCAGAAGACAGGGCTTCCGTATCACAAAACAGAGATGCATTCTCTTAGACATCATTCTGGACGAAGACTGCTCCTCCTGCAAAGAGATTTACTACAAAGCAGTAAAACGGGATGACAGCATCGGCATCGCGACCGTTTACCGCATGGTGAACACTCTGGAAGACATCGGTGTGATCAGCAGAAAGAATATGTACAAGGTTGCGTGTTTCTAAAAATGGGATCATCCCCCACCGGAACGTACACTCAGGTGTAAAAACACATACAAACATACAAATGGGACATCCACAATGGCGTGGATGTCCTTTTTCTGTATTGTATTCCGTTTTGTCTCTGCTCAGTCTGATACCACTGCTATATGCATCGACATTTGCATAGTTTCGTAGTGAGACTTGCACTAGCTGTCAGCATAAAGCCCATGTCTGAGCCCGATAGGGCGAGTTAGGGCGACTGCTGACAAATAAGCGTGCGAGTCGAACAGAAACGAAGCAAGTCGTGCATATAGCAGTGGTATCAGACTGAGCAGAGGCAAACCAGGACAGACACAGCGATATAAAAATTAAGGCAATTGCAAATGTGAAATTTTCATATTTGTGGTTGCTTTTTTTAGTTAAGTAGTATAGAATTACCCTATAAGTGGAGTGAAGTGGTGGATTAGTGCCACAAAGTGGAGGAAATGAGTCGAAAGAAGGTGGAATAAGTGTCCAAGTGTTTAACAGGTGAATATGAACACAGATTAGATACCAAAGGGCGACTTATCATGCCATCCAAGCTTAGAGAGGAACTCGGCTGCACCTTCATGATCACAAAAGGTCTGGACAATTGTCTGTACGTTTATCCAAATGATGAATGGCAGCAGTTTGCGGACAAGTTGAATCAGCTCCCGATGACGAATAAGAGTGCAAGACAGTTCAAGCGTTTCTTCAACTCAGGAGCTGTAAAGTGCGAAACAGATGCACAAGGACGAGTGATCATTCCACAGACACTTCGTACATTTGCCAACATTGAAAAAGATGTTGTCATCATAGGTAATGGAGAGAAAGCAGAAATCTGGAATAAGGAAGCATGGGACGAGATCAACAATGAAGAATCCCTGAATATGGATGAGATTGCAGACAAGCTGGATGAATTGGATTTCAGAATATAAGGACAGAAGTGGTAGTTATGGAATTTAAACATACATCGGTTTTACTGGATGAAACCATTGAAAATCTGAATATCAGACCGGATGGTGTTTATATGGATGGAACTCTTGGAGGAGCCGGACATTCGAAAGAGATAGCCAAAAGACTTGGGCCGGATGGACATCTGATCGGTATCGATCAGGATGGTGAGGCGATCATAACAGCAAAAGAACGACTGGCGGATTACGGTGACCGCATTACAGTCGTAAGAGATAACTATCAGAATTTTAAAAGCATACTAGACGAGCTAAATATACTTCAAGTGGACGGGATATTGCTGGATCTTGGCGTATCTTCATATCAACTCGACAATGCGGATAGAGGATTCACATATCGGGTTGATGCGCCCCTTGATATGCGGATGGACGACCGCCAGACAAAGACTGCAAAGGATATCGTAAATGGATATACCGAGCAGGAACTCTTTCATATACTCAAAGAATATGGCGAAGAACGATTTGCAAAAAGTATTGCATACCATATTGTGAAGTATCGTGAGAAAAAAGAGATTGAAACAACAGAAGAATTAAACGATATCATCCGTGGATCAATTCCTGCAAAAGTACGAAATGCACAGGGACATCCATCCAAGCAGACATTTCAGGCAATTCGTATTGAATTAAATCATGAGCTTGAAGTACTAACGAATTCCATTGATGGAATGATTGATTGTTTGAAACCAGGCGGAAGATTATGTATCATCACATTCCATTCGTTAGAAGACAGAATCGTAAAAAATGCATTTCGTAAAAATGAAAATCCGTGTATCTGCCCACCGAATTTTCCGGTGTGCACATGCGGAAGAAAATCAAAAGGAAAAGTGATAACAAGGAAACCAATTCTTCCAACAGAAGAAGAAATGGAAGCAAATTCAAGATCCAAGAGCGCAAAACTCCGGGTATTTGAAAAAGGTATGAATATATAAAAGGGGTGTTTTAAAATGTCAGAAAGACGGAATCACTACTACATAGATGGAAGTACAGTCCGGAAGCTGGATTATTCAGCAGAACCGGTCAGAAGAGAATATGAACCGGCAAGAAGAACAGAGATGCCGGCAGAACGCCCTGCCAGAAGAAGACAGGAGAAACAGACAGCAACACCTGCAAGAAAGCAGATGCCACAGAGAAAGAAACAGGTAAGAACCAAACAGGCGCCGGCTGTCAGACAGAGAGACAGAAGATGGGTCGATGAATTAAGACATGGATTATTCTTATCATTTGCTGTAATATGTGCAGTAGGCTTGTGCTTTGTAATGCTGAAATTAATGGCAGATGTAAAAGAAGGAAAAAATGAAGTTAGTACACTGCAGAGCCAGTTGAATGAACAGTTAAATGTAAATGCAGAATACAGTTCAGGACTTGACAGCATGACAGATCTGGATGAAATATATAAGATTGCAACAACTGAGCTTGGTATGGTATATTCGAAGCCGGGACAGACTGTGTACTATCCACAGAACAGTGACGATTATGTTATACAGTACAAAAATGTTCCTGAGACCAAATAAGTCTCAGGAAATTTTGCGTTATACCCGAACCTGTTAAGATACAGAATATAAAAATAAAATCAAAGGTGGAAAAATATGTCGACAAAAGCAAAGAATTTTCTTAGGAGAATGAAACAGAGACTGGTTATAATATTTGGTATCGCATTACTCTTTTTTGTTGTGCTTATCGGACGTGTGATCTATATCAGCCTTGCAAAAGGACAGGAGTATCAGGAAGAGGTACTGGATCAGAAGACCTACGACAGTCTGGATATTCCGTTTGAACGGGGAGACATTGTGGATCGAAATGGAAATATTCTTGCCACCAGTGAGAAAGTGTACAATCTGATTTTGGAGCCCAAAAATATCCTGCGTACGGATAAGGGAAAAGAGGCAACAAAGGCAGCGCTGATCAAATATTTTGGAATGGAAGATGCAAAGTTCGATGAATGTATGCAGAACACAGATTCCTTTTATAAGGTAGCCATGAAAGGGCTTGAATATGCAGATGTAAAAGCATTTCAGGAATATTGCAATACAAGAGATGGTGCAGATGTCGTTGGTGTGCGGTTTGAGGAGGAATACAAAAGAAAATATCCAAATGGCAGTCTTGCCTGTCACCTGCTTGGATATACCGTAAGCGGAAATGTCGGACAGGGTGGAATCGAAGGTTATTATAACAGTTACCTGAATGGTGTAAATGGAAAGACATATGGATATCTGACAAATGATAATACCGTAGAATCCGTTACAGTACCTGCACAGAATGGTTATACTGTAGTGTCTACGATCGATCTGAATATCCAGAAGATCATTGAAGATAATATAAAAGAATATATGCAGACGACTGGTGCAAAGAAGATCGGTGTTATCGCAATGGATCCGGATACGGCAGAGGTCCTTGGCATGAGTACCTCTTATGGATATGATCCGAACGAACCGATGAATACGGATGCACTTCGTAATATGGAGGTTACCGTTACAGAAAGTACGGAAGAACCATCAACAGAAGAAGACAGCAGCGAGGAAGGTTCTTCTGAAGATACGACAGAAGCAACAACCGAGGAACAGAAAGACCCGGAAAAGATCACATATGATTTTTCATCTATGACAGATGATGAATTCCAGAAAGCAATTGATGACCTGACAAGTGATCAGACGTATGAAGCATTAGATGCTGTATGGAGAAATTATTGCATCAGTGATATCTTGGAGCCGGGTTCTACATTTAAGCCTTTTACGATTGCAGGTGCCCTTGAGGACGGAATTGTGAAAGACGGCGATACATTCTTCTGTAAAGGCTATGAGATCGTTGCAGAGGGAACATCTCCGATCTATTGTCATAACCGAAGTGGTGATGGCACGATTACATTAAAGCAGGCACTAGAGCAGTCCTGTAATGTCGCTTTGATGCAGATCGCAAAATCAGAAGGAAGAGAAACATTTTCCAAATATCAGGATATATTTAATTTTGGTAATCAGACCGGAATTGATCTTTCCGGGGAGGGAAGCGGTCTGGTGTATGATGAAGAAGGACTGAATCCGGTCGAGCTTGCGACTTCATCCTTTGGGCAGG
The DNA here is from genome assembly GCF_003480025.1 of Clostridium sp. AM46-21. Taxonomy (NCBI): domain Bacteria; kingdom Bacillati; phylum Bacillota; class Clostridia; order Eubacteriales; family Clostridiaceae; genus Clostridium; species Clostridium sp. AM46-21. The sequence goes on from NZ_QUIB01000011.1 coordinate 43,857, forward strand.
GTATTAATGTAACAATGATCCAGATGGCAGCAGCGTTCTGTTCACTGATCAATGGAGGAAATTATTATACGCCTCACACCGTCAGACAGATTTTAGATGAAAATGGAAGTATTATAGAGAATAATGAACCGGAACTTGTCCGCAAGACGATTTCAAAGACAACTTCAGATCTGATGAAGCAGTATATGGCAGGTGTTGTTACAGAAGGTACCGGTTCCAGAGCAGCCGTTGATGGATATACGATCGGCGGTAAGACAGGTACAGCAGAAAAGATTCCTAGAAATCAGGGCAATTATGTATTATCCTTTATCGGTTTCTCACCGGTAGAGAATCCACAGATCATGCTGTATGTTGCAGTTGACGAACCAAATGTAGAAAGTCAGTCTACATCCGGTGCCGGAGCACTGTTATTCCATGCGATCATGGAAGATCTGCTCCCATATATGAATGTATATCAGAGCAGTGATGAAGATGTAACGTATAATGGAAAAGATGAGCCGATCAGCTCTCCATTTGAAGGCAATGTAGAAGATTCAACAGGCGAGGGAACAACAGAAGAAGGAAGCACTGCAGAGGGAGATACAACAGCGGAAGATACCGGTTCAGAGAATGTAACCTCTGAGGGAACAACAGAAGCAGTATCTGAAAATGGCACTTCAGAAGAAACAACAGAAGCCAAAGTTCAGGATGAATAAACAAGGGAATATCTGGCAGACTGACAGAAAAGGCATATTTGTCCGGAAAAAGTAATAAGATATAAGGATAAATAAATCCGGCGGGCAGAATGAAGCTTTATAGTTATAATCGGAGAAAGATATATTTTACATGTATAGCGATCGTAATGACTGCGGTTTTTCTGATGGGAAGACTTGCTTATCTGATGGTTGCAAAAGCGGATTATTATAATCGTGCAGCAACCGGGCTTCATGAAAGAGAACGAAGCATCAAAGCACCAAGAGGAAGGATATACGACAGAAATGGAAATATCCTGGCTGATAATAAAGCAGTCTGTTCCGTATCGGTCATCCACAGCCAGATTGAGGATGAAGAAGCAGTCATACAGGTTCTGAATGAATATCTGGATAAGGAAGAAGCGGAGATACGCAAAAAAGTAATCAAGGTATCCTCCCGTGAATTGATCGCAACAAACGTTGCGAAGGAAACCGGAGATCAGATCCGGGAATTAAATGTTGCCGGAATTAAGGTTGACGAGGACTATAAAAGGTATTATCCTTATGGAAGCCTTGCATCCAAGGTTCTTGGCTTTACAGGAGCAGACAATCAGGGAATCGTTGGCCTTGAGGTCTGGTATAATGAAATTCTGGCAGGAGAGGACGGAAGCATTCATACAGTAACGGATGCAAAGGGAATCGAACTGCCGAATGTAAAAGAAACGAGAGTAAGTCCTGTACCGGGAGATGACCTGGTACTTTCACTGGACTTGACAATACAAAAATATGCAACACAGGCGGCTCTTTCCGTTATGGAAGAGAAGCAGGCAAAACGTGTGGCAATGATCATTATGAATCCGCAGAATGGAGAGATCTATGCCATGGTTGATGTGCCGGAATATGATCTGAACCAGCCATTTCAGTTGAACACGGATCTGGCTGGATACGGGAGTATGACTGACGGTGAGAAGATGGATGCGTTAAACAATATGTGGCGTAATTTTACAGTCAGTGATACGTACGAACCGGGATCGACCTTTAAGATCGTGACAGCGACAGCAGCCCTTGAGGCTGGAACCGTATCCTTATCGGATACCTTTTACTGTCCGGGATATAAGATCGTGGAGGATCGCAGGATCCGGTGCCATAAGACGACAGGACATGGTTCGGAGGACTTCCGGCATGCACTGATGAATTCCTGCAATCCGGCATTTATGACGATCGGAGAACGGACAGGAGCCACGAATCTGTATCAGACCTATCAGAAGCTTGGATTGTTTCAGAAAACCGGGATCGATCTTCCGGGTGAGGCAAATTCCATTATGCATAAGCTTTCCGATATCGGACCGGTAGAACTGGCAACGATGTCATTTGGACAGTCCTTTCAGATATCACCGATCCAGTTTGTGACTGCTGCAGCAACCGTTATAAATGGTGGGAATAAGATCACACCACATATCGGTATGAAGGTGGTGGATGCGGAGAGTCAGGTTATGACGGAGCTTCAATATCCGGTCACCCAAGGGGCGGTCGGTAGTGAAACATCGGCGACAATGCGTGATCTGTTGGAGTCTGTTGTGGCAGAAGGCGGAGGCAGCAAGGCGCAGATCGAGGGATACCGGATTGGCGGCAAGACAGCAACCAGTGAGAAGTATCCGAGAGGAACCGGAAAATACATATCATCTTTCCTAGGATTTGCACCGGCAAATGATCCGCAGGTCATGGCATTTGTTATGATCGATGAACCGACAGGAGTATATTATGGAGGAACGATAGCAGCCCCTGTCATACAGGAGGTATTTTCCAATATCCTTCCATATCTGGGAATACCAAAAGAGGAATAAGAAAATTACCTCATACGTGAGGAAAAATATAGCCATTTCAAAATGAAATGACGGGTAAGGAGTACAAAGAAATGAACTTGGATTTTTCAATTATTTTACCGATACTTATAGCGTTTGGAATCAGCGTGGTGTTAAGCCCGATCGTGATCCCATTTTTAAAGAAACTGAAATTTGGACAGTTTGTACGAGATGATGGACCGGAAACACATCTGAAGAAATCAGGAACACCGACAATGGGCGGACTGATCATTCTGTTGAGTCTGGTGATTACCTCGTTATTTTATATGAAGGATTATCCGGATATCCTTCCGGTATTGTTTGTAACACTTGGTTTTGGGCTGATCGGATTTCTGGATGATTATATCAAAGTCGTTATGAAGCGTTCCCTGGGACTTCGTGCATGGCAGAAGATGCTCGGACAGTTCGTTGTAACAGCAGTTTTTGCATATTATATTGAGAAATATACCGAGATCAACAACGAGATCATTATTCCATTTGTCGGTAAGACAGTTGTTCTTGATAAATGGGTTTATATCGTTTTGTTATTCTTTGTTGTACTTGGAACAGTAAATGGTGCAAACTTCACAGATGGTCTGGATGGTCTTGCTTCTTCCGTAACAGCATTGATCGCTACATTCTTTACAGTTGTTGCGATCGGAACCGGATCCGGTCTTGCACCTATCTCCTGTGCAGCAATGGGAAGCTTGTTAGGATTCCTTGTATATAATGTATACCCTGCAAGAGTGTTTATGGGTGACACCGGTTCTCTTGCACTTGGCGGATTTGTAGCATCGATCGCATACATGCTGAAGATGCCATTATTTATTCTGATCGTGGCATTCATTTATTTTATAGAAGTATTATCGGTTATCATCCAGGTAGTTTCATTCAAACTGACTGGAAAACGAGTGTTCAAAATGGCACCGATCCATCATCATTTTGAGCTTTCCGGATGGCCTGAGACAAAGGTTGTATCAATATTTGCGATAGTAACAGCCGTACTTTGTGTTGTAGGTTTACTGGCTGTTTAATACGGAGGATATGAAGATGAATTTTAAAAATGCTTTAGTGGCTGGTACAGGTAAGAGCGGCATCAGTGCAGCAAAGCTGCTGATCGCTCATGGCGTAAAGGTTACGCTGTTTGATGAAAATGAAAAAAGAGATAAAAATGATCTGATGGAGAAACTCTCCCAGTCAGAACTTGTTACGATCCTGCTTGGAAAATTAACGGATGAAGTATTAAAGCAGACAGATATTATGGTTATAAGCCCGGGTATTCCGGTTGATTCTGCATTTGTAGAGGATATAAAGAAAGCAGGCATTCCGGTATGGAGTGAGATTGAGCTTGCATATTATTTTGGTAAAGGAAAGATCGCTGCGATCACAGGAACAAATGGCAAGACAACGACGACGGCACTTGTTGGCGAGATCGTAAAGGCGTGGAATCCGAAGACGATCGTAGTTGGAAATATCGGTATTCCATATACCGAGCTTTGTGATACAACCGATGATGACAGTGCAACAGTGGCAGAGATCAGCAGCTTCCAGTTAGAGACAATCGTGGATTTTCATCCGAATGTCAGTGCAATCTTAAATCTGACACCGGATCATCTGAACCGTCATTATACATTTGAAAATTACGGAAATGTCAAGAAGTCGATCACAAAGAATCAGACAGAAGATGATGTGGTTGTATTAAACTATGATGATGATCATACAAGAGCAATGGCAGAGGGAATCCGTCCAAGAGTTGTATATTTCAGCAGACTGGAGAAGCCTGCAGGCGGTGTATATGTAGAGGATGGGCACATTGTGATCGAGGCAAATGGAGAAAAGATCGATGTCCTTGCATTAAAGGATCTGATCCTGCTCGGTTCCCACAATGTTGAAAATGTGCTCGCTGCAGTTGGTATCTCTTATTATATGGGAGTGCCTGTCAATGTCATTCGTGATGTTGCAGTCAGTTTTAAAGCCGTAGAGCATAGAATAGAGTATGTAAAGACAGTGGCTGGTGTGGATTATTACAATGATTCCAAGGGAACCAATCCGGATGCAGCCATCAAGGGAATTCAGGCAATGGTAAAACCGACTTATCTGATCGGTGGAGGCTATGATAAAGGCTCTACCTATGATGAATGGATCGATGCATTTGACGGAAAAGTCAGATGTTTGGTTCTGATCGGTCAGACGGCGAAGAAAATCGCAGAGACTGCCAAGAAACACGGATTCCATAATATTGTATTTGAAGACGATCTGTTAGGAGCGGTAAAATATTGTCATGAGAATGCAAAGGATGGAGAAGCAGTTCTTCTTTCTCCAGCATGTGCAAGCTGGGGAATGTTTGATAATTACGAGCAAAGAGGAAGAATGTTCAAAGAATATGTCCGCGATTTTAAGGAGTGAAATATTTGAATGACAGAAACAGGAACACAGATACAAATGAGATAGATAGCAGAAGAAAGCCGTTATGGTACAGCGGACGTTACTTTGACTATCCGCTGCTTGGCATTGTACTGGGGCTTGTTCTGTTTGGACTGGTCATGGTTTACAGCACCAGCTCCTATCGGGCAGATGAACTGTATGGTGACAGTACATATTTTGCAAAACGACAGCTTGTTTTTGAACTTGTTGCACTGTTCGGAATGTTTCTGGTATCGAAGATCGATTATCGCAGATATGCAAGATATTCCAAATATTTTCTGTATGTGGCAATGGCACTTTTAGTGCTGGTCTACATTATAGGAAGTGCGAGCCATGGATCGACCAGATGGATCTATATTGGTGCATTTGGATTCCAGCCGTCGGAATTTGCAAAGCTTGCGCTGATCGTATATACCGCAGATATCTGTACCAGAAAACCTAGAAGCCTGAATACACTGAAGGGTCTGGCGAAGATGCTTCTGCTTCCGTTTGTAACGATCATACTGATCGCAATCGAGAACTTAAGTACCGCGATCATATGCTTTGGCATTGTGGTGATCATTGTATTTGTCGCCAGTCCGAAAAAATGGCCGTTTGTGCTGATGGGGCTGATCGGAATCCTGATGTGCGTGATATTTATTGCAACAGCAGGCTATCGTGCAGATCGTATCCGTATCTGGCTTGCACCGGAAAAATACGATGATGGATACCAGACGATGCAGTCCCTTTATGCGATCGGATCCGGAGGCTTTTTTGGAAGAGGCATTGGGAACAGTATCCAGAAGATGGGATTTATACCAGAGTCCCATAATGACATGATTTTTTCCGTTATCTGTGAAGAGCTTGGTTTATTTGGTGCGGCACTTGTAATCGCAATGTTTGTGGTCCTGATATACAGATGCGCACTGATCGCAATCAATTCCGGTGAACGGTTTGGAGGTCTGATCGCAACCGGTGTTATGGCACATGTTGCTGTTCAGGTATTGATCAATATCAGTGTTGTAACAAATACGATACCACCGACCGGTGTACCGCTTCCATTTATCAGTTATGGTGGAAGCTCGATATGTTTCATGCTTCTTGAGATGGGACTGGTGCTTGCTGTTGCCAGACAGATGAAGCCGGGAAGATAAAATGGATAGGAAGATATAAAAGATGCAGAACAGGAGAACAGAGAGCGAAACTGAAAAGAAAAAGGGAAGAAAGGCAGGTAAGATTCTGTTGATCATTCTTGGTGCGCTGCTGCTTATATGCCTTAGTGCCTATGTCTATATCCTGAAATGCTACAGTCTGACCAAGATACAGGTGTCCGGCAATGTGCATTATACAGAGGATGAGATCATAGATATTGTAACAAAAGGGAAAAAAGCGGATAATACCCTGTTTTTCTATCTGGACAACAGAATGCATCCGGTAGAGGATGTAACCTTTATTGATAAATTTCAGATCGAAGTGATTGGAAGACATACCATAACGATCACAGTATATGAGAAGTCCATGGCTGGTTGTGTGAGCTATATGGATCAGTATATTTATTTTGATAATGATGGCCGCGTGCTTGAAACGTCTTCCGAAAAGCTGGAGGATGTTCCGTGTATTCAGGGATTGAAATTTGACCGTATCGTTGTGGGTGAAAAGCTCCCTGTAACGAACGAGGATATGTTTCAGGAGATCTTGACGATGACACAGTTGATCGATAAGAACAAGCTGTTGATCGATGAGATCCGGTTTAATAATGACAATGAGATCATCTTGTATAAGGACAAGATCAAAATAGAGCTTGGAAGCGGATCCGGGCTGGAGGACAAGCTTATGAATCTGGAAAGCATTCTTTCCAAACTGGAAGGGAAAAGTGGAACCCTGGATCTGTCGGATTATTCGGCAAGCAGTGGAAACGCAATATTTAAGGAAAATAAGTAAAATTTAAAACAAAAAGTTGTTGCGTTATTTATGAAAAAATCGTATTATTAAGATATTAATGCGATTATATAGATGTACACTCCCTGTACTTTGGGTTGCGGGTGCCAGATCTGCAGCCTGTGACTTGCTTACAGAATGAAGACAACCGGGGGAGGGAGCTGTACAGGAATTATAAAGAAATATATAGAAGGAGGAAACAACCTTGCTCGAAATAAAGTCTAACGATGAGAGAACACCAGCTAGAATACTGGTAATAGGAGTAGGTGGCGCTGGTAACAATGCAGTAAACAGAATGATTGATGAAAATGTAGAAGGTGTGGAGCTGATAGCGATCAACACGGATAAACAGGCACTTTCATTAAGCAGAGCTACAACAAAGATTCAGATTGGTGAGAAGCTGACAAAGGGACTTGGTGCAGGTGCAAAGCCTGAGATCGGTGCCAGTGCAGTTGAAGAGAATAGAGAAGAGATAGCAGATATTATCAAAGATGCCAACATGGTATTCGTAACATGTGGTATGGGTGGTGGTACCGGAACCGGTGCAGCACCTGTTGTTGCGGAGATGGCAAGAAATCTTGGTATCCTGACAGTTGGTGTTGTAACAAAGCCATTTGGTTTTGAAGGAAAGCCTCGTATGAAGAATGCGATGGAAGGAATTGCAAGATTAAAAGAGAATGTTGATACACTGATCGTTATTCCAAATGATAAGTTATTACAGATCTGTGATAAGAGAACCAGTATTCCGGATGCTTTAAAGAAAGCAGACCAGGTTCTTCAGCAGGGTGTTCAGGGTGTAACAGACCTGATCAATAAACCGGGTCTTATCAACCTCGACTTTGCAGACATCCAGACTGTTATGAGAGACAAGGGTATTGCACATATCGGTATCGGTTCTGCAAGCGGTGAGAACAAGGCTGTTGATGCGATCAAGGAAGCTATGGATTCACCATTACTGGAGACAACAGTATCCGGTGCAACCGATATTATTGTAAACTTCTCAGGAAATATTGGTATCGTGGAAGCATACGATGCAGTTACTTACCTGACTGAACAGGCCGGTGATGGTGTAAATATCATCTTCGGTACAGTTGATAATGATAACATGGGTGAGGAGATCAGCATTACGATCATTGCTACAGGACTTGAGAAAGCAGAGACAACTACACCTGTCAGCAGATTCGCAGGAACTGCAGCTCCAAAGCTTGATACAGTTAATACAACATCATTTGGAGAAGCAAGAAAGACAACACCTACTTATGGTGGACAGGCACTTGGTGGATCATCTTCCATCCGTCCTACTTTCCTGTCAGATGCAGGAGCAGCATCACAGACAGCAAAGCCGGTAGTTCCAAATACAACAAGAACAGCTGCTCCGGTTGAGCCGCATGTAGCTCCGTCTCCAAAACCGGCAAGACCAACTGTACAGTCAAATGACAGTATCAGAATACCGGAATTTTTAAAGAAAAGATAAATAGCAGAGATGCGGACAGATATGTATATGTACGGATGCCATGGCGATATTGCCATGGCATTTGTGCAATAAGCTGTTATGTAGAAATAATATCTGCATCAGTTAATGGATATAAAAATCATAACATGGAAGGAGACAGATATGAGATTCCTGGCAACCGGAGAGGAAATGCAGAAGATCGATCAGATCTCCATTGAACAGATTGGAATTCCCGGTCTGGTGTTGATGGAACGTGCAGCACTTGCTGTAACAGAAGAAATAGAAAAAAGATTTTCACGGATAAAAACAGGAGAACATGATACCGGACGGACAGCATATACCAGGATCCTTGTTGTAACAGAACGCGGCAATAATGGAGGGGACGGTCTGGCTGTAGCAAGGATGCTGGCAGAAAAAGGATATCTGGTAGATGTGTACTGTATCGGACAGGTTAGCAGAGCAACAGAGAGTTATAAGGTTCAGGAGAGTATACTTGGACAGCTTGGGATCAAGATTACAGAGGATTTTCCGAATGGAGAATATGATGTAATCGTAGATGCAATCTTTGGAGTTGGATTAAAGCGTGACATAGAAGGAATCCATAAAGAGGTCATTGATCATATCAATGATATGCCGGCATATGTGGTAGCAGTAGATATCCCATCCGGTATATCGGCTACGACCGGACGGGTAATGAATGTTGCAGTAAAGGCGGATCTTACAGTAACAATGGGGTTAATGAAGGTCGGTATGACCGTTTATCCGGGACATGGATATTGTGGAGAGATCCTTGTAAAAGATATCGGATTTCCGGATAAGGCAGTTGATATGGTGATGCCGGAGATATTTACATATGATGAAGGGGATCTGAACCGGCTGAATAAACGAAGACCGGATGGAAATAAAGGAACCTTTGGAAAAGTTGCAGTCATAGCTGGCAGTCAGGAGATATCGGGAGCAGCCTGTCTTGCGGCATCAGCAGCCTACCGGGTTGGAAGTGGTATGGTAAAGGTATATACCCATAAGGATAACAGAGTGATTGTCGGGGGATATCTGCCGGAAGCATTGATGATGACATATCAGGATGAGAAAACAGCAGTTATCTGTGCGGAGAATGCATGTGCATGGGCAGATGTCATTCTGATCGGACCGGGTATCGGAACCGGAAAAGAAGCGGAATGTATGCTTAAGACAGTGCTGGAGAATTTCAAAGGAACGATCGTTGTTGATGCAGATGGACTTAATCTTTTGTCAGCACATAAGGAGCTGCTTGCAGCAGGGGGAATCAGCAGACAGACAGGGAATATAGCACTTGTTATCACCCCTCATGTAAAAGAAATGTCCAGACTGACAGGAAAGACAGTGGCTGAATTAAAAGAAGCACCGGTTCGTGAGTGCAGGGCATTTGCGGAAGTAGAAACACTTGTGTGTGTATTAAAAGATGCAAGAACCTGTGTCAGTGACGGAGGCGTGCATACTTACATGAACACTTCGGGAAATGATGGTATGGCAACAGCAGGTTCAGGGGATGTTCTTGCCGGAATGATTGCAGGGCTATCTGCCGGTGGAATATCTCCGACAGAGGCAGCAAGACTTGGGGTGTATATACATGGGCTTGCAGGGGATCGTGCAAAGAAACGGTATGGAAAGGCGGCTATAACCGCCGGCAGTCTGATCGATGAGATCGGTCCGATCATGAGTTCTTATGTATAAAATATAATAGGCAGAGGCGCAGACAAATGAATAAATATAGAAGAATAGAAGCAGATATCAATCTGGATAATATCAGAGAAAATATAAAAATGATGAAGGCATGTGTGCCGGAGAGTATGAAGATGCTTGCTGTGATCAAGGCAGATGCCTATGGCCACGGAGCAGTAGAGGTTTCAAGAGCCCTTTCTGATCTGGCAGACTTTTATGCGGTTGCCTGTATTGATGAGGCGGTAGAGCTTCGTCATGCAGGATGTGAGAAGCCGTTGTTGATACTTGGATATACAGACCCATCAGAGTATGATGAATTGATCACATACGATGTAAGACCTGCGATGTATGATAAGGCTGAATGTGCCATTCTCTCAGATGATGCGGTAAAGAAAGGATCAAAAGCAAAGATCCATATCAAGATGGATACCGGTATGAGCCGGATCGGCTTTCAGTGTGATGATGCAGGTATCAATGATATCGTGGAGATCGCGCATATGCCGGGAATTGAGATCGAGGGAATATTTACACATTATTCAAAGGCGGACGAATACGATAAAACAGCTGCAAATGGACAGCTTGCGTTATTCCGGTCTGTGATCGGCAGATTAGAAGAACGGGGTATATCGATTCCTGTAAAGCATATATCGAACAGCGCAGGAATCATGGAGATGGATAATGAAGGCTTTGATATGGTAAGATCCGGTATCGTAACATACGGACTATATCCATCGGATGAAGTCGATCATTCGATCGCGGCACTTAAGCCGGCAATGGAACTACTTGCAAGGTAGTTCATGTGAAGAATGTGAAAGCAGGAACAGGTATCGGCTATGGATGGACATTTGTCGCACCGCATGATATGAGAATAGCAACCGTGTCTGCCGGTTATGCTGACGGATATCCAAGAGCACAGTCCAATATCGGGCGTGTGATCATTCATGGTAAGTATGCACCGATCACCGGACGTGTCTGTATGGATCAGTTTATGATCGATGTAAGTGATATACCGGAGACGTCAGTCGGTGATACAGTTGTTCTGATCGGAAAATGTGGAGATAAAGAGATCACGGTGGAAGAAGTTGCGGAACCGGCAAACAGCTTCAACTATGAACTGATCTGTAATATCGGAAGACGTGTACCAAGAGTCTATATTAGGGATGGAAAAGAAGTCGGGGAAGTGAATTATCTACGTCGAAACTGAATATCATAGAATAGAATTGGAAATACTTTTCACAACAGAAGATATTAATAAATAAATGGAGTGAAAAGAATTGGTAATCAGAAGAGGCGATATATTTTATGCTGATTTACGGCCTGTCGTTGGTTCGGAACAGGGAGGAGTCAGACCGGTACTTATCATACAAAATGAAGCGGGAAATAAACACAGTTCTACTGTGATCTGTGCAGCGATCACCAGCAAGATGAACAAGGCAAAGTTGCCTACACATGTTGAGATTGATTCCAGCCGGTATGATCTGGCAAAGGATTCGGTTGTTCTATTGGAACAGGTGCGTACGATCGATAAACAGAGATTAAAAGAAAAAGTATGCCATATGGGAGATGACATTCTGAAAAAGGTAGATATTGCATTAAAGATCAGTCTGGATCTGTATTGATCTTTGTGGCATGGTAATTATAGACATTGTATAATCATACAGTTATACAGATTCCCATATGAATACGGATTATACAGATTCTCATATGAAAAAATTGACGAATGTTGGAATTAATGATATATTTCCATTATATTTGCATTCGTGTGGAATTAAGAGTGAATGCAGAATGAAACGAACAGGAGAGGTGATTTGTAGACAGAGACTGTCTGGTATATGAAATTATTTAATAACAGAAAAGCTGATGAAGAAAAAGTTGAGGAAGAGATTATTTCCATGGTCAATGAGGGTAATGAACAGGGGCTCATTCATGATGACGAAGTAGAGATGATCACAAATATTTTTGAATTCAGTGAGAAAGAAGTCCGGGATGTTATGACGCCGCGTTCCGATGTAGTTGGAATCGACAAACATACTACAATGGATGAAACGATCAAGATCATGCTGGAGAATAATTATTCCAGATATCCGGTGTTTGATGATGATCTGGACAATATAGTCGGAATCCTTTATTTTAAGGATTTCGTAAAAGCGTATTTAAAGGATAAGAATCAGACGATCGAACAGATCATGGTTGAGCCGCTATTTGTGCATCCGACAAAGAATATATCGGAATTATTCAAACGGATGCAGAAAGAGAAAATTCATATGGTTATTGTGGTGGATGAGTATGGTCAGACAGAAGGCATCATAGCGATGGAAGATATTCTGGAAGAAATTGTCGGCAATATTTTTGATGAATACGACGATGATGACGATGATATTGCACTTGCGGGTCATGGATATATCGTGGGCGGCAGAGCAGAACTGGATGAATTGTCGGAACATCTGGGAATTGAGTTTCCGGATGAGGATTTTCAGACACTGAACGGGTTTATGCTGTATGAACTGGGAAGGCTCCCTTATGAGAACGAAAAAATAGATATTACATATAAGGGATATAATTTTGAGACCATTGGGATCAAGGATAAGATGATCGATAAGGTGCGGATAACCAAGGTTGAAAATGAAAATCAGGTATGATATTATGAACCAGTTGGGCTTATAAAGCTTCAAAAAAGAAACCGATATCCGAAAATGGATATTCAAAAGATAGAATTACAGAGTTAAGGAGTAAAAAAATGTCAGGACATTCAAAATTTGCAAATATTAAACATAAGAAAGAAAAGAACGATGCTGCAAAGGGTAAGATCTTTACCATTATCGGTAAGGAAATTGCGATCGCTGTAAAAGAAGGTGGTGCAAACCCTGATAACAACAGTAAGCTTCGTGATGTAATCGCAAAGGCAAAGGCAAACAATATGCCAAACGATACGATCAAGCGTGGTATCGACAGAGCAGCAGGTGATGCAAACTCAGTAAATTATGTTGCTAATACATACGAAGGATATGGTCCGAACGGTACAGCGATCATCGTTGATACGCTTACAGATAATAAGAACAGAACGGCTGCAAATGTAAGAAACGCATTTACAAAGGGCGGCGGAAACGTAGGAACGACCGGTTGTGTATCTTATATGTTTGATAATAAAGGACAGATCATTATCGATAAAGAAGAATGTGATATGGATGCAGATGATCTTATGATGATGGCACTGGATGCCGGAGCTGAGGATTTCAGTGAAGAGGAAGACAGTTTTGAGATCATCACAACACCGGATGATTTCTCAGCAGTCAGAGAGGCTCTTGAAAAAGAGGGAATCAAGATGGCAGAAGCAGAGCTTACCATGATCCCACAGAACTATGTAGATCTGACAGATCCTGAGGTTGTAAAGAAGTTTACAAGAATTCTGGATCTCTTAGATGAAGATGATGATGTACAGGCTGTATATCACAATGCAAATCTTCCGGATGAGGAATAATTATATCGTTCATGCCATTTGTGCATGAAAGAATTTCCACAGAATCCACATGCAATTTTATGTAAGGGGGTGTGGAGATTCTACCATATATGTATGCCAGGCAGGCAGCAGGACGGCAGAAAGCCGTTTGGCAGCACGCCTGGCATATGGTATGTTAAAAACAAATGCAGAGAGCATATATACATTTTACAACAAGAGTAGGAGAGTAGAATGAAGGGAATATTAAGATATTTACGGGACTATAAAAAAGAATCGGTTCTGGCACCATTATTTAAAATGCTGGAAGCCTGTTTCGAACTGCTGATCCCGATCGTAATGGCACATATTATTGATACCGGTATTAAAAATCAGGACATGGGATATGTTCTTCGGATGTGTCTCGTTATGATCGCACTTGGTATCATCGGCCTGAGCTGTTCTCTGACAGCACAGTATTTTTCCGCAAAAGCAGCAACCGGATTCGGAACGGCACTTCGAAGTGATCTGTTCCGTCATATCACAAGTCTTTCTTATAATGAGATTGATACGATCGGAACATCGACACTGCTTACTCGAATGACCAGTGATATCAACCAGATCCAGACAGGTGTCAATCTGGTGCTCCGTTTGTTCTTACGTTCTCCGTTTATCGTATTCGGTGCGATGATCATGTCATTTACGATCGATGTCAAATCAGCCATGACCTTTGTGGTTACAATACCGGCATTGTCGATCGTTGTATTCGGAATTATGCTTGTCAGCATTCCATTGTTTAAGAAGGTACAGGCAAGACTGGATAAGGTCATGCTTCTGACCCGAGAGAATCTGGAAGGTGCCCGTGTGATCCGGGCATTTAACAGACAGCAGAAAGAGGTTGATGAATTCGATAAGTCAACCGATGATCTGATGGATATTCAGTTGTATGTCGGAAGAATCTCGGCATTCTTAAATCCTGTCACATATGTGATCATCAATCTTGCAACTGTTGCGATCATCTGGATCGCAGCCGGACAGACCGATATCGGTATCCTGTCACAGGGTAAGGTTGTTGCACTGATCAACTATATGTCACAGATCTTAGTTGAGCTTGTAAAGCTTGCCAATCTGATCATTAACATCACAAAGTCGATCGCATGTGCAAAGAGAATCAATGTTGTGTTTGATACGAAGCCATCGATCACAGAGGTTGAAGAAGATTCTGCTTTATCAGAAGCACAGAAGGCAGCCGGCCAGGATGTTCCTAAGGTGGTATTTGACAACGTAGCCTTACGGTATGGTAAAGCATCGGAAGATTCACTGACCGGTATATCCTTTACGGTAAAAGCGGGAGAAACGATCGGTATTATCGGTGGTACGGGTTCCGGTAAGAGTTCTCTGGTCAACCTGATCCCGAGATTCTATGATGCCACCGGTGGTGCGGTTAAGATCGATGGTGTGGATGTAAAGGACTATGATCTCCGTTCCCTTCGAATGAAGGTAGGTGTAGTTCCGCAGAAGGCAGTTCTGTTCCAGGGCACGATCGCCGAGAATATCCGCTGGGGTAAAAATGACGCAACGGAAGAAGAGATCAATGAGGCACTTACGATCGCACAGGCAAAAGAATTCGTTGATCAGAAAACAGATGGCATGAACTTTAAGATTACACAGGGTGGCAAGAACTTATCCGGTGGGCAGAAGCAGCGTCTTACGATCGCAAGAGCAGTTGTAAGAAAGCCTGAGATCCTGATCATGGATGACAGTGCATCGGCACTTGACTTTGCAACAGACGCAGCTCTTCGGCGTGCGATCAAAGAGCAGACAAAGGGTATGACCGTATTTATCGTTTCCCAACGAGCATCGACGATCATGGGAGCCGATCAGATCATTGTATTAGATGATGGACAGGTTGCAGGTATCGGAACCCACGAAGAACTGTTACAGTCCTGTGAGGTATATCAGGAGATATGTCAGTCACAGTTATCGGCAAATGAAGTATCCGGTAAAAAGACTTCTGCCGGAAATGCAATGGCATAGGAAGGAGGAAACGACGATGAGTAAAAAAGAAAAAAGTACGTCTGTCAATAAGAAAACACTTGGCAGAATATTAAAGTATATCAAACGATACAGTTTCTTAGTTGTCCTTTCCCTGACCTGTGCAGCGATATCCGTTGTTCTGACCTTATATGCACCGATCATTACCGGACATATGGTAGATAAGATCGTCGGAAAAGGAGCCGTTGATTTCGGAGCATTAAAGACACTGGCAATCCGTTTTGTGATTGTAGTTGCGGTTACGGCAGTCTGCCAGTGGATCATGAATATATTGAATAATAAAGTTACTTATCATGTTGTAAATGATGTCCGTACATCTGCATATAAGAAGTTAGAACAGCTTCCGTTATCTTATGTGGATTCTCACACCCATGGTGATATCGTAAGCCGTGTGATCGCAGATGTAGACCAGTTTTCAGATGGTCTGTTGATGGGCTTTACACAGTTATTTACCGGGGTTATGACTATCGTTGGAACGCTTTGTTTCATGTTATCGATTAACGCTGTGATCACGGTTGCGGTTGTTGTGATCACTCCGGTTTCTCTGTTTGTTGCGGCATTTATCGCAAAGAAAACCTACCATATGTTCAGAAAGCAGGCAGAGATCAAGGGTGAGATGACATCACTTGTTAATGAGATGGTAGAAAACCAGAAGGTTGTAACAGCCTTTTCCATGGAAGAAAATGTAAATGGCAGTTTTAACGAAGTAAATAAGAGATTGAATAAGGCAGGACTGGATGCGACCTTCTTCTCATCCATTACCAATCCGTGTACCCGTTTTGTAAACAGCTTAGTATATACCGGCGTTGGCATCATCGGTGCGGTCATGGCGATCAAGGGAAGAATATCCGTTGGTCAGCTTACCAGCTTTTTAAGCTATGCAAACCAGTATACAAAGCCATTTAATGAGATCTCAGGCGTTGTAACGGAGCTTCAGAATGCACTTGCATCCGCAGCCAGAGTATTTGAGCTGATCGATGAAGAACCGGAGATCGCGGAGCCTGCGGATGCCTATGTGATCGAGAAAGCAGATGGACAGGTGGATCTGTCTCATGTGGATTTCTCTTATAATAAAGATGTAGAACTGATCAAGAATCTGAATCTGAAGGTTGAACCGGGTAAGCGGGTAGCGATCGTCGGACCGACCGGATGTGGTAAGAGTACCGTTATCAATCTTTTAATGCGGTTCTATGATGTAGATGCCGGAGCCATTTCTGTAGATGACCATGATATCCGTCAGGTAACGAGAGAGAGCCTTCGTGATAACTATGGTATGGTTCTTCAGGAGACCTGGTTAAAGACCGGAACGATCAAGGAGAATATCGCATACGGAAGACCGGATGCGACGGATGAGGAGATTATAGAAGCAGCAAAACAGTCCCACGCACACAGCTTTATCAAGCGTTTGCCGGAGGGGTATGATACCATGATATCAGAGGATGGCGGCGGACTGTCACAGGGACAGAAACAGCTCTTATGTATTACCAGAGTTATGCTTGATCTGCCACCGATGCTGATCCTTGATGAAGCAACATCATCGATCGATACAAGAACCGAGATCCGGATCCAGCGTGCATTTGCGAAGATGATGAAGGGAAGAACGAGCTTTGTCGTAGCGCATCGTTTGTCAACGATCAAAGAATCTGATATTATACTGGTTATGAAGGATGGACATATCATAGAGCAGGGTAATCATGAATCACTTTTAGCACAGAAAGGATTCTATTACACCCTTTACAATTCACAGTTTGCACATTAGTAGGAACTAAAAATTTGTATTTATATAAAGGAGACAGGAAGATGAAAGTTAGTGAAAGCGGATATACAAAAGACGAATTACTTGACATAGTAGACAAATACCTAGCCGAGCAGTCCAGAAGATGGAATTTTATCGAGGAAAAGGGAGACGGCATGTATGTGTACGATGAGGAAGGAAATGAATATCTTGACTTCTTCGGCGGCATCGCAGTAAACAGTACCGGTAACTGTAATAAGAAGGTTGCGGCAGCGATCGCAGACCAGTGCCAGAATGTGATCCATGCATCCAATTACGCATATACACTTCCTATGATCCTGCTTGCAAAGAAGATTTGTGAGACGATCGGTATGGAGAAGGTTCTGTTCCAGAATTCAGGAACAGAGACAAATGAAGCAATGATCAAGATGGCAAGAAAATACGGAACCGATCATTACGGACCGGAGCATTATCATATCGTTACAGCCATTAACAGCTTCCATGGCAGAACCTATGGAGCGTTATCAGCAACCGGACAGCCGGATAATGCATGTCAGATCGGTTTCAAGCCGATGCTTCCGGGCTTCACATATGCAGAGTTCAATAACCTTGAGGATTTCAAGAGCAAATGTACCAAAGACACAGTTGCAATCATGGTAGAGCCTGTTCAGGGCGAGGGTGGTGTATATCCGGCAACGGAGGAATTCTTAAAAGGACTTCGTGCTTACTGTGACGAGACCGGCATCCTGTTGTTATTCGATGAGGTACAGACCGGATGGGGCAGATGCGGAGATACGATGGCATTTATGACCTATGGAGTGAAGCCTGATATGGTATCTATGGCAAAAGCGATCGGCGGCGGTATGCCGATCGGCGCACTTTGTACATCAGCAGAGCTTGCAAGTGCATTTACACCGGGGGCACACGGTTCTACTTATGCAGCCAATCCTGTATGCTGTGCAGCCGCACTTGCAGAGATCGATGAGATCTTAGACAATCATCTTGCAGAGAATGCAAAAGAGACAGGAGCTTATTTTGCAGAACAGCTTTATTCTCTTCCGTATGTGAAGGAAGTACGCGGACGCGGACTTCTGGTTGGCGTTGAATTCACCAAACCAATCGCAAACGAAGTAAAGCATCTGGCTGTTGAGAACAGACTGTTGATCACAGCGGTAAGACCAAATGTGATCCGTATGGCACCGCCACTGATCGTAACAAAGGAACAGTGCGATAAGGCTGTTCAGATCCTGATCAAATGTGTGTCAAAGGCAGCAGAAGAAGCAGATGCATAAGGAGGTAACAGAAGATGGGAAGAACCGCAGAAGAAATGGAAGATGTAACACTTCTCGGCAATAAGAATGTAAAATACAGCATGGACTATGCACCGGAGATGTTACAGACCTTTATCAATAAACATCAGGACAATGATTATTTTGTCAAGTTCAATTGTCCGGAATTTACCAGCTTATGTCCGATCACGGGACAGCCGGATTTTGCAACCGTATATATATCCTATGTTCCGGATGTGAAGATGGTAGAGAGCAAGTCTTTGAAATTATATCTGTTCAGTTTCCGGAATCACGGAGATTTCCATGAGGACTGCATGAACATTATCATGAAGGATCTGATCAAATTGATGGATCCGAAATATATTGAGGTCTGGGGCAAATTCACTCCGAGAGGCGGTATCTCGATCGATCCATATTGTAATTACGGAAGACCGGGAACAAAATGGGAAGAAGTTGCATGGAACAGAATGTCAAATCATGACCTGTATCCGGAAAAGATAGATAACAGATAGGCGGAATGTCAGATGAATTACAGGGAAACAGTTGATTATATCCTAAGCATTCCACTGTTCGCACAGAAGATTGGCACAGAGAATCTTGCCAGTCTTCTTGAACGTTTAGGGAATCCGCAGGATAAGAGCAGAGTGATCCATATAGCAGGAACAAACGGTAAGGGATCGACGGCAAAGGCGCTTGCTACGATACTGATGCATGCAGGCTTTCATGTAGGATTGTTTACATCACCGCATCTTGTCTCGATCAATGAGCGCATACGGTACGATGATGAAATGATCTCAGACGAAGATTTTACATGGGCATTTGAACAGGTGCGGAAGAAGTTCACCGTTCATCCGTCTTTTTTTGAAGTGATGTTTGCGATGGCGGCTGTTTATTATGAGAAGAAGCAGCCGGATTATGTGATTTATGAGACCGGAATGGGTGGCAGGCTGGATGCAACTAATGTCGTAAGACCGGAGCTTTGCATCATCACATCGGTAGGACTTGATCATATGGAATATCTTGGAGATACGATCGCTAAGATCGCAGGAGAGAAAGCAGGGATCATCAAACCGTCAGTTCCGGTCGTATATTTCAAGCGGGATGCGGTTTCGTCTGGAATCATAGAGACTCATGCAAAAGAATTGGATTCTGCCGTAACAGCGGTCGAAAAATCAAACTATATAATAAATGAAATAGATGATAAAACCATTGATTTTTCATTTCATAATCGGTATTATAATTATGACCATTTGAGGATACCGAAAACGTCTCTTTATCAGGTCGAAAATACCTGCCTTGCAGTTGCTTCTTTTGATATCCTGATGCAGACCAGGGATATAGAATATGGGAAAAATGCAGGTGCTGATGTCAGGATAGAGCAGGCAGTCAGAAGCGGATTACTTGATTTTTCATGGGAAGGCAGGATGGAGGAGATCGCACCGGATCTGTTTGTAGATGGTGCACATAATCCGGAAGCAGTCGAATGTTATTGCAGAACACTTCGGACGCTTTATACGAAGAAAAAGAAGATCCTGGTCTTTGCAGCAGTAAAGGACAAGGACTATGATACGATGATACGGGATTTGACAGAAGCACTTTCGTTTGAGAAGATCATAGTTACAAGTGTAGATAATAAACGGAAGGCGCCGGTCTCTCTGATCGCAGACAGGTTCCGGAATTACACAGGACATACGGTGGAGGCATATGAGGATATTGCAGAAGCAATGGATGCCGCCATCCGCTATAAAGAACAGATCACAGATTCAGCAGTCTATTGTGTGGGTTCTCTTTATCTGGTGGGAGAAGTCAAACGCTGGCTTCAGAAGATAAAAGAGAAATCTGCGAATATGGAGGAATAGTATGATAAACTTTGATGAAGAAGTAAAAAAATTCAGACCGACTCTGGAAGTAGACCAGGCAGAAGATGCCATTTATCATAATGATCTGAAGGATATCTCAGATATTATGCAGGAGATGCTTCGTGTAGCAAAGGAAACGGAGAAATAATATGGCAGACGTACTGAATTGTAAGCATTGTGGCGGTAAGATCCTTGTTACCGGATATTGCAGCCAATGTGGGTTAAAGAGTGAATTTGTAAATAAGGCACTGAACACATCCAAATATTATTATAATATTGGTCTGGATAAAGCCAGAGTCCGTGATATGAGTGGTGCAGAAGATGCATTAAAGACAGCCCTTAAATATGACAAGTTGAATATTGATGCCAGAAATCTGCTGGGGCTTGTATATTATGAAACCGGTGAAGTTGTTCTGGCATTAAGCCACTGGGTCATCAGTGTGAATTATTTCAGCGGACGAAATGTTGCAAAACGTTATATCAAAGAGGTGAAGGGCAATCCACACAAGCTTGAAACAACGAACAATGCAGCAAGAAAATACAATCAGGCAGTAAACTATGCCAGACAGGGCAGTAAGGATCTTGCATTTATCCAGCTTCGAAAAGTCTTATCGGATAATCCGAAGTTTGTAAATGGTTATCTGCTGATGGCACTTCTACTGATCGATGATAACAAATATGATAAGGCAAGAAAAGCATTAAAACGTGTCATCAAGATCGACAGAACCAATCCCCTGGCTGTCCGCTATTTCAATGAGATGGGGCATACGGATGAGGAGATCATGAGCTTTCGTGATTATCCGGATGATGATTATGATGCGGATCTGCTGTTTGTGGAAGACCAGCCACGGGCATATGTGGAATCCGATAATGTTGACCGGAATGGAAGACCGACTCCGGTTGGCAGATATAAGGATATTAATTTCTACAAATATTCACTTGCCTATGTTCTGGCAGGACTTGTATTGGGACTGGCTGTCATGTGGTTCCTTGTTATGCCACAGCATAATAAGAATGCAGATGATGAGAGCAGAAATGTTAAGATTGCCTACAGCGAAGAGATTGCCAATAAGAATACCAAGCTTTCCTCTCTGCAGGATGAGGTTGATTCCCTGACAACAAAGAATAAAGATCTTACGAAGCAGGTCGCAGATTATGAGGAAAAAAGCAAGGCAGATATATCAGATACGGATAAGGTTACGATGCAGCTTGCCATGAAGTATTATAATGATACCCAATATGATAAGGCAATGACAGAGATCGACAAGGTGCTGGAGACCAGCCCGGATTATGATGTTGCTCTGTATTATAAAGCTCTATGCTATCTGGGTACGGAGGATGAGGATAAGGCCAAAGAAGCCTTTGATACATTTATCCAGAAATGTCCGAATTCCATTTATTATACAGTTGCAGTAGCATTGTCTGGTACAGACACAACGAGTGGAACACCGGATGGCGGAGATGACACGACAGAAGGCAGTTCGGAAGGAACAACGGAATCCGGTATGGATCCGACAAATGAATAAAAAGAAATCAGGATCATACAAAAGACAAATAAGCAATATTGCTTATTTGTCTTTTTTTGTAAAAAAGAGGTGGCGTATGAATAATTATGAGAAAATAGGGGATACTGTGTTAATAGAGCTTCCGGAAGAAGTTGATGATTACCGGGCATCGATACTGGTGAACGAAACGGAAGAGGTATTTCAGGATGGCAGGATCCGGTACGTGATATTCGATTTCCGGCATACAAGCGTGATGGACAGCTCCGGGATCGGTCTGATCACGAGAAGATTCCGGAATGTATATGACAGAGGCGGAAAGGTGTTTGTGATCCATGCAAATGACAGAATGCAGCGTATTCTTAAAATGTCGGGAATATTTAAGATCGCAGAGCAGACAGAGGATTTTGAGACTGCGTACAAGCAAGTACATATGTCATAAAATGAAAAGGAGAAGAAAAGAATGAACAGAAATGAAATGAAAATAGAGTTTGGAAGTGATCCAAGAAATGAGAGCTTTGCAAGGGTTGTCGTAGCATCCTTTATGACCCGTACGAATCCGACGCTGGAGGAGGTCGCTGATGTTAAGACAGCCGTGTCGGAAGCAGTTACGAATTCGATCATTCATGGTTATGGGCAAAAAGAGGGAACAATCGAGATACGGGCATACATAGAAGAGCGGAAGCTGTACATAGAGATCACCGATTATGGCTGTGGTATCGAGGATGTGGAAAAGGCAATGGAGCCAATGTTTACAACCGGAAAGGATGGACGGTCGGGAATGGGATTTTCCTTTATGGAAGCCTTTATGGATGAGCTTACGGTAGAGTCGGAGCCGGGAAAAGGAACGACAGTAAAGATGGCAAAAAAATAGGGGCTGGGTGTGCAGTATAAATGGAAAATAATCTGGATCTTCTTTTACAGGCGAAGAAGGGTGATGACAGTGCAAAAGAAAAACTGGTAGAACAGAACCTTGGACTTGTATGGAGCGTAGCCAGAAGATTTACAGGACGTGGATATGATATCGAGGATCTGTTTCAGATCGGCTGCATCGGATTGATCAAAAGTATTGATAAATTTGATTTTGACTATGATGTGAAGTTTTCGACCTATGCAGTTCCGCTGATCCAGGGGGAAATCCGCCGCTTTTTGCGGGATTACGGCGCAATCAAGGTCAGCCGTAGTCTGAAGGAGATGAATAGTAAGGTAGAGCAATACCGGCAGCGGGTGATCAAGGAAAAGGGCTATGAGCCTGAGATTGAAGAGATCGCTGCTGCCCTTTCTTATGATGCAGGGGAGATCGTAATGGCAATGGAGGCTTCGTTGGAGCCGGAGTCTCTGGATGCTCCGGGTGTATATTCAAAAACGGAGGAATATAGCCAGGAGATTGTTGATCATTTGTCGTTGATGCAGATGTTGGAACGGTTGGAGCCGGAGGAACAGCGTTTGATCCAGCTTCGGTATTTTGAAGACAAAACGCAGTCGGAGACCGGAAAACTGCTTGGTATCAGCCAGGTTCAGGTGAGCCGGCAGGAAAAACGGATCCTTGAGAAATTAAAAGAAAGTGTATAAAAAGAACAGATGCGGATACCCTAATCCTGTAAGAATATGGGAAAGCAGGTTTCGTAATATGGCAGAAATGGTATATTTGCAGTTGGCAGAAAGTGTTCTGGCGGAAAAACGAAAGGTATTGATCCGGGATGTATCGAAGGTCGTATCCGACAATCTGGATCTGAAAAATAAAATCGAAAAAATTGAACTGATGAATTTTTCTACCAGTTCAAAGGAACAGCAGGTCATATCCATATTGGATATCATAGAGGAGATCAGAAAAAACTGCGATGGGGAGCTGTGTATCCAGAATCTTGGACAGCCTGATGTCGTTGTATATTATAAGGCATTCGATCCGTCGGACCGGATAAAGCAGAAGTTCAAATTTATATTTCTATGCCTGATCGCATTCTTTGGTGCTGGATTTTCAATTATATCCTATAACTCGGATGTGAATCTGGTAGGACAGCTTGATCTGCTTCAGAATGTATTTACCGGAGGCAGTGAATCAGGAGCCATGATTGGCGGTGTTGCCTATTCACTGGGCTTGTTCATTGGAATCATTGTATTCTTTAATCATGGAGCCAATAAGAAATTTACCGATGATCCGACCCCGCTTCAGGTGCAGATGCGGCAGTATGAACAGGAGATCAATCAGACAGTGATCACGGATTCTGTAAGAAAGAAGGATGTGCGGGATGCTGATTAGACATATCTGTTATGCACTGGTTGCATTTATCGGAGGGGCAGCTATATCCAGTGGTTATTTTGCATTTATATCCCTGATCGGAGTATTCCCCAAGCTGGCGGAAAAGGTGAAAGGCAACCGGCACTATATGCTGGTGGAATGTCTGCTGGCATATGGTGCTGTGGCAGGAAATATCGTATATATATTTAATATCCGGATCCCGCTTGCAATTCCTGGGCTGGCTTTTGTAACCCTGCTTGGCGGTATCTTTACAGGCTGTCTGGTTGGTGCGCTCGCAGAGGTGCTGAATGTATTTCCGATCATATCCAGACGGTTTTCAATCCGGCGTTATATTCCTTACATCATATACATGGTTGCAGCAGGGAAACTCGTGGGTTCTGTTCTTGGTCTGATATCAACCGGACTGGTCTAGGAATGCGATTTATATGCATAGTTTTCATGCAAATGGAAAATACTGAAGAATAGAACCCGGTAAGACAGGAGGAAAGTATATGCAGTTTGAACCAAAAGAAAAGGAATACAATCAGTATGTTGAAACGATTACTCCGGTATCCAATTCGGCAAGAAACTGCCTGTGGGCGTTTCTCATCGGAGGACTGATCTGCACGATCGGACAGGTGTTATTTAATTTGTTTGAATATGCGGGACTGGATAAGGATGACAGTTCGTCTTATGTATCGATCGTTCTTGTACTCATCAGTGTGGTACTCACAGGTCTGAATGTCTATAAGAAGATCGCAAAATATGGTGGAGCCGGAACTCTGGTACCGATCACGGGCTTTGCTAATGGTGTCTGTGCTCCGATCATAGAGTTTCAGACCGAAGGTGAGGTCTTCGGTAAAGGTGTAAAATGTTTTACGATTGCAGGCCCGGTCATCATGTACGGTATCTTTACATCATGGGTGCTGGGACTGATATACTGGATCTGTAAGCTGGCAGGCTGGGTATGATTCCCGGCCTGTTTTTTCAAAAATGTTACATATGTTTTAAGGTAAAATGATGGTTTTGTGAAATATTAGATTTAAGGGGAATCTGTATTGACAGATAAAAATACCTATGATAACTTTAACAAATGGTTAAGTTAATAATAGTAGGTATCTGTATCCTTTAGCAGGATGCGTATACTCGCATGTGTAGTAAATGGAGATACATCATGAAAAAAGCAAAAAGAAGTGTTACTACAACAGTATGTGTTATTGTTGCATTGTGTGTGTGTTATCTGATATTTTGCGGAATTATTGGTAAGAAAAAGTTTTTTCCAAATACCAGTATAAATGGAATTGATGTCAGTAACATGACGGTGAAGGAAGCTGCAGCGGCTGTAGAAGATCAGTTTGCAACGGAGTACAATAACGCCGGGATTGATGTAACGTTGGAAGGTAAAACATATTGCATTGCGATCGAAGAAGCTCTGGATCTGGATGTGATCGATGCGGTACAACAGGCAAACGATGAAAGCCATGGATTTTTAACAAGAGGTTTTAATTTTATTAAGGCATTATTTGGTGAGGCAGAATATACTGCACGACCA
Organism: Clostridium sp. AM46-21; assembly: GCF_003480025.1. Lineage (NCBI taxonomy): Bacteria > Bacillati > Bacillota > Clostridia > Eubacteriales > Clostridiaceae > Clostridium > Clostridium sp. AM46-21. Next base: position 69,528 of record NZ_QUIB01000011.1, read on the forward strand.
TCGCTGAAGGATAAGAAGCCGTTGTATACTGCGATCGAACAGTCCGGGCTGACGAAGCTGGAAGGGGTAGAAGATTCCTCTTACACCGTGAAGGATGACAAGGTTATTGTTACAAAGGGCCGCGGAGGTTATACGGTAGATTCGGATAAGCTGGCAGATGAGATTGCTTCCTGCATCAGCAAGGGAGAATATGATGCGCAGCTTGAATGTCCACTTACATACAGTGATGTCGATCTGGATCTGGTATATGATCAGATTTATGTAGCACCGGCGGATGCAACACTGGATCCGGAAAATGATTACAGCGTAACAGATTCTGTGGTAGGAATCAGCTTTGATAAAGATGCTGCCAGGAAGAAGCTGGATGCGGCAGCCGATGGAGAAGAAGTCAGCTTTGATCTGGTTTATACAGAACCGGAGCTGTCGAAGGAGACATTACAGGCCTATCTCTTCCGTGATACGCTGGGATCCTTCAGTACCAATGTAGGTGGAACGGATGCAAGAAAAGGAAATGTTGCAAAGGCGGCAGAGAATTGTAACGGCACGATACTGATGCCGGGTGAAGAGTTTTCATTCAATAATGTGGTAGGACAGAGAACCATTGAGAATGGGTTTCAGGCAGCTCCATCTTATGTCAATGGGGAATCAGTAGATGAAGTCGGCGGAGGTATCTGTCAGGTATCATCCACTCTTTATGATGCCTGTCTGTATGCGAATCTGGAAATTGCAGAACGTCATTGCCATCCGCATCCATCCACTTATGTAGATGCAGGCTTTGATGCAACAGTATCCTGGGGCGGACCGGATTACCGTTTTATAAATAATACGGATTATCCGCTCAAGGTGACCGCCTCCTATAGTGGTGGTGTTGTGTCATGTGCGATTTATGGAACGAAGCTAAAGGACTTCAGAGTGTCACTGTCCAGTGAACTGGTAGCAACTTATGATTATGATACGGAATATGAGGACGACGATACACTGGAGAAAGGTGAAGAGGAAGTTTCCGTTACAGGTATCACAGGAACTAAATATCAGACCTACCGGACGGTATATGACGGAAATGGAGAGGTAATCTCATCTGAACCGGAATCTGTCAGTGTGTATGATAAACGGGATAAAGTAGTTCTTCGTGGAACCAAAGAGAAGGAAGATACCTCAGAGGAGAATTCGACTGAGGAGAAGAAGACGGAGGAAAAAACAACCGAGGAAAAGACAACTGAGGATACGACAGAAAAGAAGGACGACAAGAAAGACGATTCCAAGAAGGATGATAAGAAATCGGATAAAAAGTCAGACAATAAGAAAAAGAATGATACAAAGACAGATGATTAAATAAAGAAACAAAGAAAAGCTCATATGGAAGCCGGTTCGTAAGGATCAGGCAGCCATATGAGCTTTCTTTTGTGTTATTGATAGTATATTATTCCGCTTCACTGTGTTCGTTTGTTTTGACCTCCTGATTGGTATACAGGTTTACATAGTGAGGACGAAGCTTGGAATATATGATTTTCTGTTCACTGTATAAGCTGTAATAACCGGATAACATATAGCTGACACTGCAACCGATCGCGAACAGCAGGATACCGCTTGCACCGAATAATTCGATGCTTAAGACCAGAGATGCCAGTGGACAGTTTACAACGCCGCAGAAGAGACATACAAGCCCCATAGCAGCTCCGAATCCTGGATCCAGTCCAATCCAGCCTCCAAGGGTACATCCGAAGGTTGCACCGATGAAGAACGATGGAACGATCTCTCCGCCACGGAATCCGCAGCCGATCGTGATGCAGGTAAACAGGAGCTTCAGAATGAAGGCTTCCGGTTTTGCTGTTCCATGGATCGCCTGTTCAATAATGTTCATACCGGCACCATTGTAATCATTGCAGCGGACGGCAAGCGTCAGGAGAACCAGTAGCACACCGCCAACCAATATACGAAGATACTGGTTTTTCAGATATTTCTTAAATGTTTTTCCGATGACCTGCATGGACATACAGAAAAGGATGCTGAGTACGGCAGCAGCGACCGAGAGAATGATCACCCGGATCCCGGTTGCCAGTGACATTTCAGGAACCTGATTCAGAATGAAATAGGTAGGGGTGATGTGAAATTTTTCTGTGATCGCATAGGAAATGGTTGCTGACAGGATACATGGTACCAGTGCACTATAATACAGAATTCCGATGCTGATAACCTCTACACTGAAAAGTGCGGCCGTAACAGGAGTTCCAAACAGGGCAGCGAATACGGCACTCATACCACACAAGGTCATAATATGTTTATCGCTGTCATCCATTTTGATCAATTTGCCAATCGATGCACCCAGACTTCCGCCAATCTGCAGGGCAGCACCTTCCCGGCCGCAGATCCGCCAAATAAATGCGTGATAACGGTTGTTATAAAGATCAGAGGTGCCATACGGAAAGGCACATTGTATTCCGGATTCCGAATCGATCCGATAACAAGGTTGGTTCCCTTGTCATGCTTGATGCCGCCTGCACGGTACAGAAATACGATCAACAGACCGGCTGCCGGGAGCAGGAAGATGATCCATCTGTGCCCGGAACGGAACTGTGTGACATATTCAACGCTGTAATGAAAGGCTGTTCCGACAGCCCCGCAGGAGATTCCGATAATGGCAGAACAGATCAGCCATTTAATAAATGTTTTTGCGTATCGTTTTGTTCGATCGATACAATTTAACCAGTATTCTTTTGTAAATATCATAATTCATACCTATCCAGATTGTTTTTATTCTTTCATAGATTACCCCGAATCAGCGGATTTGTCCAGAACATATTAAATATGAATAAAATAAAGAAAAGAAGCAAATGACTATCAACAGAAGAACATATGGAAATAAGGAGGCAAAAAATGAATAAAATGGTTGGAAAACAAAGTGTCAGTTTTTCAGATCCTCCATGTATTCTGGGAGCGGCTTCTATCTGTGGACCAAAGGAAGCTGAAGGACCTCTGGCGGATTACTTTGATATCCGTTCCGAGGATCCTACATTTGGAAAGGATTCCTGGGAAGAGGGCGAAAGTGAGATGATCCGGCAGGCGGTCGAGCTTGCAATCAAAAAGGCGGATAAAAAGAAAGAGGAGATCCGGTATATATTTGCGGGGGATCTGCTGGGACAGTTGATCGCAACCACATTTGGTATTAAGGATCTTGATATACCGGTATTTGGGTTGTATGGAGCCTGTTCCACCTGTGGAGAGGGATTGTCGTTGGCATCCATGACAGTTGCTGCCGGTTATGCGGACTGTGTAGTGGCAGCAACGTCCAGTCATTTTGGAAGTGCAGAGAAGCAGTTCCGGTTTCCACTGGAATATGGAAATCAGAGACCGTTATCTGCGACCTGGACGGTAACCGGAAGTGGAGCGTTTGTTGTTGGTAAGGCAGAGCCGGAAGAAGGAGCAATTCAGATTACCGGGATTACAACGGGACGGATCGTGGATTATGGGGTAAAGGACTCCTTTAATATGGGAGCCTGTATGGCACCGGCAGCGGCAGATGTGATCTATCAGAACCTGAAGGACTTTGATCGGAAGCCAACGTATTATGACCGTATCATTACCGGGGATCTGGGGAAGATCGGGCAGAAGATACTGTTTGATCTTTTAAAGGACAATGGAATAGATATCAGCAACCAGCATATGGATTGTGGTATCGAGATCTTTGATAATGAAGAACAGGATACACATTCCGGTGGCTCCGGTTGCGGATGCTCGGCTATTACGCTGGCTGGCTATGTATTAAAGCAGTTACGGGACGGAACCTGGAAGAGGGTATTGTTTGTACCGACCGGAGCACTTCTTTCCACAGTAAGCTATAATGAAGGACAGAATATACCGGGCGTGGCACATGCAGTTATAATAGAACGGAGGTAAAGTTATTTATGGATTATATAAAGGCATTTGTGATCGGAGGTGCTGTCTGTGTGCTTATTCAGATACTGATGGATAAGACGAAGCTGCTTCCGGGACGGATCATGGTGATCCTGGTATGTTCCGGTGCTGTTCTTGGAGCAATCGGGATATATGAACCATTTCTTGAATTTGCCGGCTGCGGAGCCTCGGTTCCTCTTTCCGGATTTGGTTATAATCTCTGGAAGGGAATAAAAGAGGCAGTTGATCAAGATGGATTTATCGGGCTGTTCCGGGGAGGCTTCAAGATGGCGGCAGTAGGAACATCGGCAGCATTGATCTTTTCTTATCTGGCATCCCTGATCTTTAAGCCAAAGATGGTAAAATAGTATAAAGTATATTTTTTTATATAGATCCCAGGGAATAGGAAAGGAGCCATGAGAATGATCTCTCATGGCTCCCTTTTACATATATCGTTTTTATTCTTCTGTATTTTTATGTTTGTTCTCTTTTGAGGAAGGTTCATCAGAAGATGGTTCATCGGTAGGTTCCTCTGTTGGCGGTTCATCGGTAGGTTCCTCTGTTGGCGGTTCTTCTGTTGTAGGAGTTTCCGTTGTTGGTTCCTCTGTTGTAGGCTTCTCTGTTGGCGGTTCTTCTGTCTTGTCCTTTTTGAACTTAACAGTGATCGTATGATTGCCTTTTACCTTTGAGAACTTATACTGTGAAACCGGTCCGACGGAGCTTCCGTCTACATATACATCCGAGATCACATAACCCTTATCCGGTGTGATATAGAAGGTTGTGTTCTTGCCGGATTTTACGGTTGTACTTGGGGAGATAGAACCACCGGATCCATCTACACCGGAAGTAATCTTGAAGCTGTCCTTCTTGTTGTCCTCTGTAGTCTTATTTGGATCTTCAGAATCAGAAGAGTCTTCGGTTTCTTCTTCCTCCGGATGAAGCGGACATTTCTCTTTCAGGATGTTCTGATCGTATTCAAAGTCTGCATCAATGATTTCAATCTTGCCGTCATCATCTTCTGTATAATAATAGGTTGTTGTTTCCTTACAGGTATTGGTTGCTACCTTATGGGAATCATTACAGATCACAACCTTCTTGTTTCCACCACATCGTTTGGTAGGAACGGTTCCTTCTGCAAAATAGTCTGTTATTGTTGAACAGCCTTCAACAGGAAGAAGTCCGGTATCCTTACATACGGTTGCCCGTATGATTCCGCTTGGCATTTCAAAGGTCTTGGAGGTATCCAGACCCTTTGCTTCCACGATTGCATCCATAATCTTACGCCACATGTTCTTATGATAGCTTCCAGCAGCAAAATTAGTATTTACATCAAAACCGATCCAGATCGAAGCGGTGTAATATGGAGTATATCCACAGAACCATGCATCGTAGTTGCTGGAGGTTGTACCTGTTTTACCTGCTGTATAAAGACCACATGAAAGATTTGCAGCAGTACCGGTACCGATCGTAACTACATCATGCATGGCACTTGTTAATAACCATGCATTCTGAGGAGAGATGACCGGGGATTCTTCCGGTGTTCTGTTATCGATCAGAAGCTTGCCGTCATGATCATATACCTCGGTGTAGAAGATAGGTTTGATATAATTGCCTTCATTTGCAATTGTTGCATAAGCAGCGGTGATCTCAAGGTTTGTGATACCATCTGTCAGACCACCAAGGGCAAGGGACTGGTTGATATCCGATTCAATCCCTCCGCTTGAATTTGTACGTTCTTTTACTAGGGTTGTGAATCCAAGCTTTAACAGATATTCGTAAGCAAGCTCCGGAGTAACATCTGTGATCGTCTTAACAGCAAGAATATTCATGGAATTCTGAATAGCCTGTCGGATCGTGCTTGGACCACGGTAGCCACTGTACCAGTTCCTGACTTCGCCGCCATTTGTATAGGTGTATGGTTCATCTTTGTATACGGTTGCAAGGCTCATGCCGCAGCCGTCCAGTGCAGGAAGAAAAGAGGCAACAACCTTAAAGGTTGATCCGGGTTGTCTGGTTGCTTCCGTAGCACGGTTAAAGGAACGATCCTCTGTCTTTTCACCACGACCGCCGACGATGGCTTTTACCTGACCGGTCTCCTGATCCATCAGGGTGAAGGAAATCTGTGGTTCCACTGTGACCTTATAGCTTTCAAGCTGTTCCTTGTAACCGGTTGTCTCAATCAGGTGCGCTTTGTATTCGTCAGCAGCAGCACGGGCATCTTCTTCACTGGAGAAGATTAGGTCGAAAGAGGATTGCCCCATTTCTTCCTGGAACCAGGTTACCATCATATTCTGACTGTAGTTGTACTGTTCACCGTTGTCATCTACCAGTGTCAGTGCATAGGATAACTGATAGCTGTCAGCCGGATAGTTATCTTCATCATTTAAAACATCATCACAGATATTCTGGATCTGTGTATCCTGACAGGTACGGACATCCAGACCACCGGAGTAGATCAGGCTGTCTGCCTCTGACTTGGAATAGCCCATAGCCATGAAATCATCTTCAAGCTGGCTGATGACCTCATCAATGTAATAAGAGTTGACCTTGGTAGGGGATGATTTCTTGATCGATGATACCTTTTCAATCTCGCTATATACATCATCAGCGAGTGCAGTATCGTAATCGGACTGGGAGATCATGTTCTGATCCAGCATATTTTCAAGAACCATCAGTCGTCTTTTGGCATTTTCCTCCGGGAAAACGATAGGGTCAAATTTACTTGGGTTCTGAGGGATGGCTGCCAGTACCGCACATTCGGATATGGACAGATCCTTCAGTTCTTTATTGAAATAGTATTTTGCAGCGGTTTCTACGCCGTAACGTCCCTGACCGAGATAGATTGTATTTAGGTAATACTCGGCAATGCTCTTTTTCGGAAGCACCTTTTCGATCTCAACTGCCAGATACTGCTCCTGCACCTTACGTTCGATCTTGTCAAACATGGTTTTTTCATCCAGGCCGACATTGAAGATCTGGTTTTTGATCAGCTGCTGGGTCAGTGTACTGGCACCCTGATCAAAGTCACCGGACTGGAGACCGTGGGCGAAGGCACGCATGATACCCTGGACATCGATACCGTTATGCTCCCAGAAACGTTTATCTTCAATAGCAATGAAGGAATTTACAAGTGTTTCCGGTATATCATCGTAGTAAACATACTCACGGTTGGCATCAAAGCTCGCAAGAACCATAAGCTCTTTGCCGTCCTGATCATACAGGGTTGTCTGATATCCTTTCGGGATCAGATCCTTGGCATTCACCTCTGGTGTGTCGTCCAATATGCCTTTTAACATACCAAAACCGGAACCGATTCCAAGTACGATGATCGCAAGGAATATGACCAGTAGTGTTTTGAACAGCGAAACCGATAGTTTTCGTTTATTTCGGGGTAGTTTGGAAACAAGTGCTTTTTGTTTCTTTTCCACGCCCTTTTTGCTAAAATCCATGGAAAATCCTCCTTAAATTAAGTTCAATCATAAATACAACTCATTATAGCAGAGATTTACATAATAATAAAGTAAAACTTCTGATGTGAAATAAAATTAAGACATATAAAAATGCGGATAAATCCCAAATATTTTATAGTTTTTTTGTTACACTATAGGTGGATTTTGTAGTATGATGGTTACAGAAATAAACAGAGAGGAAACAGAACAGCGATGTTTGAGTCAATTGAAGAAGCAATTTCCGTATGGAAAGAGGAGTTTTCCTTTATTGAGGATGCGAAGGTCACAGGATATGACGGAGGGTATCCGGTTGTTGATTTTACGATCCATGAAGCTGCCTTCAGTCTGGTAAAGAGTGAGAGTAAATTCAAGCGTATCATACGATCTGCCGAGATGGAAGGCGGTATAGAAGTAGGAGTATCGACCTGTTTTTATAATACAGCATATGTCAGATGGAATCCGCCGGTCATGACGATCTGTGGTTATCCTGAGGTGATCAGCCGTATATTAAAAAAGATCATGTAAACTGCCCGGGTGAATAAAAAGAAATTCACCCGGGTATTTTATATGTATTGGGATAACAGATAGGAGGCGTATACATGAACCGGGCAATACGAACCGATCTTGCCATTGAGCTGCGGGAGGATATCAAGGACCGCGGGAAGATAGACGGGATCGAAATTGAAACAAGGATCAGCCAGGAAAAAATAAAGACGACTATTATACATGTAAATGACCAGACAGGAGCCGATACGTTGGGAAAACCGGTTGGCACTTATATCACCATTGAATGTCCGGAAATCCGGGAATTTGATGAGGATATCCATAAGCCGCTCTGTAAAGAGCTGGCACATGATCTGAAAAAAATGCTGGGAGAAGCCCGTTCCATCCTGGTTGTGGGACTGGGAAACCGGGAGGTAACACCGGATTCGCTGGGACCACTGGTGACCGATCATTTATTTATAACCAGACATTTGCAGATGGAGCATATACACCTGCAGGAAGAGCCGGAATATGAAATCTCTGCGATCTGTCCGGGTGTCATGGCCCAGACGGGGATCGAGACGGTGGAGATCATCCGTGGAATCTGTGACAATATTGATGTCGATGCAGTCGTTGTAGTCGATGCACTTGCCGCCCGGAGCAGCAGACGTTTAAATAAAACGATACAGCTTGCGGATACCGGTATCAGTCCGGGATCCGGTGTTGGGAATCATCGTACGGAGATCAATTCACAGACGATCGGAGCAAAGGTGATCGCTCTTGGTGTTCCAACCGTTATTTCAGTTCCGTCCATTATAGATGGTTCTCTGGATGTTATTGCAGATACATTTAACCAGTCTTATGGAAAAAAGCTGATGGAATCTTTTTCCGAACAGCAGCGATATGAGCTGGCATATCATCTGGCTGAACCGGAGCTTGCGGATATGTTTGTAACACCAAAAAATATCGATGAACTGGTAAAACGAATAAGCTTCACAATATCCGAAGCAATAAACAGCATGATTTTCACATAACCAACATATACTGGTAAATAACTAAAATAAGAGTATTTACTGGATGAAGAACAGACGGATCATAAGAAAAACAAAATACTGCCTTTTATGGGCCGGATTGTCGATACTGATCTGGTTCGCAAATTGTGACGCAACATATCGGATGGAATTGGTAAACCGGATGGTGAACTGGCTGTTTTTTGGAAATGGATACGAAACACAGACCGAAAATATGGAAACCGTGTCGGCATCCGGGAAATATCTGGAGGATATGCTGCAGGAATATTGTCTGGCAGGAGAACTGGTACAGGGAAGCGGACAGAAGGATCAGACTGTGTCGGCGGGACAGATGACGGATGAAAAAGGAACGGACAATCTGCCGGCGCAGACTGTGATCGCACTGGATCACCGGGCGAAAGCCATAGTTGCCGCCATGTCAGACAAATATGGATATATGCGGGAGAAACTGACGGATTATGATTATATGAGATCAAATTTTTATGTTATAGACAGTACAACAAGTGTATCCAGAGAAGAATTAAATGGACAGGATCTTGCTTCCATGGATCTGACGATCGATACAGAAGAAAAGAATTATAAGGTACTGATCTACCATACACACGGAACGGAGAGCTTTAAAGATTCCGAGCCGGGAAGGGTTGAGGATACCGTAATCGGACTTGGAGACTATCTGACTGAGCTTCTTGAAGAAAATTACGGGGTAGCAGTCTATCATGATACAACGGCCTATGATATGACAGGTGGAGAGTTAGATCGAAGTGCTGCTTATGATTATGCAAGAGAAGGGGTCCAGAAGATCCTTGCGGAGTATCCGTCCATTGAGGTCGTGATCGATCTTCACAGGGATGGGGTATCCGAAGATACATATCTGATCACGGAAATAGATGGCAAAAAAACAGCACAGGTCATGTTCTTAAACGGAGTGAGCCGTCTTAATAAGAATGGTGATATCGCATATCTTGCCAATCCGTACAAAACAGAGAATCTTGCATTCAGTCTGCAGATGTATCTGACAGCGCAGGCCAATTATGATTCCTTTGTAAGAAAGATATTTGTTAAGGGTTACCGGTATAATCTGGATCTGAAACCACGGTCGTTGTTAGTAGAAGTCGGAAGTCAGACGAACACAGTAGAAGAAGCAAAAAATGCCATGGAGCCGCTGGCTGCAATTCTCTACAAAGTATTGAGCGGAAAGTGAGATTGTGTTATGATAATGAACACGAAATTATTTGCCTGCAGGAATGCATGCTTAAAATAAAAAAGAGAAAAGAAATTCAGATACCGGAGGAAAACAGGATGGCTCATATAGATCAGTCAAAGATACGAAATTTTTGCATTATAGCGCATATCGATCATGGTAAATCGACACTTGCGGACAGAATTATAGAAAAGACAGGATTATTGACTGAACGTGAGATGCAGAATCAGGTGCTTGATAATATGGATCTGGAGCGGGAGCGTGGAATCACGATCAAGGCACAGTGCGTCCGTACGATCTATAAAGCACAGGATGGAGAGGAATATATCTTCAATCTGATCGATACTCCGGGACATGTGGATTTTAATTATGAAGTATCAAGAAGTCTGGCTGCCTGTGAGGGCGCGATCCTGGTTGTGGATGCTGCACAGGGAATCGAGGCACAGACACTTGCAAATGTATATCTTGCAATCGATCACGATCTGGATGTTATGCCGGTTATCAATAAGATCGATCTTCCTTCGGCAGAACCGGAGCGTGTGGTAAATGAAATTGAAGATGTGATCGGAATTGAAGCACAGGATGCTCCAAGGATATCGGCAAAGAACGGAATCAATATCGATCAGGTCTTAGAGCAGATCGTTACGAAGATACCGGCACCAGCAGGAGATCCGGAAAAGCCGCTTCAGGCGCTTATATTTGATAGTATTTATGATTCTTATAAAGGTGTTATCATATTCTGCCGTTTATTCGACGGTGTGGTAAAACGTGGAACATCCATTCGGATGATGGCAACCGGAGCAGTTGCAGAGGTAGTGGAAGTAGGAATCTTCGGGGCTGGCAGATTCGTTCCATGTGATGAGTTATCCGCAGGAATGGTAGGTTATATTACTGCCAGCTTAAAGAATGTCAGAGATACCACGGTCGGTGATACCGTTACAGATAACGACAATCCGTGTGCAGAGGCTCTTCCGGGATATAAGAAGGCACAGCCTATGGTCTATTGCGGACTTTATCCGGCAGATGGAGCCAAATATCCGGATCTTCGTGATGCATTAGAGAAGCTGCAGTTAAATGATGCGTCCTTAAGCTTTGAGCCGGAGACATCGATCGCACTTGGTTTCGGTTTCCGTTGCGGTTTCCTTGGACTTCTCCATTTGGAGATCATACAGGAGCGGTTGGAGCGAGAGTTTAATCTGGATCTGGTTACGACTGCACCGGGCGTTGTTTACCGTGTGCATACAACGGATGGCAAGATGATCGAACTGACGAATCCGTCCAATCTGCCGGATCCATCGAATATCGAATATATGGAAGAACCATTTGTATCCGCAGAGATCATGGTCACTACAGAATATGTGGGTGCGATCATGCAGCTTTGTCAGGAACGACGTGGCGTATATCAGGGAATGGAATATATGGAAGAAACCAGAGCACTGCTTCGATATGACCTTCCGTTAAATGAGATCATTTATGATTTCTTTGATGCTTTAAAATCAAGATCCAGAGGATATGCATCCTTTGATTATGAGATGAAGGGCTATGTACGAAGTGAGCTGGTGAAGCTGGATATTCTGATCAATAAAGAAGAGGTCGATGCGTTATCTTTCATTCTTCATCAGGACACTGCTTATGAACGCGGAAGAAAGATGTGTGAGAAATTAAAGCAGGAGATTCCAAGACATTTATTTGAGATTCCGATCCAGGCTGCAATCGGCAATAAGGTCATTGCCAGAGAGACAGTAAGAGCAGTCAGAAAGGATGTCCTTGCAAAATGTTACGGTGGAGATATCTCCCGTAAGAAGAAGCTTCTGGAGAAACAGAAGGAAGGAAAGAAACGTATGCGTCAGATCGGAAATGTAGAGATCCCGCAGCAGGCGTTTATGAGCGTATTAAAACTTGATGAGGAATAAATATAAAATAATTGCAGGTTATATCGGGACACTTAGAATGAAATAAATCAAATGTGATTTTGATATAAGAAGAAAGCAAATTACAGAAAAATGAGAAGGCAGGAAAAACACATGAGAAAAAATCTGAGTATTTATATACATATTCCGTTTTGCGTTAAGAAGTGTGTATATTGTGATTTCCTGTCTTTTGGTGCGGATGATCCGCAGATCAACCGGAGTGGGGCAGTCAGAAAAGCATATGTCCAGAGTATTTGCAGAGAATTATTGAGCTATAAAAGTATATCAAAGGACTATATTGTAAGAACGATATTTATAGGCGGAGGCACTCCGTCTATACTTTTGCCGGGCGAGATCATGAATATTCTGGCAACGCTTCGAAGCATCTTTAAGGTAGATGAAGCAGCAGAGATCACGATAGAGGTGAATCCGGGAACCCTGACCGCGATCAAGGCGGCAGAATATCTGGATGCAGGGATCAACCGTATGAGTATCGGACTGCAGTCTGCACACAATGATGAGCTTGCCATGCTTGGCAGGATCCATACATATGAGCAGTTCCTGGCTTCCTATCAGATGGCACGGGAGGCGGGCTTTCGGAATATCAACATTGATCTGATCTCTGCCATTCCTGGACAGACACTTCATTCCTATCTGGATACACTGGAACGGGTATTGAAGTGCAGACCAGAGCATATCTCCTCCTACAGTCTGATCGTGGAAGATGGTACGCCGCTCGCAGAGGATACGGAGCTTCTTGCAAAGCTCCCGGATGAGGAGGCTGACCGCGAAATGTATGAGGCAACCAGAAAGGTGCTTGAGATGTCAGGGTATAAGCGGTATGAGATTTCCAATTATGCAAAGCCCGGATATGAATGCCGGCATAATATTGTATACTGGACGATGGATGAATACATCGGACTTGGTATCGGTGCGGCTTCTTTTTTTAATGGAAGAAGATACTCAAATACATTGGATATGAAGCAGTATATCCGGACGATGGAGGATGTATTTGATAAACGGTCGGCCGATGAGATTTATCAGAGTCAGGCACTGGATACGATCCGTCATATTGATGAAACGGTTGATGTTGATACCCTGATGGAGGAATATGTGATCTTTGGACTGCGGATGACAAGAGGGATCAGTGCGGCAGATTTCTATGACCGGTTTGGACATTCCTTATATGATGTCTATGGGGATGTTATAAGAAGTTATGTGGCGAGCGGACATATGAAGGATGAGAAAGGAATGGTCTTTCTAACGAGAAAGGGAATCGATGTAAGCAACAGGATCCTTGTAGATTTTCTGCATGATGAAAACAAATGAGAGACGAAGGACAGGTTCGGATATGAAAAAAGAGACAGATGGGCAGAGAGAGACTGTCATAGAAGGGAAGGAACTGAATTATACCTATCCTGGAACGAAAACTCCGGTATGGGAGAAGAATCTGACATTTACGATCGATAAAGGAGAAATCGTCGGGTTGGCAGGGCAAAATGGAAGCGGGAAAAGCACGTTGCTCCGGCTACTGGCAGGATTTATTCCATGGGAAATCAACAGGTGTTCGGGGCAGATGATTACCGGAATATCAGAACGGGATATGGCATGTGTGATCGACAGACCTTCTTTCTTTTCCGATCTTTCTGTGCGGGATAATCTGAGACTGATGGATCGTATGAATGGAGAAAAAGGGCTTATGGATGAGAAGCTGGCAGAACTTCTGGGAATCCATGAATTTGATCGGATCAAAGCATCTAAGCTGTCACTAGGTAATAAACAGAAGCTGGCGCTGTGTCTTGCAATTCATAGGGAAACAAAGCTGGCACTACTGGATGAACCTTTAAACGGATTGGATCCATTTACCAAAGCTTCCGTTCTTTCCTGTCTGAGAAAATGGAGAAAGCAGGGGATGGCTGTTATCCTTACCAGCCATATACCAGGGGATCTGGAACAGATCTGTGACCGGATATTGTATCTTTAAAACAAAAGAAATTCGATTCGGATATCAATACAGAAGAAACCATCAGAGAAACAGAAGGCAACTTTGGTTATTTCTTAATTAACAGGAGCAGGCAACAGTATGAATATTTACGGAGCAGAAGTATTTCGGTATAGCAAAAGCTTTTATGGCAGGATGATCATGATCCTGGTAGTGCCATTTGCATGCCTTACAGCAGCATTTCTTTATTATATAAGTAATGGGATAAGCAGTGACTTTCTGGCGGCGGCAGGCTTCTCAGAACAGACGGTCGCAGCGATCAAAGGCCAGATGAGCGGAATTGCTTATATTGCCTCTTCCTTTTCTGCATCCGAACTTCTGATCCTTCTTATGATGCTTCCGGTTATCCTTCATATATCTGAAGATTATGAACAGAATACATTGCGCTGTGAATTACAGAGAAGCAAGAGCAGAACAGCCTGTTATATTGCAAGAATGCTGGCAGCAGTTACTTATGCCTGGGGCATTTTATTGGAATATATTTTGATTTCCGGGGTGATAGCTGCTTTATTTTTCAGAAGCTCCCATGAAATGTCAGTAGCTTCCCGGACTGGAAAAACAGTGCTTGCGATCGTGCTGCAGTTTATAGTGACCGGAGCGTGTGTGATGTTTGTATTTATGCTGACATCCCTGATCCGTCATTCCGTCTTGTCTATGACAACGATAGTCCTGCTGGTATTCTTATTTACACCGGGATATCGTGTTCTTGTGGATCTGTTTGAGCTTCCGTCCGGAGTAAAACAGATTTGGATCATAGAACTTTTGAGTACCACAAGTGATCTTGCATTTAACAGAACAGATGTATTGATCATGCTGGTGGTCGGTCTTTTATATGCTGTGATTTCTACAAGTCTCGGCGTTCATTTTTTCAAAGTTCAAAAGTTATAAATTTTCTTGATTTTTTTCAAAATAAATGTTGACAAACAAGGGAGTGGGTGTTAGATTAATTTTAGTGGTTAGCACTCGGAGTATTTGAGTGCTAACAAAACGAAAGGGATGAGCAGATGGAACTTGACGAGAGAAAAGTCAAAATTCTGAAAGCTATCGTTTCCAATTATTTAGAGACCGGAGAACCTGTAGGATCGCGGACGATTTCAAAGTATACAGATTTGAATCTGAGTTCAGCGACGATCAGGAATGAGATGTCTGATCTGGAGGACATGGGTTATATATGTCAGCCACATACATCTGCAGGAAGAATTCCAACGGACAAAGGATATCGGTTCTACGTTGACAGCCTTATGAATGAGAAGATAGAGGCTGAGACAGAGAAGGGAAATCTTCTTGAACGAGTTGATAAGATGGAGAAGATGCTGAAGCAGGTTGCCCGGGTATTAGCGGCAAATACGAATTATGCCACACTGGTTACCACACCTCAGTATAATAATACCGTGAAGTTTATACAGCTTTCCAAGGTTGCTGAGTCAAAGCTTCTTGCGGTGATCATGGTGGATGGAAATATCGTAAAGAATAAGCTGATCGATACCACGTACGATCTGAAGAATGACGAGATTTTAAAATTCAATATTTTATTAAACACATTCCTTCAGGGAGCTGCATTAGAAGATATTAATCTGGAACTGATACAGACGATGAAGACACAGGCAGGTGAGTATGCAGATATTTTAGAAACCATATTCCAGGGGATTATGGAAGCCATTCATGAAGCAGATGATCTGAAGGTTTACACAAGCGGAATGACCAACATGTTAAAGTATCCGGAATTAATGGATTCTGCGACAGCAGAGAAGCTGCTTGGAACTTTTGAAGACATAGAAGACAAAGAAGACTTTGTAAAATATGTAGAAGAAGTTATCAATAAAGATAACTCTGATATAGAGATCCGAATCGGTGATGAAAATTCCAGTGAGGATCTGAAAGATTGCTCCCTTGTAACGGCAACTTATAAGATGCCGGAAGGCGCAAAAGGAACTATAGGTATCATCGGTCCGAAACGTATGGACTATAAGAAAGTCGTTACGATGTTAAAAAATCTGACCGATGAATTGGATGATATATTTAATAATAACGAATAGGGGGTCCGATAATGGCAGACACCAAGAAAGATACTAAGAAAGTAAAGACAGATGAAAAGGCAGCAGAAACAATTGTAGATGAAGTTACAGCAGAGTCAGCAGATACTGCAGAAACAACAACTACAGATGTGAATGTTACAGAAACCGTGGATGTCCCTGAAGAGCAGGCGGAAGCAGCAAAACCGAAGCCGGTTGCAAAAGAGAACAGACGTGGCAGTAAGGCTTTAAGAGAAGAAAATGATAAATTGAAAGAACGCTGTCAGGATGCAGAAGACAAATATAAACGTCTTCTTGCAGAGTGCGAGAATATCCGCCAGAGAAATGAAAAGGAGTCATCCAAAATGTATGATTTCGGAGCGAAGGATGTTCTTGGAAAATTACTTCCGGTAGTTGACAACTTTGAAAGAGCGATTGCAGCAATTCCGGAAGAGGATAAAGACAGACCGTTTGAAGCAGGAGTTGATAAAATCTACAAATCACTCATGACTTCACTGGAATCCATCGGTGTTACCCCGATGAACTGCGAGGGTGAACAGTTTGATCCGGCGTTCCACAATGCAGTAATGCATGTAGAGGATGAGAATTACGGAGAGAACGTGATCGTCGAAGAGATGCAGCGTGGTTACATGTATAAGGATCAGGTATTACGATTCAGCATGGTAAAGGTTGCAAACTAATAGTCAAATGACTATAGCATATAAATTTTATTAAATTAAGAAAACAGAATTTTATTTAGGAGGAATATAATCATGGGTAAGATAATTGGTATTGACTTAGGTACAACAAATTCATGTGTAGCAGTAATGGAAGGTGGTAAGCCTGTTGTTATTGCGAATACAGAAGGTATGAGAACTACACCATCTGTAGTAGGTTTCTTAAAGACAGGAGAGAGAGTAGTAGGTGAGCCTGCAAAACGTCAGGCAGTTACAAATGCAGATAAGACAATTTCATCCATCAAGCGTCATATGGGTACAGATTACAGAGTAGAGATCGATGGTAAGAAGTATTCACCGGAAGAGATTTCAGCTATGATTCTTCAGAAACTGAAATCCGATGCAGAAGGATATCTCGGTGAGAAGGTTACAGAGGCCGTTATCACAGTACCTGCTTACTTCTCAGATGCACAGAGACAGGCAACAAAGGATGCCGGTAAGATTGCAGGACTTGATGTAAAGCGTATCATCAACGAGCCTACAGCAGCAGCTCTTTCTTATGGTCTTGATAATGAGCAGGAGCAGAAGATCATGGTATATGACTTAGGTGGTGGTACATTTGATGTATCTATCATAGAGATTGGTGAAGGTGTCATTGAAGTATTAGCAACAGCCGGTGATAATAAGCTTGGTGGTGATGACTTTGATAATGCTGTTACACAGTATATGTTAGATGAGTTCAAGAAGGCAGAAGGTATTGATCTTTCAAGCGATAAGATGGCTATGCAGAGATTAAAGGAAGCAGCAGAGAAGGCAAAGAAAGAGCTTTCATCCGCTATGACAACAAACATCAACCTTCCTTTCATTACAGCAAATCAGGATGGACCAAAGCATTTTGATATGAACCTGACAAGAGCAAAATTTGATGAGTTAACAGCAGATCTGGTTGACAGAACAAAGGTACCTGTTCAGACAGCACTGGAAGATGCAGGACTTACTGCAGCAGATCTTGATAAGGTATTATTAGTTGGTGGTTCTACACGTATCATCGCCGTACAGGAAGAAGTTAAGAGATTAACAGGTAAAGAGCCGTTCAAGGGTATCAACCCTGATGAGTGTGTTGCAATCGGTGCATCTATCCAGGGCGGTAAGCTTGCAGGTGATGCCGGTGCCGGTGAGATTCTTCTTCTTGATGTTACACCACTTACACTTTCTATCGAAACAATGGGTGGTATCGCAACACATCTGATCGAGAGAAACACTACAATTCCTACAAAGAAGAGCCAGATTTTCTCAACAGCACAGGATAATCAGGATGCCGTTGATATCAACGTAGTACAGGGTGAAAGACAGTTTGCAAAAGATAATAAGAGTCTTGGACGTTTCAGACTGGATGGTATCGCTCCTGCAAGAAGAGGCGTTCCTCAGATCGAAGTATCATTCGATATCGATGCGAATGGTATCGTAAATGTATCTGCTAAGGATCTCGGAACAGGAAGAGAACAGCACATTACAATTACTTCCGGTACATCACTTTCAGATGATGATATCGAGAGAGCAGTAAAAGAAGCTGCAGAATACGAAGCACAGGATAAGAAACGTAAGGAAGGCATTGAAGCAAGAAATGAAGCAGATGCACTTGCATTCCAGACAGAAAAAGCACTGAATGAAGTCGGAGATAAGCTTTCAGATGCAGATAAGTCTGCCGTACAGGCTGACTTAGACTCATTAAAGTCAACAATTGAAAGCACGGATGCAGAGAATATGACAGATCTTGATGTGGATAAGATCAAGGCGGCTAAGGATAAGCTTATGGAAAGTGCTCAGAATCTGTTCGCTAAGCTTTATGAGCAGAATGGTCCCGGAGCAAATGCAGGAACAGGTACAGGTACACCGGACTTTTCAGAGGGTGATGTAGTAGATGGAGATTTCACAGAGGTTTAAGCCTTGAAATAATATGAAATGTAGTCTATAGTAAATATCTGACAGTAAAACAGGAAAATTGTTTCCTGTTTTACTGTGGATATGAAAGTATATCGCAGATGAAAGGTTAAAAGTTATGGCAGAAACAAAAACTGATTACTATGAGGTCCTTGGTGTAACCAAGAATGCCTCAGAGGCAGAGATAAAAAAAGCATATCGTGTCGTAGCCAAGAAATATCATCCTGATATGAACCCGGGCGATGCGGAAGCTGAAAGAAAATTTAAAGAAGCAGCGGAAGCTTATGCAGTACTTAGTGACCCGGAGAAGCGAGCAAAATATGATCAGTATGGTCATGCGGCATTTGATCCAAATGCCGGCGGCAGTGGCTTTGGTGGCTTCGGCGGCTTTGATTTTGCTGATATGGGAGATATTTTCGGAGATATTTTCGGAGATATGTTCGGTGGTGGAAGCAGACAGAGAAATTCAAACGGACCTGTAAAGGGTGCTAACATCAAGACAACGATCAGAGTTGCTTTTGAGGAAGCAATATTTGGTACACAGAAAGAACTGGATCTTCCATTAAAGGATGAATGTGAAGTATGTAAGGGAACCGGTTCACAGCCGGGACATCAGCCGGAGGTTTGTGGCAAATGCGGCGGAAAAGGTCAGATCGTTACAACACAGCAGTCCTTGTTTGGCGTAGTAAGAAATGTATCGACTTGTCCGGACTGTGGCGGATCCGGTAAGATCATTAGATATAAATGTAGCAACTGTGCGGGAACCGGTTATGTAAAGAGCAGAAAGAAGATTCAGATCGCTGTTCCGCCTGGAGTAGATAACGGAACCAATATCCGTATCAAAGGAAAAGGTGAACCTGGATTTAATGGTGGTGAAAGAGGAGATCTTCATGTTACGATCCTTGTTGATCGTCATCCGAAGTTCCAGAGACAGGAATACAATCTTTACTCCTCCGAACCGATCTCATTCACACAGGCAGCACTGGGTGGAAATATTAAGATCCATACGATCGAGGGAGAGATTGATTACACGATCCCACCAGGAACACAGACCGATACCAAGGTTAAGCTGAAGGGAAAAGGTGTGCCAAACCTGAAGAATCCTACTCAGCGTGGTGATCATTATGTAACACTGGTTGTACAGGTTCCTGAGAAGCTGACTGCAGAACAGAAGCGTATTTTGAATGAATACGAGCAGGCAACATTGGTTGAGACCAGACCTGTAACAGATTCGGTAGGAACATCATTCTCGTTTGGAGATCACAAAAAAAGAAAGAAGAAATAGGTAAATAGATTATGAAATGGACACAAATCACGATTGAAACAACGTGTGAGGCTGTCGATTTACTCAGCGCCTTCCTCGATGAGGAAGCGTTTTGGGTATAGAAGTCGATGACAATGTGCCTCTGACAGATGAAGAAATGGCAGCGATGTTTGTAGATCTTCTGCCGGATGAGATGCCGACGGATGACGGAACAGCAAAGGTTTCCTGCTATCTGAATGATTCCTTTGACAAGGAAGAGATAAAAACAAAGATCAAAAACGAACTGGAACGGTTGTCAGAATTTATTCCGGTTGGAGCCTGTAATATCATAGAATCCGAGACGGAAGATGTGGACTGGATGAATAACTGGAAAGCATATTTTAAACCGTTTCGTCTGTATGATAATATCGTTATCAAACCAACCTGGGAGGATGCACCTTCTGACGTAACAGATGATGATATTGTGATCGATATTGATCCGGGTGCAGCATTTGGAACCGGTTCCCATGAGACAACCAGATTATGTATCGGACAGTTGAAGAAATATATGAAAGAAGGAGATCTGGTTCTTGACTGTGGAAGCGGAAGCGGGATTCTTTCCTTTGTATGCAGTAATCTTGGCGCAAAAGAGGTTCTTGGAATTGATATAGATGAAACTGCGGTTCATGTCAGCATCGAGAACAGGGAGATCAACCATATTACTGAAGATCAGGTTCAGTTCCTCTGTGGCAATGTGCTTGCAGATAAAGAGCTTGTCCAGTCGATTGAGCCGAAATATGATATCGTAGTTGCGAATATTCTTGCAGATGTAATCATCCCACTTTCCGGTGTTGTACAGCAGTTTATGAAGGATGATGCGAAGTTTATCTGTTCCGGAATTATCAATACAAAAGAAGATGAGGTCAGACAGGCACTTCTTGACAATCACTTCAGAATAGTGGATACTGTCTCTATGAAAGACTGGATCAGTTTTGTAGCTGAGAAGGATAATTAGTCATAAAGAGACAGGATTGGGAAGATGAATCGTTTTTTTGTAGATTTTGATGGACGGGAATTTGATAAGAGCATTGATATTACCGGTGAGGATGTCAATCATATTAAGAATGTTCTTCGTTTAAAAGTAAATGATGAGATCATAATAAGTGATGGCAGGGGTAGAGATTACCGCTGCCAGATTTCAGTTATGGATCATGAAAAAGTGGTTGCAGATATTCTGGATGTATGTGATAATTTTGCAGAACTTGAAACAGGGATTACGTTGTTTCAGGGATTTCCAAAGGCAGATAAAATGGAATGGATCATCCAGAAGACGGTAGAACTTGGTGTGATCAGGATCGTACCGGTTATGACGAAACGGACGGTTGTCAAGCTGGATGCGAAGAAAGCAGGAAAGAAGACGGAACGTTATCAGGCAATCGCACTTGCGGCGGCGAAGCAGTCGGGCAGAGGCATAATCCCGGAGGTGACGGCTCCCGTAACATGGAAAGAGGCTCTTGCTATGGCAAAGGAGCTTGATATGAATATGATCCCATATGAGGAAGCAGAAGGAGTCGCATATTCGAAAGAGGTCTTTGCATCGATCAAAGGAAAGAAAAGTCTTGGTATATTTATAGGTCCGGAAGGTGGATTTGCCAGAGAAGAAGTCAAGACAGCGGTAGCTATGGGCGCGAAGATGGTCACACTTGGACACAGAATTTTGCGTACAGAGACGGCAGGAATGGCGGTTATGTCGATCATAATGTTTGAACTGGAAGAGGATAGATAGAGATGGAAGCATATTTTGATAATGCAGCAACAACAAAGGTATTTCCGGAAGTGAAAGATCTGGTAGTAAAATTAATGGAAGAAGATTATGGAAATCCTTCTTCCTTGCATCAGAAAGGTCTGGATGCAGGACACTATATCAAGGAGACAAAAGAGATTCTTGCAAAAGAATGGAAGGTAGACAGCAAAGAGATCGTGCTGACTTCCGGTGGAACGGAATCTAATAATCTTGCGTTGATCGGAGCGGCACTTGCGAATAAAAGAAGTGGTAACCGGATTATAACTTCTAAGGTGGAACATGCATCCGTATCAAGTACGATGGCATTTTTGGAGAGTCTTGGATTTGAAGTTGTATATCTGAATGTAGATCACCAGGGAATCGTGGATCTGGAACAATTAGAACAGGAAGTGAATGAGGATACGATCCTTGTATCTGTTATGTATGTAAATAATGAGATTGGTGCAGTAGAGCCGATTCAGGAGATTGCAGAGATTATCAAAGAAAAGAATCCGAAGACGCTCTTTCATGTGGATGCGATTCAGGCATTTGGCAAATATCACATTTACCCGAAACGGATGGGTATCGATCTGATGTCTGTAAGTGGTCATAAGATACATGGACCAAAAGGAACGGGAGCGTTGTTTATCAAGAACCGTACGAAGGTGAAGCCAATCATATACGGCGGCGGACAGCAGGATGGAATGCGGTCAGGTACAGAAAATGTTCCGGGATTTGCAGGATTTGGACTGGCAACAAAGATAGTTTATGAAGATCTGGAAGCCAGAATTGTTCGTATGCGGGCGGTAAAAGACCGTTTGACCGAACGACTAAAGACACTTCCGGATGTATATATCAATGAAGGGGAAGCACCACATATCCTAAGTGTATCATTTGTTGGTGTTCGAAGCGAAGTGATGCTGCATGCATTAGAAGAACGGGAAATCTATGTTTCTTCCGGATCGGCATGTTCGTCGAATAAACCGGCAGTCAGCCATGTATTGTCTTCGATCGGTTTGCAGAAGAATCGGTTGGAATCCACGATCCGTTTCAGTTTTTCGGCAGAGAACACAGTGGAACAGGCAGACTATGCAGCAGATGTGATAGAGGAGATCCTGCCGGTTTATAGAAAATATGTCAGAAAAAAGTAGTATCAAACGAATGGAAAGTTTGTTTATAATAGTAAAAAACAGGTGAAGAATAAATAAACAGGATGAAAATTGGAGGTTGAGAGAAGTATATGCAGTATAAGGCATTTATGATCAAATATGCTGAGATCGGTACAAAAGGAAAAAACCGGTATATATTTGAAGATATCCTTGTAAAAAACATTAATCGTAAGATCAAAAATTATGGTGATTTTTATATCCGCAAGGAACAGGGAAGGATCTTTATTGAAGCAAAATCAGACTATGATTATGAAGATGTAGTGAATGCACTGACCAAGGTATTCGGTATCGTTGGAATCTGCCCGATCGTGGTAGAGGAGGATACATCGTTTGAAGCGATCAAAGGAAAGGTGATCGCATATGTGGATCAGGCATATCGTAAGAAGAACTTTACCTTTAAAGTAAATACAAGAAGAAATGATAAAAGCTATCCTATGACCTCAATGGAGGTAAATGCGGAGCTTGGTCATTATCTGTTAGAGGCATTTCCGGATACTTCCGTTGATGTTCATGAACCGGATGAGATCATAAATGTAGAGATCCGGAAGACGGTATATATTTATTCGATCACGATTCCAGGCCCGGGAGGACTTCCGGTTGGTACAAATGGCAAGGGAATGGCATTATTATCCGGTGGAATTGACAGCCCGGTTGCAACTTATATGATTGCAAAACGTGGAGTTCAGATGGAAGCGGTATATTTTCATGCACCGCCATTTACCAGTGAACGTGCC
Organism: Clostridium sp. AM46-21; assembly: GCF_003480025.1. NCBI lineage: Bacteria > Bacillati > Bacillota > Clostridia > Eubacteriales > Clostridiaceae > Clostridium > Clostridium sp. AM46-21. The sequence goes on from NZ_QUIB01000011.1 coordinate 93,054, forward strand.
AAAGAAAAGGTAATTGATCTGGCGTGTCTGGTTGCGGATTATGCAGGTGCGATCAAGTTACATGTTGTAAACTTTGCAGATGTTCAGATGGCAATCTATGATAACTGTCCGCACGAGGAACTTACGATCATTATGAAGCGTTATATGATCAAGATAGCAGAAGAGCTGGCAAAGAGAAATGACTGTCAGTGTACGGTGACGGGAGAAAGTATCGGGCAGGTATCCAGCCAGACGGTATTCAGTCTTGCTGTTATCAATGATGTCAGTACTTTGCCGGTATTCCGTCCATGTATCGGACTGGATAAGCAGGAGATCGTTGACATATCAGAGAAAATCGGAACCTATGAGACTTCGATCCTTCCTTATGAGGACTGCTGTACAACATTTGTAGCAAAGCACCCGGTAACAAAACCGATATTATCTGCGATCGAGAAATCGGAAGCAAAGCTTGCCGGTATTATCGAACCGTTATATGAAAAAGCGTTAGAGTCTGTAGAAACTGTAATGTGCAGATCACAGAGATAAGATGAAAAAGCTTGCCACTACAAAGGCGGCAAGCTTTTTTATGCAGAATGACTGTCGGAACGGGCATTCTGTATGTATGCAAATAGGCGGTTATGATTATTCAACAACGTAAGGCTTGATTGCTGCAAGAATATCAGCAAGATCCTTGTCATCAGCGTGAATGTTTAATTCAATTGGCTTTGAAATATCAAGGCTGAATATACCCATAATTGATTTTGCATCAATAACATAACGTCCTGAGATGAGGTCGAATTCTGCGTCGAATTTTGCAATTTCATTGCAGAATGCTTTTACCTTATCGATTGAATTTAAAGAAACCATTAATGCTTTCATGATTGCCCTCCTAAAAGTTAGATTATCCGGAGTCATAATGACCGCGGATGTTTATATATTTATAATATCTTTTGGAGAGGGAAAAGTCAATAATAAGAAAGGAAAAATAAGGAATGTTGAAGGGAAAAACAGTAGCCCCTCTGACACTGGGCTGCAAGGTAAATCAATACGAGACAGATGGTATGATCGAACTCTTAAAAGAGGCTGGTATGACGGCTGTTTCCTTCGAAGAAAAAGCAGATGTGTATCTGATAAATACATGCTCTGTTACCAATATGGCAGATAAAAAGTCCAGACAGATGATACACAGAGCCAAGAAGCTGAATCCGGATGCGGTTGTAATAGCAGCGGGCTGTTATGTGCAGGCGGCAAAAGATAAGCTGATGGAAGATGACAGGATATCTATTATCATCGGAAATAATAAAAAGAAGGACATTGTGCAGATCCTTGAAGACTATCTGGAGATCGGAGTGACGGACGAAGGCATGCTCGATATTGCGGCAGAAAAGGAATATGAACCGCTTACGATCAACAGTACCTTAGAACATACACGGGCATATGTGAAGATTCAGGATGGATGTAACCAGTTCTGCTCTTATTGTATTATTCCGTACGTTAGAGGAAGAATCCGGAGCCGGGAGCTTGCATCGATTACAGAAGAAGTAGAACGTCTGGCACAGACCGGAGTAAAAGAGATTGTTCTGACAGGTATCCATATCTCATCTTATGGCAATGATAAGGAAAATGAGGTAGGACTCGCAGATGTAATTGACGCAATCTCAAAAATTGAATCAATTGAACGGATCCGTCTTGGTTCTCTGGAACCGGGTATCATTACAGATACATTTATAGATCGTATTGTGGATAATAAAAAGGTATGTCCGCATTTCCATTTAAGCCTGCAAAGTGGCTGCAATACAGTATTGAAACGGATGAACCGGAAATATACTTGTGAAGAATACTTTGAAAAATGTGAGATGCTTCGTAAGGCATTTGACCGCCCGGCTTTGACAACAGATGTGATCGTAGGCTTTCCGGGAGAAACGGATGAAGAATTTCAGGAAACGGTTGACTACCTGACGAAACTTAATCTGTATGAAATGCATATATTTAAATTTTCACCGAGACAGGGAACGGTTGCGGCCGGTATGAGGGATCAGATCGGACCGGAGATCAAGAATCAGAGGAGCGATGTGCTGCTGGCATTATCTGAAAAGAACAAACATGCATATGAAGCTTCTTTTCGGGGAGAAACTCTGGAGGTTCTGATTGAAGAAAAAGTCCGGAGAAATGGAAAAGACGGATACCGTGGACATACAGAACGCTATATAGATATTTTTGTAGAGAAAGAATGTATGCATAGGATTTGTGGACGAGAAGTGGATATCATCAATCATATAGTGCAGATTCCATATGGCATGGAATAGACAGCCGGTGGGGGAAAATTATGCATGAATTGCGTGGAACATATACAAATATGCGGCTTTAGGTTGAATTTTGCGTGATTTTATATTATTATAGGGTAAGATTTTTTTGCAAAGATGCCGATGGCACTTGATAAAAGTAAGGATGTGAGTATATGAATAATAGAGAAAATACACAACATATTGCACAACTGAAAGATAATACAATAGATGTAACACAGATCATTGGACAGGTTTATGAGGCTTTGACAGAAAAAGGATATAATCCGGTCAGCCAGCTTGTTGGTTATATTATGAGTGGAGATCCTACATATATCACCAGCTATAAGAATGCAAGAAGTCTGATCATGAAGGCAGAACGGGATGAGATCATTGAAGTTCTGTTTGAAGATTACATCAAGAATAATCTGATCAAGTAGATGAAGAGTGCATCAGAATAATCGAATCAGGTAGAGAGAAGAACAGGATAAGAGTATGCGGATAATTGGATTGGACTACGGAACAAAGACAGTAGGAGTTGCGGTCAGTGATGCGCTGATGATCACGGCACAGCCACTTGAAACAATAGAAAGAAAATCAGCAAACAAGCTCGACAGACACTTGCGAGAATAGAGAGTATCATTGAAGAATATCAGGCGGAACGGATCGTTCTCGGATATCCGAAGAATATGAATAATACGATTGGAGAACGGGCAGAAGCGACCGAACAGTTTAAAGAAGATCTGGAACGCAGGACAGGCCTGGAAGTGATCCTGTGGGATGAAAGACTCTCTACGGTAGAAGCAGAACGGATTTTAATGGATACCGGAGTCAGAAGAGAAAACCGGAAGCAGTATGTGGACAAGATGGCTGCTGCGGTTATTTTGCAGAATTATCTTGATAGTCAGGCTCATGAAGGGCAGACAGAATAGTCGAAAGGATTAAACAGAATGGAAAACGACAGCATAGTATTTACAGATGAAGATGGCAATGAGGTTGTTTTTTCTGTTATGGAGCAGACAACTCTTGGCGGAGTGAATTACCTGCTTGTTACAGAAGATGGAGACGATGAGGATGATGGTTCTTTCCTGATCCTGAAGGAGAATGCTTCAGACAGTGAAGGTGAGATGGCAGCGTTTGATATCGTTGAAGATGACAAAGAATTAGAAGCAGTTATGAAGATATTTGAAGAACTGCTAGAGGACGTAGATTTGGAGGTATAGAACATTGAAAAAATTGAATAGTGATGCAGTAAAGATCATTCCATTGGGCGGATTGGAACAGATTGGAATGAACATTACTGCAATAGAGTATGAGGACTCTATTATAGTCATTGACTGCGGTCTGGCATTCCCTGAGGACGATATGTTAGGAATCGATCTTGTAATACCGGATGTCACTTACCTTAAGGAAAACGCGGACAAAGTCAAAGGACTTGTGGTTACCCATGGTCATGAGGATCATATCGGAGCCATTCCTTACATTGAGAAAGAACTCAATATGCCGATTTACGCAACAAAGCTTACGATGGGACTGATCGAGAATAAACTGAAAGAACATAATCTGATGAACAACACCAGACGTAAGGTTGTAAAATATGGACAGAATATCATTCTTGGAAAATTCCGGATAGAATTTATTAAGACGAACCATTCGATTGCTGATTCCGCAGCATTGGCGATCTATACGCCGGCAGGACTGCTTGTCCATACCGGAGATTTCAAAATTGATTATACACCGGTATTTGGAGACATGATCGATCTCCAACGTTTTGCGGAACTTGGAAAAAAAGGCGTTCTGGCACTGATGGCAGATTCCACAAATGCAGAACGTGAGGGCTTTACAAAGTCAGAAAAGACAGTAGGAAGAACCTTTGATAATCTGTTCAATGATAATCAGAATCATCGTATTATTATTGCTACATTTGCATCGAATGTAGATCGTGTGCAGCAGATTATCAATTCGGCATATAAATATGGCAGAAAAGTAATCATCGAAGGAAGAAGTATGGTGAATATCATCAGTACAGCTTCTGAACTCGGATATATTGATATACCGGACAACACGCTGATCGATATCAGCCAGATCAAGAATTATCCGGATGAGAAGCTGGTTCTGATCACGACAGGAAGCCAAGGTGAAAACATGGCTGCCTTATCAAGGATCGCAGCATCGATCCATAATAAGATCTCTATCATGCCGGGAGATGTGGTCATATTCAGTTCGCACCCGATCCCTGGTAATGAAAAAGCGGTATTCAAGGTGATCAATGAGCTGGAAATGAAAGGTGCTCATGTAATTTTTGAAGATACACATGTATCCGGACATGCATGCAGAGAGGAATTGAAGCTGATCTATGCACTCACAAAACCAAAATATGCGATACCAGTACATGGTGAGTACAGACATCTGAAGCGCCATGCAGAGCTGGCACAGGAGATGGGTATTCCAAAAGAGAATATCAAGATCCTGACAACAGGAGATGTTCTGGAAGTCAGTGAGGATAAACTGGAAGTAACCGGAAAAGTTCCTGCACAGGGAGTCTTTGTTGACGGACTTGGAGTTGGAGATGTTGGAAATATCGTTTTAAGAGACAGACAGCTTCTGTCGCAGAATGGTCTTCTGATCATCGTAGTGACACTCGATAAATACAGCAATAACCTGATTGCAGGACCGGATATCGTTTCCCGTGGATTTGTATATGTCAGAGAATCGGAAACATTGATGGAAGACTGCCGTGCCGTAGTAGAAGAAGCACTGGAGAAATGCCTGCGGAAGAATATTACCGACTGGGGCAAGATCAAGACAACCATCAAGGATTCCTTAAGTGAATTCCTTTGGAAGCGGACGAAGAGAAGCCCGATGATCCTTCCGATCATTACCGAAGTATAAATTGTCCTGAAAAATAGTGTCCATGCACAGATGCAGGTTAAGAAGAAAAGAGGAAACAGACATGAGTGATGTTGTTGAACTCAGCAAAAAACTGAATGAAACGATAAAGGAGTCAGAATTCTACAGAAATTATCTGACCTGCCGTGAACGGCTGTATGAACATCCGGATCTTCTCCGGGGACTGAATGAATTCAAGAAAAGAAATTCAGAGATCCAGAACCGTGGCTCTGTGGATAATCCATACGATGAGGTGGTTGCACTGTTTGAGGAGTATGACGCAATCGTTCACGACACGATCGTGAATGATTTCCTTCGGGCAGAACGAAAGCTGTGCAGGATGTTGAAAACGATGTATGATGAGATTGCAGATGGTCTGGATGTTGACATAAAGCAGTAGGATATGATAAAACAGTTACGAGAAGTGTCTGGATGGACACCGTAAGATAAGGAGAACAGATATGGCTATAGATAGTGCTGTAACAATGAAACGGATATTGCGGTTTGCGATAGGCTTACTGGTAAATGTATTTATCCTGTTTATACTTGTGAAAGTGTTTGCGTTTGGCTTTAGCTTTGCCTATGATGTATTTGCCAGCAATAACTGTAAGGATAAATCTGATACAAAGGTAGTCACAGTCACAGTTCTGCCGGATTCTTCGATCAAGGATGTATGCGAGACTCTGGATGATGCCGGAGTTGTAAAAAATGCATACGCACTGATGGTACGTATCCGAATCGGATCTTATGCAGCAAAGATAAAACCTGGAACATATGAGATCGCACCAAGTTATACAAATGATGAGATCATAACGATCATAACAGGTGGAACTCTGGATAGTGACAGTAAGAAAAGTGGAGATAATAAATGATAACAGATGAGAGAATTGCATCCTTCATAAATTCATTCAACAATGACTATGATGATGCAATAACTGCTATCAGAAAAGAAGCAGAAGAGCAGGGGGTTCCTATCATACGAAGAGAGGCCGGAGAATTTATCAGGCTTCTTCTGAGAATGAAGAAACCGGTAAATATACTGGAGATAGGAACTGCGGTAGGCTTTTCTGCTATTTTTATGAGCAGGTTTATTGCAGAGGGTGGACATATCACAACAATTGAAAACTATCAGCCGAGAATTGATCAGGCAAAAGAGAATATAAAGCTGGCAGGTGCAGAAAAGAAGATCACTCTGTTAGAGGGAGATGCAAATGAGATCCTGCCGACATTGTCGGATCAATATGATCTGGTCTTTATGGATGCTGCAAAAGGTCAGTATGGAAGCTTTTTCCAGAAGGTGGTTCCTTTGCTTGCGCCGGAAGGAGTCCTGCTATGTGATAATGTGCTGCAGGATGGAGATGTACTGGAATCGCGGTTTGCAGTAACCAGAAGAAACCGGACAATTCATGCCAGAATGCGGGAATATCTGTATGAATTAAAGCATGATGAACGGCTGGATACAGCCATCCTGAATATAGGAGATGGAATGAGCCTATCGGTGAAAAAAACGGCTGATAAAAAGGATCATTGAAAAAGTAGTGGATCAATGAAAAAACAAGAAGATATTAACAGGCGGATGGCAACAGACTAAAAGGTGATGCCATCTGTACGGAAAGAAAAGAAGAGGGTTTTGAAAGATATGGCAGAACGTAAAGTGGAACTGCTTGTTCCGGCAGGTAGTCTTGAGGTATTAAAGGTTGCAGTAGATTATGGTGCGGATGCGGTCTATATTGGCGGACAGGCATATGGACTTCGTGCAAAAGCAGATAATTTTTCGATTGAAGAAATGAAAAAGGCTGTGAAATATGCGCATGCAAAGAATGCAAAGGTATATGTGACAGCAAATATATTTGCACATAATTATGATATTGAAGGAATGAAGGCATATTTTGAGCAGTTGAAGGATACCGGTGTCGATGCGGTTCTGGTATCAGATCCGGGTATTTTTTTGCTGGCAAAGGAAACTATGCCTGATATGGAACTTCATATCAGCACCCAGGCAAATAACACGAATTACCTGACGTATAACTTCTGGTATAATATGGGGGCAAAACGAGTGGTCACAGCCAGAGAGCTGTCACTTGTGGAGATTAAACAGATCAGAGAACATATTCCGGAGGATATGGAGATTGAGTCCTTTATGCATGGAGCAATGTGCATTTCCTATTCTGGACGCTGCCTGCTCAGCAGTTATTTTACAGGAAGAGATGCAAATCGTGGAGCATGTACACATCCATGTAGATGGAAGTATCACATTGTAGAAGAAACAAGACCGGGCGAGTACATGCCGGTCAATGAAGATGACAGGGGTACTTATATTTTTAATTCCAAAGATCTTTGTATGATTGAGCATATTCCGGAAATGATCGATGCCGGAATTGACAGCTTTAAGATTGAGGGAAGAATGAAAACGGCACTATATGTTGCAACGGTAGCAAGAACCTATCGTAAAGCAATTGATGACTATATGGAATCTCCGGAGCTGTACCGGTCAAATATGGAATATTATAAATCAGAAATTGCAAAATGCACATACCGTCAGTTTACAACTGGATTTTATTTTGGAAAAACAGATCAGGATTCTCAGATCTATGATAATAACACATATATTAAAAACTGTACTTATATAGGCAATGTACAGGAGGTTACAGAGGACGGACTGGTTGCATTTGAACAGAAAAACAAATTCTCGGTCGGAGAAGAGATAGAATGTATGAACTTTGATGGAACCAATACGGTCTGCCGGGTTGAGGAGATCTACAATGACCGGATGGAACCGATGGAATCAGCACCGCATCCCAAGATGCAGTTGTATGTAAAGCTGGACCGCCCGGTATCAGCGGGAATGATACTCAGACGGCAGGAGCTTTCGGAATAGGTCAGGCTTCAAGCTGCCTGCGGATCTTCTGTAATGCCCGTTTTTCGATCCTAGAGACATAGGAACGGGAAATCCCCATCTGGCTGGCAATCTCTTTCTGTGTGCGTGGAGGGTGACCGTATAGACCATAACGACGGATGATAAGGCTGGCTTCCTGCTCGGACAGACAGTGCTTCAGACAGTATGGAAGACGGTTTATGTGGTAAGTATGCACCATAGAATCCAGAATGGTTGCTTCATCCTGACTGATGATGTCGATCAGATTGATCTCATTTCCTTCTTTGTCGGTACCGATCGGTTCAAACAGGGAGACTTCGCGGGCGTATTTTCTGGAGTGACGGAGCATCATGAGCAGCTCGTTGTCGATACACCTGGAAGCGTATGTGACCAGACGGTTGCCTTTGGCATGGTCGTAGGAATCGATCGCCTTGATAAGACCGATGGTTCCGACAGAGAGCAGATCATCATTGTCGGCGGTTCCAATGTATTTTTTTGCAATATGGGCGACCAGACGCATATTGGATTCAATCAGAATCCGGCGTGCATCGGCATCCCCTGCCCTGCATAATTTCAGATAATATTCTTCCTGATCCGGTAAAAGGGGTTTTTTAAATGCCTGCATAGAAAATAGACCCCTAGCGATTTGTATATATTTTATGATTAAAATGTGGAAAAAGTGCATATCCCAAAAAATAAAATTGGTAAAATGTGAAAAAAATTAAAAAAAATTGACTAAATTCTGTTCAAAATGTTTAATTTTTTATTAGATTGTGCTATACTCTGTAAGTGATGCTTGTATATTTCAGAAATGTAGGAGGGACAGACCGGTATGCGATTAGGAATGGGTCGTAAAAAGATTAGAATAGGTGATATTCTCGTAGCGGCAGGAGCTATTACAGAAGAACAGTTACAGGAGGCTCTGGCATATCAGAAAGAGAATGGCGGAAAACTCGGAAATGTTCTTGTTGATCTTGGTATGATCAGTAATGAGATTCTGATAACGCTTCTGACACAGCAGCTTGGCATTGATTACATAGAATTAAAGGGAGCAAAGATAGAAGAAAAGGTGCTTCATCTGGTTCCGGAGAATATGGTAGCAAAATATAAAGTTATTCCTATCGAGATCGATCCGGATAACCCGAATATTTTAAAACTTGCCATGTCAGATCCGATGGATATCAATGCGATCGATGATATTGGGCTTGTAACCAATATGCAGGTGGAGCCTATGCTTGCAACAGAGGATCAGATCAATGATGCCATCGGCAAGTACTACGGAAGCTCCAAAGCAATGGAAGCGGCTGAGATGTATCGTCAGGAACAGGCGGATGCACTTGGCGGCGGAGATGAAGATGAAGTAAATGAAGATATAGATAATTCTCCTATCGTTCTGCTTGTAAAACAGATCATAGAAGGCGGAGTTCGACAGAGGGCGTCCGATATTCATATTGAGGCATTGGAAAGCAGTGTTCGTGTCCGTTACAGGATCGATGGTGCATTAAAACAGGTTATGTCCTACGACTTAAGTATTCTTGCGGGTATCACAGCCCGAATCAAGATCATCGGTGGTATGGATATTGCAGAAAAGAGAAAACCACAGGATGGTCGTATCACGATCTTTGTAGATCGTAGAGAGTTTGATGTCCGTGTATCTATCCTTCCGACTGTATATGGAGAGAAGACGGTTATGCGACTTACCTCCAAGGACGGACTTACAAAACCGAAGAGCGGACTTGGCCTGGATGAGGATGAGATCAAGGTATTTGATGGAATCCTGAGTAATCCACACGGAATCATCCTTGTAACAGGACCTACCGGTTCCGGTAAATCAACGACACTGTACACATCCTTAAGTGAGCTGAACAAAGAGGATGTAAACATTATCACAGTAGAAGACCCTGTCGAGGCGAATATCAATGGTATTAACCAGGTACAGGTAAATAATAAAGCAGATATGACATTCGCAGCAGCCTTAAGATCCATTCTTCGTCAGGATCCGGATATCATAATGATCGGAGAAATTCGAGATGGTGAGACTGCTCAGATCGCGGTTCAGGCCGCTATCACAGGACACTTGGTTGTATCAACACTCCATACAAACTCAGCAGCAAGTACGATCACCCGTCTGGAAGATATGGGAATCGAACCTTATGTTGTAGGTGATGCGGTTGTAGGTGTTATTGCCCAGCGACTTGTAAGAAGACTGTGCCCAACCTGCAAACAGCCTCGTCTCGTAGAAGATGAAGAGAGAATAGTACTCGGTGTGCCGGAGGATGAAGAAGATGTTATCATCTATGAGCCGTCTGGCTGTCCGTTGTGTAATGATACAGGATATTCAGGACGAATCGGTGTATATGAGATGATGCCGGTATCCAAAGCACTGCAGGCGGTTATCTCGACCGGAGCGACAGCGGATAAGATTGAAAAACAGGCACTTGCAGAAGGTATGCTTACTCTGAAGATGGGTGCTGCCAAACATGTGCTGAATGGAATCACCTCCATGTCAGAGATGAAGAAGATCGTATATACAACAGGTGATGAATATTAAAAGATCCGGTCCGGTGATAAACCGGCATGGATGAAAAAGATTTTTAGCAGAGAAGAATATGTGATCAGGCTCTGTAAAAATAAAATTGAAATTATGAATGCAACAAAGAAAGGAAGGAAACAGTATGCTGGATATGAAAGAGCTCCTGGCATTCTCGGTTGAGGCAAAAGCGTCGGATGTACATATTGCCGTAGGCATACCACCGAAACTCAGAATCAATGGACGACTGACAGAAGTTGAAGTTCCTCCGCTTACACCGGCTGATGCGGCTGAAGCAATCGGAGCAACGATGAAAGAGAGACATGTAGCAATTTTAAAAGATAGAGGTGAAGTCGATTTCTCATTCGATTCACCAGAAACCGGTCGTTTCCGTGTAAACGTATATATGGATCGTGGTAATATGGCTGCGGCATACAGACGAGTAGAAACACAGATCCCAAGACCGGATCAGCTCGGTATTCCGAGAGAGGTTGTTGAATTATACAAGAGAAAAAGGGGTCTGGTACTTGTAACAGGACCTACCGGTTCCGGTAAATCAACAACACTTGCTTCTATTATTAATAAGGCAAATGAAAACCTGACCGATCATATCATTACACTGGAGGATCCTATCGAGTATATTCACCATCACAACAAGGCAATCGTTAATCAACGAGAAGTTGGTATGGATACACTCAGTTATGCGAATGCTCTTCGTGCAGCGCTCCGTGAAGATCCTGATATTATTCTTGTAGGAGAGATGCGAGATCTTGAAACGATTTCAACAGCGATCACTGCAGCCGAGACCGGACACCTGGTATTCTCGACTCTGCATACGATCGGTGCGGCAAGTACGATCGATCGTATTATCGATATCTTCCCGACAAACCAGCAGCAACAGGTACGAGTACAGCTTGCAATGGTACTGGAAGGTGTTATTTCCCAGTCACTGCTTCCGACAGCGAACGGACAGGGACGAGTTGCAGCATTTGAAGTAATGCTTGCATCACCGGCGATTCGGAGCCTGATACGAGAAGCGAAGACACATCAGATCCAGTCGACGATCCAGACCAGCAGACAGCTCGGAATGATCACAATGGATGATGCATTGTATGATCTGTTCTCGTCCGGCACGATCACCAGAGAGATGGCTATGACATATGCACAGGATCAGCAGTATCTCAGAAAGAAGATCAACGGACAATAAGATGTACAATCCTTTTGTGCAATTCTTACAAAAAAAACTGCAATCATAAGAAATTATTGAATGTGGTTGAGAAATATAGTAATATAACAAGTATAGTATATGTAAAAGTCCGTGAATTTACGTGCACTTTTAGCTGGTAATAGTAGAAAACTATTACAAAAAAGAAGAAATATGACAGGGTCGGAGGAGAAACAATGGCAGTATTTAACTACAAGGTTGTTGACAAAAATGGTAAGAATAAAAAAGGTACCATTGAGGCCCCGAACAGAGATGGAGCGGAGAAGAAGCTGAAGGCAGATGGTTATGCGATCATGAGCCTGACAGAGCAGAACAGTCCATTTTCAGGGGGTTTGATTAAGAAGAAGGTAAAATCAAAAGATTTGGCAGTCTTCTGTAAACAGTTTTCAGCAGTTATAAGAGCTGGTGTTACGATTATATCAGCACTGGAACTGATGGGAGACCAGATAGAAAACAAAACACTGCAGAGAGCAGTTATGGATGCAAAGACATATGTTGAAAAGGGTGGAACGCTTGCAGATGCACTTCGTGTAAACTCAGAGGTATTTCCACCGATCATGATCAACATGGTCGCAGCCGGAGAGTTATCCGGTAACTTGGAGGTCTGCCTCGACAGACTGACAGAGCACTTTGAAAAAGATAATGCGTTATCGGCGAAGATCAAGGGTGCGATGACATATCCTATCGTAGTGTTCATCGTTATGATCATCGTAGTAATCGTGGTAATGGTAATGGTTATCCCTAACTTCTCAAGTATGTTTGCGGAGATGGGAACACAGCTTCCGCTGGCAACACGAATTATGGTAGCGGCAAGTAATTTCATTATACATAAGTGGTGGCTGCTGATCATCATCGTTGCAGCTATCGTTGTTGGCTGCAAGGCATTCAAGAGAAGTTCTGTTGGCGAACAGCTTTTCGCGAATATGGCGATCAAGATGCCGATTTTTGGTAACCTGACGATCAAGTCAGCATGTTCCAGATTTGCAAGAACAATGAGTACACTGATGGCATCCGGTATTTCCATGATCGATGCTGTTGAACAGGTGGCAAAGATGATGGATAACAAGATCATCCGCGATGGTCTGTTAGATGCCAAGACGCAGGTAGCAAAAGGTATTCCACTTTCCAAGCCATTAAAGGATATGGAAATGCTTCCCCCAATGCTTTCTGCCATGACAAAGATCGGTGAAGAAACCGGTGATATTGAGGAGATGCTCAGTAAGGTTGCTGACTACTACGATGAAGAAGTAGAAGAGGCAACAAACAAGCTGACAGCAGCGATGGAACCATTGATTATGGTAGTCCTTGCATGTATCGTAGGAATGATCGTTGCGGCTGTATACGGTCCTATCATGAGTATGTACAGTGCACTTGACCAGTACTAATACAAGTCCTATTACATATTATAGTATTGATTAGATCCGGCAGTACGAGGATGCTGGTTTTAATATAGCATCGAAAGATGCATCAACAAACAACAAAGAATATCAATTTAAAAGGAGAGAACAATTATGAAGAAGAACAACAAAGGTTTCTCATTAGTAGAGTTAATTATCGTAATCGCTATTATGGCAATTCTTGCAGGTGCTCTTGCACCAGCCCTTATCAAGTACATCAACAAGTCAAGAAGAAGTGCTGATATTTCAAATGCTGATACAATCCGTACAGCATGTCAGACAGCTATGTCAGATGAAGATGCAATGGTTGCAATCGGAACAGGCGTTACAGGCGCAAGCGTTTCAGACCTGAAGTCAAGCTACGGTGCATTCAGCACAGAGATCAGCAGCATTCTTGGTAACAGCACAATTACTTCAAAGTACTTCGACAAAGGAAATGAATTCACAGTTGATATCAATGTAGCTGGTAACACAGTTATCGTTAAAGCTGGTTCTCAGCAGGTTTCACCTCAGCCATAATAAAAGGCGGGCATAGTGAACAGATGTAAGGATCTGATGTTAAACAGATAATCATTACATCAGTCAGACATCAGAAGGGTGATGAATAAGTTGGTAAGAATCCTCGTTTTTCGATCTTGTTTGTCGCCCTTCAAAATTGTCTAACAACATGGAACGTCAACATGTATGAAAAATATGCATGTTGGCATCTCTTTCATGGTCACACGTTTTATATAAGCTTTATATAATAAGAAGAGATTTATATAACATACGAGTGACTATTTTGCAGTCAGCGGTTTTATATTGTTTGTGTCTGAAACGAATAAATGTAGAAAGAAGAAACGCGAATGACAACGGCATTGAACTAATGGCGGCAGCCGGCTTACAAAAAAGCTGGAAACTGAAAAATAGGCATGAAAGATGAACGGGTCAATCATCCGTGTGCTTATGATTAAAGGTGACAGATTGTTTACCTTTCAGCCTGTACATACAGGCATATTGTATTTTATTTTAAGTGGGGTGAACAGCTTGTAGGCTGGTACTCAGGCAATTGGAATATACATATTCCACAAAAAACTACTGATTAGCGAGGGAGGCTATTTAAAATGGCGAGTAATAACAAAGTCTTAACAATCGACATCACAAATGAAAGTATTACTATTACAGAAGTAACAGCTTCTGAAAAAAAGACTTCCACAGTTCATAATGCCATCATCTTCGAGACACCGGAAGATGCTTATGAAGATGGTTTCATTAGAGACAAGGAAAGAATTGCAGAGGCGATCAAATCACAGCTTGCTGCAAACGGAATCACTAACAAGAACGCAATATTCGTTCTTACCTCTACAAAGATCGTTAACAGAGAGGTTCTTGTACCTTTCGTTAAGGAAAACAAAATTAAAGGAATTATTAATGCGAACTCATCAGAGTATTTCCCTGTTAATATAGAGGATTACACAGTATCCCATTCTGTATTAGAGACAGTTACTGATGAAGAAAATAACAAACAGTTAAGAGTTCTTGCAGTTGCAGCACCAACCAGTATGGTTCGTTCATATTATGAAGTTGCAGCACTTGCAGGACTGAAGGTAGTTGCTCTTGATTACATTGGAAATGCCATGTTGCAGTTGATCAAAACACAGACCAGCGAGAACATGACGACTATGGTAATCCAGTTAGGTAGCGAATCTACTGTACTTAATATCGTAAAAGGAGATATCCTTCTGTTACAGAGAACTGTACCATATGGTACCAATGTTGTTGTAAATGAAGTAATGGATGCAAAGGGCGTTGATGCTACAACAGCAATGACATTACTCCAGAATGAAAGACTGATCACGGTTGATTTTGATGATAATGCGATCACAGGATCTTTCCGTTACCTGATCAACAACATTGGCCGTGTAATGGATTTCTTTGCATCAAAGAATCCTGATAAGCCGATCGATGATGTATTCCTGACAGGCGATGGCGCCCTGATCAAGGGAATTGATGGTCTTTTCAAGGTACAGCTCAATGTTTCAACAAGAGTTATGGACAGTTTATTCAATATCAAATTTGACCCAAAGATTGATTTGAAGATATATAATCCTGTATACCTTATGGTTCCAATCGGTGCTGCTTTTGCACCTATGGGATTCACAATTTCAGAAGGCGGAGCTTCCGGCAAGAAGGAAGGTCAGATGGATACAACTCCACTGGTAGTTGCATTCCTGATCCTGGCTGTGTTAGTGGCAGGCGGATTAACGGCTGTGTCATTTGTATTAAAGAATCAGGCACAGACAGAGCTGGATGATGTAAATAAGAAGATCGCTTCTATTCAGGATATTGAGACGATCGTAAAGGATTATGAAAATGCAGAAAGCGTTTATGTTGATGCCATGAGCATGTACAGCTACACAAAGAACTTGAATGAGAATGTTGTAACATTTATCACGGCTTTGGAAGAGAAGATGCCAAAGGGAACTGATATCACAGCATTTGAATCCGATTCAACAGGTGTTTCAATTTCAGGAACAGCAACAGAATATGATGATATTGCAGGACTTGCGATCAGCTTAAAAGAAATTGACTGTATTGATAACTCATTCATTGGAAGTATCACAGAAAATGTAGATGAAGACACAGGTAAAATAACATATGATTTCACAGTAACGTGTATCTATGTTGACGCATCAGCGGCAGATGCTGATACAACTGAAACAGATGCTACATTAGCTGAGTAAGGGAGGGCATAGAACATGGATGCAATGACAAAAGGACAAAGAAATTTATTATTATTTTTACTCGGTGTTGTTATTTTATTTGTGCCGATCAGATTTGTGGCATTAAGCAATTTTGATGACCGTAAAGAGCTTGTTTCAAAGAAGGATGAACAGCAGGTTTATTATAACAGCCTGAAAGCAAAAGATGTAAACAGAGATCAGTACATCAAGGATACAGAGAACTATAAGAAAGAATATGAAGCAATCCTTGCAGAATTCCCATCAGAGATCTATCAGGAAAATACAATCATGTATTTACAGGGGATCAAGGACGAATATAAGTTCCGTTTCACAGATGTATCAATGGGAGAGGAACAGCTCTTCTATACACTTGGAACCGGTGCTGTTGGTGATGCTACATTAGATGGTGCAGCAACAGGAACAGCTTCTACAGATGCAAATACTACAGCAGCTACAACAGCAGCTACAACAGAGACTGCAGCCGCTGGCACAGATGCTACTGCAGCAGTAGCAGGAGAAAATAATTTCAACTGCTATTCAGCAAGCTTCCCGGTTACATATTCAGGTTCTTATCAGTCTGTTAAAGATGTTGTTGATTACATCGAGAAGAGCGATTTCCGTATGACAGTTGACTCTATCTCAATCGCATTTGATGAGGAGACTGGTGATTACACAGGAGATATGTCATTCTCTGAATATGCTGTTACAGGTGGAGACAGAACCACAGATCAGGTTAACGTAAATGTTCAGACCGGTAAAGATAATATTTTCGGAAATCCAACCGTAAAGAGTAGTACGACAACTACAACTACAGATAGCAATCAGTAGGATGTAGACTTGCAACCCGTAGATTCGATTTGAACGGAGTGAGAAGTAAGAATGGCAAAGAATAATAACAAAGGCTTTAGCTTGATTGAAGTAATCATAGCTGTAGCAGTATTTGCTATATTAATTGCTCCCCTTACCGCCCAGTTGATTTCAGCGATCAATGTCAATACGAAGTCAACAAAGAAACAATATGCGATTGAAAAAGCTGAAGAGATCATGGAAAGCTTTAAAACTGCAAATATGAAAGGAAGTGCCATCAGTATCCCTGATGGCAATTCTACAGGTAATTATGAGTTTGGTCTGGATGATTCCCAGACACAGACTTATACCCTCCCGGAAAGTGCGGGAACTGTAGATTATCACATTAATACATATTCATGCAGTGGAATATCGCTCGGGGGAGAATACGAGAAGTATGATTGCACAGTAACTGTAAATGATATTGCGCATGCAGTTGCAACAAAGGGATATGTATGGGATGCCAATACAAATGACCTGAAGAAAGACGGTTCTGAGTATGTTCGCCTTACATCAGGTGTTGGTACAGTACGTAATCTTGATAACAAGCAGTCAGCGATCATTGCTGGGGCAACCTATATGGGAGCAACCAGTGGTATAGAAGGAAACAGTCTGGATAATCAGGCAGCGGCATATTTTAAAGATGTGAAAGTGGATATCTTAAAGGGAAATTCCGTTTTATATAATCAGTATCTGTCCGGTGCTACCTATCTGGATAATGATTCGTTCCAGAAAACAACCACGATTAAGGTTTCAAAGACTTTATCCGGTTATATGGTACAGTGTTTTGTAGAATATCAGGATAAACCATCGTTTAATCCTATCATTAAGGCATACACGAATGGAATTGCAAGCGATACCTATAAACCGGATGGAAAATACGGAGAAGGAATTGTATATCAGAAGGAATACAAGATACTTCCTCCAATCTATCTGTTATATGCACCTGCAGTATGTAATGGTGTATATTGTAATAATGATTATATCAGAGTTGAGACATCAGGACTTGATGATGATGAAAAAGCAAAGATCTACTTATTTGAAACAATTGCTTCAATTGATCCGAAATATGAGGAGATTATTTGCGATACACTTGGCGTAAGCAGTATTGACAGTCTGGTTTACCAGAGCACCAGTCATACAAGTTCGCCTTCTTCTGTTAAGGTATATGTGAACCGCACTGGTGATGATACCAAGGGAAAGATTGAGGCATATTCAAACTTCGGAACTGAGTATGATGAAACAGATACAACTGCTATTAAAGTTAAGAACACATCAGATGATACAAGTGATGAAACATACCTGTATGATATTCATGTTACATTGACAGACAGTAATGGCAATAAGACAGAAATATCAGGAACAAGGGGGAAATAAGAGATGCTGAAAAAGTTAAAAAACAAGCTTAAATTAGCGGATAACCGCGGCTCGAGTTTTGTCCTTGTTATTGTATCAGCAACTTTCTTAAGCATACTGGTGTCAGCATTGTTAATGGGAACTCTTTTGGCATATAAACTTCGTTTTTATAAGCTGAATTCCCTGAATAACTTTTACAGTGTTGAAAAAGCCATGGATGAGATATATGCCGGAATTGGTGCAGCGACAAATGAGCATTTGTATTCCGCGTATACGACAACGGCTGAGATTGTTGTGTATTACAAGGATGGTCAGTATAACAATCTGACAGAAGATGAAGCGAATGATCTGTTTAAGCAGTTCTTTATGCAGGGTATCAAATCAGATAAGACATTCAGCAATATGCCAACTCTGATCGAAACCTTAAAGGGCTATATTACAGATCCGGATGTATCACTTGCCTGTGACAATCTGAGAATTGTATTCAAGGATAAAGAAGGTCGTGAAAAGTACATCAAATATGTAGCTGGAAAGAATGGAAAAGTTACAGGTGTAGCAAGCGCCAATACGATCGATGAGAATAATATCGAAGAGATTACATTCAGAAATATTGGTGTAAAGCGTACGATTACATTAAGCAGCACAGATTCCGCAAGCGGAGCAATGGCACCTGGAACCTATGTACAGACGATCACAACCGATCTTGTATTAAAGAAACCGGAATATAATGTTTCTTTTGATATGGCAGGTGCAAACAGTGACAGCTTATATAATTATGCATTGCTTGCTGATATGGGACTTCAGGTATCCGGAACAGCAGCAGATACAGAAGTAAATATAAAGGGTAATATTTATACTGCTTCTGACTATTACAATAAAGATTATAACGGAAAAACAGATACAAAGGTAACAAATGAATACAGCCGTACAGTCGAAACCAAATGGGGATCAACAGATGAGAGTGCATATTCCGGTATCTTTGTACAGGGTGACAGAGCGAATCTGACACTGAACTCCGATATTATCGTTAACTCAGGATCTCTCGCAGCTTTTGATGGTGCGAAGATTAATCTTTCAGGACGTACATCCCTGTTATCAGAACTCTGGACCGATAACATCATCATCGGAGGTGATGAGGGCGGACAGATCAAAGCGGCAGCAAATGCTTATGTATATGATGATACAGAGCTGAATGCAGAGAAATCTGAGCTTACATTTACAAGAGGAACTTATTTTGGATACAGCTATACAGCAGATGACGTAAGAAGCATTAACCTTCTTCGTACATCCGGTAACCTTGCAACAGGATTCAAATTAAAATCACACTTCAGTGACAGTGCGATCATTGTCAATGGAAAGAATTCAACTCTGGATCTTTCAAGTCTGGAATCTCTGTATATTGCAGGTAAGTCCTATATCGAATTCTCCAAGATCGCAGCAAATACGATCACAGATGAGAAAGAAAGAAAAAACTTTGGTCTTACGAAAGATTCTGATTATGCATTCACAGCATTAAACGATTATTCAACCGGTCAGTCTCTTGATGTTAAGTCCAATCAGTTGATCTTCCTGACACAGTGGGATCTGTATGATAATACTGAGGTTGTGGATGAGAACGGTTATACACATGTAACATTAAAGTTCCCTAAGACATTTTCAAATGATGTCCAAATTAACAAGCTGTATACTGATTTCGTAAAACAGCTCACATCTAATAATTATATTGTAGAAGCAATCAAGGAGACAGTTTCCGGACATGATTATTATTATCTGTACATTCAGGATGGCGATAAAGATAAGGATGGAGTAAACGATGCTGAGGAGTTTGTAGAGAAGTATTATGATCTCTTAAACACAGGCATCGATGAAACGAAAAAGAAATTGTACAATGTTGCTAACTATGAAAATTTTGAAGTTAAATTACTTCTGCCAAGCAAAGATGGTGATGTGGATGGAAGCAAGATCAAAACAAGTGGAGCTGTAACTGCTCAGAACAGTGACAATTCATTATTTGTTAAGGCATCTGCAGATACATCTCTGCAGGTTGATACAGCATTAAAAAATGCAACAGGATCAAAGACATTCTCAGTGTTACTTGGTAATAAGGGTATTACAGAGAATAATAATACATTTGCAGATATTAAAAAGAATTCAGAGGCACTTGGTGATCAGACCACTCTTAGCAAAGAGGAGAAGGTCAGCAATCAGATCAATTATATGTATATCAATATGAAAGATCATCTGTCTGTAGTAGATAAAAAGGATGATACAGATACAGATGTTTCTGCATGGGAAGTGGCCGGATATACAAAGAACGGAAGTACATACACATACGCTCCGATCAAAGGATCTGACGGAAAGAACCTTGATACATTTGATTACAACTACAGTCTGACACCTCTTACCAAATATGTTGATTATGATAAGATCTTCTCCAAAAATCTTAGTATCAACAAGGTAGAGCCAGAGACAAATGCAGTTGTTATCATCAATGCAAATGATGTAACATTAAAATCCACAGCCGCTGATGGTGCTTTACAGGGTATCGTTATCTGTGGTGGTAATGTAACATTTGATAAGAGTGTAAAGTCATTCCGAGGAATGATCATATCAGGTGCAAAGATTATCTGTAACAGCAGCGTAGATATCTCAGCAGACGCATCCTTTACAGCAACTGTACTGGAAGAGTGTTCCAAGAGTGATGTAGAAGATCTGAGTCTGATCACAAGAGAGATCTTAAAGAACTATGTTAAAGTAGACGATAAAAACAATTCAGAGGTTTCTGGTTCAAGCTTATCAGACATCTCTTATAGCGACATTCTTGCATTCCAGAACTGGAAGAAGAATGTAGAGTAGGAGGGGTGAATATGATAAGAAAAATAAAAAATGATTCCGGATATTCCCTTGTTGAATTGATTATTGTTCTTGCTATCATCGCAGTTATGTCAGGACTTGCGGCAGTGTCGATTTCTTCGATACGGACAGCTCGTGCGACTTCATCAAAGGAGTCGTTCAATCAGGAATTGTCAACTCTGCAGTCCCTGACAAAAACACAGGAAAGCGATTGGGCAATGAAACTGGAAAAAGTAGATGGAAAATATAACCTGGTATATGGTAAGAGCAAGAATGGATCGGATTTCACAGAAGATACTTCAAAGGATCGTGAGATTCTGGATCGTGTAACGATTTACTATTCAAATAATGGTTCTTCCGCAGGAAGTGAAGTTTCATCTATGATCATTAAGTTTAATAAGTCAGATGGTTCTGTAAAAACCGGAAGTGGTGTATATACCTTTTATAAGGACGGATCCAATGATGCCGTTGGAAAGGTAACACTGAATCAGGCAACAGGCAGCCATTACACAGGATCATGAGGAGGGGTGAAGCGTGAAGAAAAATAATAATAAAGGTTTCACTTTCATTGAATTAGTACTGTACATTGGAATTTTAAGTGTGTTCATGGTTGCGGTAACCTCACTTGTTGGTACAGTGGTATCCTCCAATAGAAAGATGACAAATAGAAAGAAAATACAGAACGAAGCCGGTGAAACATATGATACCATATCAGATATGATCATGGGTGCGACTGATGTGAAGATATTGGGAAGCGCATATGTGGCTACTACATCAGCGGGCGTCACATCTTACAGCCCGGTTTCCGGAGTATTTATTGTTCCGGATGATACAGATACAAAGGGCAGCGGAGGTGAATTAATGTCTGCTGGTGGTATTGGAAGACGTACTGTTTATATCGAGAAAGCGGGTGGAGCTGGTCTTACACCAAAGGGTCCATGTTATGATATTGCAGATATGAAGTCGTTTGGTGATGTCACATCACCATCGACAGATGACACGACATATATTATTCCGGATGATTCCGGGAAGTTATATCTGAAAGTAGATTATGCATCTGCATTACAGAGTAACGGTGACAGTGTTATCACGACCTGTACGATCACATATGATAAGACCGAAAAAAAGCTTTATGTGTTTAAAACACCGCAATCAGATAGAATCACTGATGCAAGTGAAGCAGATGGCACTGTTCTTTGTAAGGATGTAAAGGATTTCAAATTACAGATCAATCCGGACGAGGACAGTATTGCAATTACACTGGAACTTGAAGATTCAACAACGGCGGCATCTTATAAGATAAATGGTGTTGTTGGCATTCGAAATTCATATGTGCTTAAAAAGCATACATGGGATTAAGGAGGAAAGAAATAGTGTTTAAGAACAGAAAAGTAGTATTATCATCTGTAGCGATAATATTTACACTTATAGTATGTGCTATATTCGTAAACTTTACGTTGGCTAATTCTGGAACTCCTGTTGAAAAAAGTGAAGCGGACACAAGTGGCAGTTCAACATTGGTGGGCAGCTCAAACATTGATCAGGCGATTCTTAACTCAAACGATTCCAGTCTGAAGAAGACAGGCGAGGATAAGTATCACATTGTTCAGATCCTTCCGGATGGTTTGGGATCTTATGCAACAGCAGATACATCAATGACAGAGATTGTGACTGCTTCCGGTTACTCAGGAAAGATCAGTGATGAAGCAGGATATAAAGGCACATCTGATCTGTGGAAATATGTATATGATGGAGAATACTTCAGATATGCAGTTTTCAATGGTTATAAGAATATTAAAGATGATATGGCACCGGGTGCAGTTCAATTGACGACTAAAACAGTCAGTGATCTGAACGGCATGGGTACAGAGGCACAGGAAATACTTGCAAATGCGGATTTTATCTATATCGTTGCAACAACAGCAAATGATTATGCTGCAGGCGGTACAGATATCAGCGAGAGCTTATATAACTGGTTGGATATATATGCAGGAAAGCATCCGATCATCTTTGATCGATATGCGTTATGTACAGCAGAGCCTGAAACGATCACAGGTAATAATGACCAGTATCGTATGGGATCTCTGGCATACAAATATGTAACAAAGACATTAAAGGGAAGAACAGATAATGTTCTCTGTGTAGAACCTGGTTTCTTCAATGTCCTTTATAAAGAAGCAAGTGGTAACAAGTCAGATCCAATGACAAATACCACAAAGACAATATCGGATTTCATTCTGACTG
Source organism: Clostridium sp. AM46-21 (assembly GCF_003480025.1). Lineage (NCBI taxonomy): Bacteria > Bacillati > Bacillota > Clostridia > Eubacteriales > Clostridiaceae > Clostridium > Clostridium sp. AM46-21. Next base: position 116,253 of record NZ_QUIB01000011.1, read on the forward strand.
CTGAACGTTCTGCAACAGAAGGCGGAAAGGATTATATCAACAAGAACAGATATTATAAATGGTATACAGATGATAAGATGGAAAACTTCTTAAATAATAAGACCGATAAGGTTGATTCTGCATACGCAAAGATATCTGGAAATACGCAGGGTATATCAGGTTCCAGACATGAATGGAAATTTGATAATGCAAATGTTCTGGTGATCACAGACGGTACATCAAACAGTATGTTCTCAGAACTGGCATCAAAGAATGATGCACCGCAGTGCTCTGCAGAAAATTATGTATATAATAGTAAAACAAAGAAGTGGGAGTCTGTTGTAAAAGCTCCAAACAGCGACTTTACAAGTGATGCTTATGCCGGTAAGGGTTATAAGTTTGTTCCAAGTGGAGCAAATATCTATCAGATTCAGAGTAAGGATCTGTTAAATGCGGTTGACAGCTCAAAGGGAGCAAAGTATACAGCAAATGATCTTGCTAAGACTTATTTCCAGGATGTTGCTGCAAAGCAGATTACCGGTACGATCAAGTCTAAGGGAGATCTTGCAGGCTCTGTTGTTTATCTGGTTGTAACTCCAAAGGGAGAAGCAAGCAAACTGGCTGGTAATACAGATGGTACAGTTCTGGCATGTGAACTTACAACCGGTGAAGATGGAAATGGATCATATGATGAAGAGACAGGTATCTATACATATGAATATGGATTTCCTAAAGTAAATGCTGATTATGATTACAGTGTTCTTTTGGAGGCAACAGTGGATCCATCTTCATATGAAGACAATGGAGATGATTCTGATACATCAGGCGATAACGCAGGCACAGGCGATAACGCAGGTACAGGCGATAATTCCGGTACAGGTGATAATTCCGGCACAGGAGATAACGCAGGTACAGGAGATAACG
>NZ_QUIB01000012.1:0-110728 GCF_003480025.1 Clostridium sp. AM46-21
AACGATTTGCCGTTACAGATAAATTGGAATGAGATAAATGACTTTTTGTCAGATTCCGGATATGGTGTAAATATGCCAATGGAGAATTGGTTTATGATGGATTGGGCGATACAGCCCTGTGTGGAGAATGGTATAAAAGAAGGAAAGTTTTCTATGAAAGGATTTCGAGTGTTACAAGCTTTAAGTAACGATATGAAACACATTTTTTATGATGTGAGGTTTAATTATGACCGTGGTCCGGATATAGAAGATAAAAATAGGAAGTACGAAGCCGTAAAAAAGGTGTTGGATACAAAATACGCCGGTTTGTCAGAAGAAGTACGGAAAAATATATATGACCAATTTGTTAAGATATATGAAAGAAAAATCTAATTACAATACAAAGGAGGAAGCCGTTGGTTTTTTAATGAATGAAACTAATCTTACATATGAAGAATGTTCTAAAGCCAACGATTTCCATATTAGACTAAATAAGAAAAATTAATATACAATTCCAGTTTATAGAGTTAAAAAATATAAGTTAAGGAGGCATGTATTATGAAAAAAGTAATCTATCTGCTTGTATTATGTATGGTGCTGGGAATGGCTGGATGTGGAACGAATCAAGAAAATAAAGAACCTGTGTCTGGAAATGTGTCCGTAGAAACAGAAAATAAAGAAAATGATGATGTAGTACAAAATGAGCAAATAGCAGATACTGGCTCATATCCTCCATGTGTTATGGTTGATGGTGTTATATATAAAGACACAGGATATGTAGCGTCAATGCCTGGTTGTGGAACAATGGATGGAGAAATTGTGTCAACAGTGGCAGGGACAGAGTTACCATCTGAAAATAATCAATCAAATTTCGGAAGCGGATATCATTATCAAAGGAGTTCTGAAGGTCAGCTCATAGTAGTCATTGATGACGAACGAATCATATTTAGAGATATTGAAAAAGATGATACGTCTATTCCAATAGAGGTTATCAATTTTAATGCAAAAGTAAAAAAAATTACCGATGATGGAGAACTTCTTGTAACGCATGTGAGTACAGCTGAAGGCTTTTGTCAGATGAATGATGGAGAGTATTATGTATCGGCAGAAAATTTAGCGGAAGATGTTCAGGTGGGAGATATCGTTACAATATGGTTTAATGGAATGATTCAAGAAACATACCCTGCTCAATTGGGGGTAGTTTATAGAATCATTAAAACACAATAATTAGTCAAATTCCAGTTGATATTTCACATATTTTAGGAAATTTAATAACTGTTATATTTAATTATCAAATTCTTCGCAAACCCTTGAAAATACTAAGTTTGTAGCAAGTGAGCTTTCCCTTACTCTTTCCCTTGTGTTATATTCTCACATTGGTTTTCATGAACCTTAATATGGGAAAAAATAAGGGAAAGAAAATTTCATAACACAGTATAACAATAACGACATGGTGAACTGATTGAAATGTTTTCGATATTTAACTCTATAACTGATTATTAAAAGAAAATGGAGATAAGATACGATGAGAACAATTTATGCAGAATACAACATAAATCACGATAGTATTGATGTTTACACAAGTGCCGGATATATGCTTCGCATTGATTGCTGGAAAGCTGAAAAAAATCTAAAAACCACATACGGATCAGAATGTGCGCTTACTTCATTGGCTGTGGATGAGCCTTTGGAATATGCAAGATTATATCTTGAGGGTAATTTACAGATGTGGGTAGATGCAGAAGACTCACTAGAGTTATAATCCTTATCCATATAAATAATATGCAAATATATATCCCATCAATATAGCGAATATACTGAAATAAAAGTATCTTTATAATCAATTTTAACCAAAAGAATATGTTCTTAGAGGAGGTGTCTCCCGAAAGAACATATTCTTCTATTATGGGTAATTATAAATATAGAACATGCTTTTCTTGTGCTACAATTTCTTCACTATGAGTTACAACAATAACTGTTTTTCCCTGTTCACTTAACTCATGCAATATATTCATAACAATCTCACTATTTTTTTTGTCTAAGGAACCAGTTGGTTCGTCTGCTAATACAATCGAACATTTCTTTAGCATTAAACGAGCTAACGCAACTCTCTGCTGTTCGCCACCAGATAATTGATAGACTTTTTTGTTAATTACTTTCTGTAAACCAACTTTTTCAAGAGCTTCATTTATTGAAATATCCGTTCTACCTGATTTTTTTATTATTTCTAGATTTTCTTTTACTGTTTTGTTTTCCAAAAGGGCAAAATTTTGAAATAAAAATCCAACAACTTCTTTGAAATATTTCTGCTTTTTTCCTTTTTTTGCCACATCAAAACCATTCACAATAATAGAACCTTTGTCAGGAGTTTCAATACCTCCAATCATATTAAGTAAAGTACTTTTTCCGCATCCACTTTCGCCACTAATTACCAAAAAACGGCTATCTGGAATTTCCAAATGAAAATTTTTGAACAAAATTTTATCATTATATGCTTTGCATAGATTTTCAATTGTTATCATAAGCAACCTCCTTTTAATGATTTCGGTATGTTTGTTTTTTCAACAATTGTGATATTAAAGAAAATAATTGTAAATTCTATTAGTGCCATAAATGAACTAACAAGAATGCTAATTCCTACTTCAGTCTGTACCGATAATAAAGAATAGATAAGCATACCTACTAATATCACAAAATTTTCCACTACAATCATTTTAAGAAGTGTTTTGTGCCGTTCAAATAAACTATATCCAAAGATTTTCATCAAGGAAATTTTCATTGCATTTTCTCGGAACTCTAGTCTACTTACTGTAACAATAATCATAATATTTAAAAGCAATACAATCGTACAAAGAGAACTTAAAAATCCCACGAGTTTTATTAAAAATGTGTGATTATATAAATACTGTTCATGTACGTTTGTAATTACTAGCTGATAATTTCCAAGCATATCTTCATACTTTTTGCTGATATTTCTTAGCTGTTTTTCATCACATTGAAATAAAACTGCTCCTGCTTTATAGCTTTCAAGATACCCACCATTGACTGCTAAATCTTTGTTTGCCTGATAAATAATTATCGGATTTTTGCTTTTTTCGATACCATTTATTCTACTTGTATCTAAATAGGAAAAGTATTCTGTTTCGCTATACTCTATGTACTGAATATTTAATTGTTGTAAATTATCATGATTTAAAACATGGCTCAAGGAGTCATAGGCTAATTGCTTGTTTTTAGCAAAATATCTATTCTTTGGAATGAAAATAATCAAATCAGAAGATTCATTCTCTACTGCATTTATCTGCTTCGTAAAACCTTGTAACATATCTTTTGCATGATTATTTACATATATCACATCATTTTTATCATTTAAAATATTCAAGCATATTACAGGCTTTAATGTGTTATATTCATTCTTGTATAGTTTATTCCAAAAAGCTTCTTCTTTTTCAGCATTAAAATCAGTAGTCTTTACGGTAAAATAATTTGCATCATAATATTCTTCTAACAAATGTTCATTTGTAAATAGGTTATTATGAATACTACTAATATTAGTGGTAATTGTAAAAACAGCGGCTACCCCTGCTATAAATTTTAACGAATAAATTAAAAAATCCACTCCTCTTTTGTGTGTTGCATTTGCGAATGCCTTTCTAATATCAAAAAAGCAAAAAGAACAATATGGAATAGTGGAAAGAATAATTCCAATGGAATATAAAATTGTGACGAGTCTATTCTCATATGCTCCCGATATATAATTTGACAGCAATATTTTTGCAACAATAAATAATGCAATGTCAAAAGTTACATCGAATAAAGCAGCCTTAAATGCTATGAAACCAGCACTTTCTCCTAAGGAAACTCGTACAACAACCTCTTTTTTTCGCCTAACCACTTCAATTACATTTAGAACAATCATCAATGCAATAATCATACCCCATATAATAAAAATCATGTCCTTTTCCGTAGAATTCCAATATTCTGGATAAGTTAAGCTATATTTTTCTGATAATTTCTGATATGCAGAGATAATATTGTCCTCATTTCCTATGTATGAGATAAAGTTTTCATAACCCACAGAGGTACTTTGCAATTCTGAGAGATTATGAAATTTTACTTTCGTAATTCCGGAAACTAAAGCGGTATATTCTGATTCTTCTATGTTTGCAGTATTTTTTAATGTTTGTCTGATTACTTTATCATCGCCATAAATATGAAGTGTTGAAAGGTATTTATTATTGATTTCATTGTACTGAGAAAAAATATGTACATCATTCTCCGTTGCAGTTTCTGATACATCTTTCAGAAACTGCGACATATCTTCACTAGCAACTTCATAGCGTGATGACGTAAAATATGCTGTAGAAAAGTTCCAAAGCTGATCTTGAAATATTTCAGATTGCATAAGTATTCCAAAAATCAGGAAACAAAACAAACATAAGTTTTTAATTGCTTTCATTTATTTCAACCCCAGATTCCATACTTTATTTGCTTTTTCAAATATCGTAGTCAATATTGTGCTATTTTCATCAACAATCCATTGATCTTCTTGATCTTCAGCTTTTTTGCTACTTGACAACATAATTTGAGTATTCAAATCCTTATAGTCATTAAATAGCACGCCTTGACTTATTCCTTGGTGAAATGGTTTTATCCAAATAATTAGTGCATATCGAACATCTGACTCAGCTATCGCAAGATTTCCATTCCAAAGCAAATAATCAGGGACAGACACACTATACTGGAATCCATCTTTATCTGTGTAAATTTTTACTCCAGATTCTTCTATTTCAGGGAAGTCTTTCTGAAATTCGTTATATGGTTTATAACTCCCGAAGTACCAAAATAAATTATAGCAACAGAACAAAATAACCAAAACAATTCCTATATATTTTATTTTTTTCTTCATTTATATACACTCCACAAAAAAGAGTGGTTGGAATTCCAACCACTCAGCCATTATCCCGAACCTTTGTTTAGTAGCTATTACCGTAGGTAATACTATTTCCTTTATGAGCAACCTCAATTTTAGACCAATTACCTTTACCAACATTTGAACCCGAAAAAGAACCATTTCCATTCTTGACATATGCGTAATGATCTTTAGTTGAATGATATGCGTGTGCATAATCTTCATTAATAGCAAGAGTATTATAACCATAAGTCAAAACACCTTTTCCGTCATCAGATGTAGTGCTCAATTCCCACTTTTTATCAAATGTCTTATTCCCGTTTGTAACAGAAAATGCCATTACTGGAATTGATGAAGAAATTAACATTGCACTAATAGCTACCCCTACAATCACTTTCTTTGCTCTCATAAGTTTTACCTCCTTTGATCTGCTGTATTTCTATTTATATTTTATCAAATATTTTGTATCAAGTCAATCAGTATCTTGACTTATATAGCGTCGATTGTAAGATATATTCCTTGTAAAATTAACCAAAAGAACAACAGATTTATTGATAATGCTTTTTTAATTACTTCTCCAAAATAAATGATGACAGCCGCACTTGTCAGTATCATCAGTAGGGTAATAACATCCCAACAGTTTTTCTTATATAATTCTATAACCTTTATTTCTATCAGTATTGCCAGTATCCCTGTCCCTGCCACACATATTCCAACAACCAATATCATCAATAACCAATATATGATTCCGGCTATAATCTCATTTGGAATTTTTGTGCTGATTTGTGCCACAGATTGCCCGGCATCAATCGTCCAACCGATAAAAGTTTGTATGAATGATGCTGCATCATGGAAGAATGATTTGCAATCGGAAAGGAACACATCTGACTGTACTGCCTGAAAAAGAGTGGTTGTCAGCGAATACCATGCAAGAAGGAACAAGGTTGTTTGGAACATTACCGTTTTTGCTTTATATTGTCCTGCAAGTTGCTCTTTTTGTGTTTCGTATCTTGCTTTTGCATTCTGATAGGCTGTCCGGTCACAGGCTTCGCATTTTTTATAGAGTACCGGCTTTTCTACCGGTATCTCTACGATTTTCTGATGTGTCCGGGCATAATCCCGTTGTTGTGTTAAGCATCGTATTTTATCTTGACATTCCTCTATCGTGACGTTTGCGCTTCGCAGCTTCTCTTTCTCGCTCCGCAATGCTCTGTCTGCCAGCTTCAAGTCGTTCTTTAATGCTTGAATATTCCCGGCTCTGTTCTCTTTGTTTAATTTCTCGTTCAAGGTCAGAGATTCGTTGAGCTGCGTCTTCAGTTCCACGATAAGCTGGTCTTTCTGTTCCAACTCTTCTTGTATCTCCTCGGTCAAGAGCAGAAGTTCTTCCAACTGTTCGGCGTTCTTTAATTCTCTGGATTCGTTCATCTATATCACGTCCTTTCTCTACCTGCTGTTCCAGTTCAGCAATTCGGTGTTCTGTTTCAGTAATAAACTGTTTTCGCTGTTCAGCTTCTGTGCCAATATCTGCCATTGCTGATTTTCGTTTTCCAAAAGTTCTATCTTCGTTTTCTGTTCTTCCATCTTGGAAAGTAGTTCCTCGGTATTTGGCAAAATGTTGAGCAGCTCGGATAACTCGCTGTTTAATTTTTGCAATTTCTGATTCTGTTCCTGCATAAGAGAGAGTTGGGTGTCCCGGTTCTGCATTTCCAGAAGCATTTCTGCCATTAAGGTCTGCTGTTCTTCGATTTGCCCAATCATGGACTCCATTAAGGGTATAATTTCCCGGCTTTCTTCTAATGTCATTTAATCGCTCCTTCCATAATGATAATGCACCTGATACTTTCCCAAAGGTGTCCAGTATCTTTTGCAATAACGTGTTTTGTTGTTTTATGATTTGATTTTCCGCTACTTTCCACGAACCTTTTATTTCCTGCCCGGCAAGAAACTTTTGTTCAATCTTTCTTGCGTCAGCACCTTCATGGATGGTAGGAATCTGGAGTTTTCCCTGCTTTTCGTAAGAACGGTGATCGACCTGATTATGCAAAGGCAGATGTTCATTACACACCTTTGCCCACTCGCTCCGCCACAGTTCACAGTTTTTTGGATTGTTCCATCCCGTAGCATCGGTCAGTACCCGTTTCCATTGCAGGCGGTTTCTTGCACCAATCTTCTGGATTCCGTTTTCATCTAATACAGGGATACGGATTCCATGACGGTCAGGGTTTTTCTTATCCTGCCACCAGTTCGGATGGGATTCATCAATCACGATATTTCCGCTTTTATCTCTGACAAAATCCCAATCTTTGACTTCTTTCTTCCCCCAAGAATGATCCGGGTTAAAAGGGCGCATTGTCAGAAGCAGATGGACATGAGGATTGCCATCCCCTTTGTCGTGGATACTCCAATCAGCACACATTCCCTTATCCACAAATGTTTTTTTGATATAGTCGGCTGTATATTGAATCTGTTCCTGTCTGCTCCATTCTTTGGGGAGGGCAAATTCAAATGACCTGCCAAGTTGGGCATCTGCACTTTTTTCAATCTTCAATACCTCATTCCATAACCGTTGTTTCTGAAATGTGATTTTAAATTTTTCTAAAGCAGCTTCTTTATCTTCTGACCTTTTGTATCGGACAGATTTTTGAAAGCGTTTTATATTTTCTTCTGGTACTATCTGCCATTCAGGAGGTGCGTTTTCGCACATCATCAGACTGGTGTAGACCACTTCTTTTTTAGAAGTGTAATAACTGATTCGCCCGGTTTCCTCGTTTTTCATCACATCCCCATTGAGATATGCGGAAGCGGAGATAACAGATTTCCCTTTACTTCGTCCGACTATTTTGATTGTGTAATGAAAAATCGCCATGTCTGGATTCCCCCTTTCTGCACATCCGGCATAGATTTCCGGCAACATTGCTTTCAGTTTTAGAAAAAGCAGTATTGCCGGAACGCCCTCTGCGTAAGAGTGCCCTGCGCATAGCAGCCTGCATGGAATGCGCCCCTCTGGCGAAGAGTGCCTCCTGCGGCATGAGCAGGTCTGGCTGAAAGCCCCGCCGACGGAACGAGCCCGGCAAGCGTGAGCGAAGACCGGTTGCCACTTGTGGCAAACTTATTGGGACGACCTCTGGTTGTCCATAAGTGCGCCCTTCATGAAAAAGCAATGAAGGGAATGAAAAACTCATCCCCCCCCGCCATTACACTTCCTCCATATCGGTATGTGTTTCTTTCTGCATTGCCTTTGAAAAAAATTTCCCATTGGCTTCCTGCTTTTTCAGAAAACCAATCAGCTTTGGGATGTCCTCTTCCTCGATAGGCGCACCGAGAACGGATTCCACCGCACCGCCAACCTGACAGAGCCTATGGGTTCGTTTTTTACTTTCTTCGGCTTTCTTTCGTTTCAGAAGTTCTTTCTTCTGTGCTGCATATCGTTTTGCTTTTTCAAGGCTTTCCTGTTCCTTCTTTTCCATTTCAAGCATTCGTTCTTCATAACTTTTTGTTGATTTTGCCATGATTACATTCCCCTTTCTTTTACAAACATAAGTTCTCGGTTGCGTATCAGAAGAAGCACATGGTATAATCTTCTTGCGTGTAGGTATATCATGGCTTCGGTCTGATAGAACCTTTGGCGGTTTCTTTGGAAGCCGCCTTTTTAATTTGCCGCAGTTCTTGTTACGGCTTTTACATTTCCTCTATCCCTCAAATCACGACCTTCATTCGCTTCCATAAACATTTCCAGAATATCGGTTTTAATCAGGACTTTGCGACCAACCTTTAATACTGGAAGTTTCTTCCATTCTACAAGCTGTCTTAAGGTGTTTCTGCCGATTCCCGTATAGTCAGCAGCTTCTTCGATGGATAATGCAATTTTTCTTTGCGTCATATAATCACCTCCTTATAAATTGCATTATGCAATTCTTGTGATGTAAGTATATCCTTTTCATATCTTTTTGTCAAGCGTTACGAAATATTAAAAATAATTTTTAAGTTGCATATTGCAATTACAGAAAAACAATGCTATAATTCATACATACCGAAAAAGGAGGCAGTCAGCATGAAAGATAAAGAACTACGCAAGCTGATAGGCAGCAGAGTAAAACAGCGCCGTCTGGAATTGAATCTGACACAGCCTTATGTCGCAGAAAAGATGGGTGTTACCGCTTCTACAATCCTGCGTTATGAGAATGGTTCGATTGACAATACGAAAAAAATGGTGCTGGAAGGTCTTTCGGAAGCACTCCATGTATCTGTGGAATGGCTCAAAGGGGAAACAGATGAATATGAAACCGACATTACGGATAAGAGAGAGTTACAGATTCGTGATGCGATGGGAGATATTCTGGAACAGTTACCGCTTGCCCTTACCAAAGAAGAAGATGCTTTTTCAAAAGATTTATTACTGCTGATGTTAAAACAATATGGTCTGTTTTTGGATTCCTTCCAGTTCGCCTGCAAAAACTTCAAGGGGAATGCTGGTCAGACGGATATTGCCAAAACAATAGGGTTTGAATCGAATGATGAATATAATGAGATTATGTTCTTAAGGGAAATCACTCACACCATCAATGCTTTTAATGAGATGGCAGACGTTGTAAGGCTCTATTCCAAGAAACCAAAAACAGCAGAACAAAGGCTTGCAAATCTTTTATCAGAAGTCTTATACGAAGATTCCGAATCGGTATAGTAAGACAACCGGAGTTATGATATACTTACACGCACGAAGCATTTCATCAGTTCCGATTGTCTAATATCGAAGGAGACATACGATTATGGCAAAAGGATCTGTAAGAAAAAAAGGAAAGAAATGGTACTACCGCTTCTATGTAGAGGACGCAAGCGGCAATCTTGTTCAGAAAGAATGCGTTGGAACAGAAAGCAAAAGTGAAACTGAAAAGCTGCTCCGTCAGGCAATGGATGATTATGAGAAAAAGAAATTTGTTGCCAAAGCGGAAAATCTCACAGTCGGACAGCTTTTGGATGTGTGGGCAGAGGAGGAATTAAAAACAGGTACGCTCAGCAATGGTACGGTGGAGAATTACCTCGGAACAATCCGAAATATCAAGAAACACCCATTGGCAGAACGGAAACTGAAAAATGTAACCTCTGAACATTTGCAATCCTTCTTCGATTTGTTTTCCTTCGGGGGAGTTCATCCCGACGGAAAAGAGAGAAAGGGTTACAGCAAAGATTATATCCATTCTTTTTCCGCAGTCATGCAGCAGTCCTTCCGTTTTGCAGTATTTCCAAAGCAGTATATTACGTTCAATCCCATGCAGTATATTAAACTGCGGTATCAGACGGATGAAGTGGATTTGTTTTCCGATGAGGATATGGACGGAAATGTCCAACCAATTTCACGAGAAGATTATGAAAGATTGCTTGCTTATCTGCAAAAAAAGAACCCAGCCGCAATACTTCCAATCCAGATAGCCTATTATGCCGGGCTTCGTATTGGAGAAGCCTGCGGTTTGGCATGGCAGGACGTAAATCTGGAAGAACAATGCCTTACCATAAGACGCAGCATCCGATATGATGGCTCAAAGCGCAAATATATCATCGGACCAACCAAGCGGAAAAAAGTAAGGGTTGTTGATTTTGGAGATACACTGGTAGAGATTTTCCGTAATGCCCGGAAAGAGCAGTTAAAAAATCGAATGCAGTACGGAGAACTTTATCACACGAACTACTACAAAGAGGTCAAAGAGAAAAACAGAGTGTACTACGAATATTATTGTTTAGACAGAACAGAGGAAGTCCCGACAGATTATAAAGAAATTTCTTTCGTCTGTTTAAGACCGGATGGTTGTTTGGAACTTCCAACTACTTTGGGGACTGTTTGCAGAAAGGTGGCAAAAACATTAGAGGGATTTGAAGGCTTTCATTTCCACCAGTTACGTCACACCTATACAAGCAACCTTTTAGCAAATGGAGCTGCCCCAAAAGATGTGCAGGAATTGTTGGGACACTCAGATGTCAGTACCACAATGAACGTCTATGCTCACTCCACAAGAGATGCGAAACGAAAATCAGTTCGGCTTCTTGATAAAGTGGTGGGCAATGACTAAAAATTTCCCTTATTTCCCTTGTGATTATCTCATAAGGGCAAAAATAAGGGAAACTACATATCATTTCACTAATGGACAGGCGGGAAAGCCTATAAAATGGGGAAAGTTAGAGGAATAATTATATAAAGTCCAGTTTGTAGGGAACAACAGATAAGACAATTTTATAATAAAACAGCGTCAGAGCATTTATGTGTAAAAAGCATGAATGCTCTTTTTTGTGCATTTATGGATAAAGAACAGGAAAGCAGCTTTTGGACAAGTTGTCCAGAAGTTCAAATAAAAATGAAGGAGGACACCTGATGTATAGCAAAAATGGTATTCCGTGGGTAAGACCACCCACACATGACAGAAAGCACAAAAAAGCAAGGGGAGAGGAATTGGGATAAGCATGAATGTATTTGCAGTAGTGAAAGAAAATGTCACTGCAAGGCAGGTGGCTATGCAGTATGGCATCAAAATCAACCGGAGTGGGCTGGCTTGTTGTCCGTTTCATAAAGACAAGACTCCCAGCATGAAGATTGATAAGAGATACTATTGTTTCGGCTGTGGAGATACCGGAGATGCGATAGATTTTGTGGCAAAATATTTCGGGCTTGCACCAAAGGAAGCTGCAATGAAGATTGCATCTGACTTTGGACTGAATTATGACGCAACCAACCGGGCACCACCGAAAAAGATGGCACCAAAGAAAACACCGGAGCAGATACTGGATGAAGAGCAGAAGCAGTGTTTTTGTGTTCTGTCAGACTATTATCATCTGTTAAGGAAATGGAAAACAGAATATGCACTGAAGAGCATGGATGAGGAATGGCATCCCTGCTTTGTAGAAGCTCTGCAGAATATCAGTAAAGTGGAATATCAGCTTGATACTCTCCTTGAAAAGGATATCCCTGACAGAGCTTCTGTTGTTTCTGACACTGGAAAGGGGGTGAAGTCGATTGCAGGAAGAATTGAAGAGTATCGGAGAAGTCAGGGCGATGCTGGAGAGCACAGAAAAGGGAGAAGTCAGGAAAACAGTCGGTAACTATCGTCTGATTTTGATGAATGACCCTAATCTGCAGGGTGCATTCCGTCTGAACATGTTTACGGATAAAATCGACATTACAAGGGATTTGGGATGGTATCGTGAAAGCGACAGCCTGACGGATGTTGATTTGAAATTCCTTGTTGTCTACCTTGAAAAGCATTATGGATTATCCAACGAAAAGCGGATTGAGGATGTGATAAAGGTCGTGGCAAATGAAAACAGATACCATCCGGTTCTTGACCGCATCAATTCCATAACATGGGATGGCAGGGAGAGGATACGCTATGCACTGCATCATTTCTTAGGGGCAGAGGTCAGTGAGTACACCTATGAGGTAATGAAGCTTTTTATGATAGGGACGATAGCAAGAATTTCATGCCCGGGCATCAAGTTTGAAGTAATGCTCTGCCTGGTAGGTGGTCAGGGAGCCGGTAAATCCACTTTTCTGCGTTTCCTTGCCATGGAAGATGACTGGTTTACGGATGACTTGAAGAAAATGGATGATGATAATGTATACCGAAAAATACAGGGGCATCTGATTATAGAGTTCCCTGAAATGGTGGCAATTCTCAATGCCAAGAATGTGGAAGATACCAAGTCCTTTATGAGCAGACAGAAAGACACTTACAAGACCCCATACGACAGGCATCCCAAAGACCACAAGAGGCAGTGCGTGTTTGCCGGTTCATCAAATTCGCTGGATTTCCTGCCTATGGACAGGTCGGGAAACCGAAGATTTCTGCCTATTCTTTGCAATATGGAAGAGGCGGAAACTCATATACTCGATGATGAAAAGACATCAAGGGAATATATCGACCAGATGTGGGCAGAGGCTATGGAAATCTACAGGAGTGGCAAATGCCAGCTGAGGCTTCCGAAAGAGATGGAAAAAGAGCTTTGTGAGTATCAGAAGCAGTTTATGCAGGAAGATACCAAGAAAGAGCTGATTCTTGACTATTTGGAGCATTACGAGGGAAGCATGGTATGTTCAAGGCAGTTATATTCTGAGGCATTGGGAAATGACGGAAATCCGGCACAATGGGAAATTCGTGAGATTAATGACATTATGAATAACTGCAGTGATTGGATTGCCTTTAGTAATCCAAGACATTTTCCTGAACCATACCGCAGGCAGAAAGGATGGGAGAAGCCTGACAACAGAGGTCAGGATTTTCAACCGATAACCAAGGAGCAGATGGAGCAGTTATCATTGCCACCGGAGTGGATGGAGAGATAAATGCCTGATAGGTTGTCGGCTGGTTGTCTATCCCGTTGCCAACCCCGTTGTCGGTTCTATGTTCTATAAAACCTTATATTTACTATGTTTTTAAGGGATATATATAGTTCTGACAACGAAAGCAACGGAATATTTGAGAAAAAGTAAATTTAGGAAAAGTAACTATAAATAAAAGGAATTGAGAGTTTTTAGAGGTCGGTTGTCAGCTTCCGGTTGTCAGCTGAAAGAGGCTCTTCCTTACCAGGCAGACATAAAGGAGAACACAAATGGAGAATAGAAAATCACACACACCGGTAGCACTCAGAAAGCAGATAGGTGGCACAATGTATGTTGTGAGAGTGCATTTCAATGAGGATGCCGAAGAAAGCATGAAGGACAAGATAAAGAGGCTGATTGAGAATGATGTTAGGGCAAATCAGCATACGGCATAGGTAGAAAAGCATATGGAAAACTTGCATATATTGTGGTATAATTAGTATGTTCAATAAGAGCGAAAAATAAGAATATTCTTAACAGATGAATTTATGGAAGGGGGAATTTATCATGAGGAAGAATGTAAAAATCATTGTTGGTGTCGTTGTGCTTATTCTTGTACTCGTTGTTGGTTCTTTTGTAGGACTCATAATTAACCGTACCAACGACCATAAATTTGGGAGATATGTATCAACGGAAGGTCCTTGGGGAATGACTGCCACCTGGGTATCGGAGGACAGTGCCAGTTATCTTGTCTGCAAGAAGGAAAACGATGAACCGTTTGCCAATGTTACAGCCTATTTTCAGGGTGTGGACGGTTGGCAGGCCTATGAGTTGAATAGCATCGATAGAATTGTTTATCTGGACATTGTAAAAGATGGCGTTGTTGTTGACGGCACCAGCGGCTATATGAAATTTGATGGAACTACATTTACTATTACAGATCTGGACAAAGATACCTTTGGTGCAGATGAATTTCATTATGTCATTACCGATAAGGAGTTCAGTCCCGAATAAAGTGTCAAACCTATTCCAGTTTGGGCATGAGGTTGCCGAAAATCAAAAGTGAATAAAAATGACTTTATAGCCATTGTGGAGAAATCTACAGTGGCTTTTTTCATGCAATGAAATGTATGGGTACTAAAAAGTCTTTGACATTTTGTTTCAGGTAAGACAGCCAAGAGTATTCTGGTTTCCTGTGGTGCGAGACTTGCACCATTTGACATCAAGGAAGTCAGG
The DNA here is from genome assembly GCF_003480025.1 of Clostridium sp. AM46-21. NCBI lineage: Bacteria > Bacillati > Bacillota > Clostridia > Eubacteriales > Clostridiaceae > Clostridium > Clostridium sp. AM46-21. Next base: position 14,430 of record NZ_QUIB01000012.1, read on the forward strand.
GAGATAACAGCATATGATGAACTCGACTTAGGGGACATCGGTAGAAGAAAGACAGCATTGTTTGTCATTATTTCGGATACAGATGATTCCCTTAATTTTTTGGTATCAATCATGTACACACAGCTTTTCAATCTGCTCTGTACGATTGCAGACGATGAATACCATGGAAAGCTCCCGGTACATGTTAGGTGTATCTTAGACGAGTTCACAAACATCGGACAGATTCCGAAGTTTGACAAGCTGATTGCAACCATACGAAGCAGAGAGATATCGGCTTCCATTATCCTACAGTCTAAGGCACAGTTAAAGTCAATTTATAAGGATAACGCAGAGACGATCGAGGGTAACTGCGATACATTTCTGTTTTTAGGTGGCAAGGAAAAGTCAACATTAAAAGATCTGTCGGAAGTGCTGGGTAAGGAAACTATTGACACATACAACACATCTGATACCAGAGGAACATCTCAGTCCTATGGTCTGAACTATCAGAAACTTGGACGAGAGCTTATGAGCCAAGACCGCCTGGCTCTTATGGATGGCGGCAAATGTATATTGCAGGTGCGTGGAGTAAGACCGTTCTTTTCAGATAAGGTTGATATAACCGCACACGAGATGTACAAAGAGCTTTCGGATTTTGACAAGAAAAATCAATTTGATATTGAGAAATATGTTTCCGAATATGGCAGACCGAAGTTTTCCAAGAAGGATAAGTTCATAGAACTTGACCTTACCGGAGTGAAGTATCCGGATGATCTGGTGAACTTTGCCATAGAGGAAGCCGGGATGATGAAGAAAGCAGAGCAAAACGAAGCAGCGGCTTTACAGTAAAAAGAATAAATGAGGGGAGAACCCTTCATGTGTGTATTTGCCGCTGCTCCTGATCTATCACCACAATAGACCGCTCTTATTATATCACGGAGGGTCGAAAAATAAGAGATTAAAAGGAGATTATTTATTATGAATTTACTTATGAATTATGCCATGACTGCCATGTCAGGCTCTAACTTACTTTCAAGTGTTGCGTCATTTTTTGCTTCACACAAGCTGCTTGCAAACCTGCTTATCCTGCTTGACTATACATCGTTCCTTACAAGCGGTGTATCAGCACTCAAGGTCGTTATCATTGCAGTAGGCGGTGGTCTTGCAGTTCTTGGCGTTGTAAATCTGCTTGAAGGTTATGGTAATGATAACCCGGGTGCAAATGCTCATGTGCGGTAAAGTAACACACAAAAATTTGATAGACAACCGCCCATTATTCCGTTACTATTCTTCAATATGGATTGAGAAAACCTCTCTGATACAGTATAATAAAGTGTCAGGGAGGTATCTCTATGAAGGAAAAAATACTAATCATTGAAGATGATTTTACGATACAAACACAGCTTAAAACTCTTTTGTCTGGGAATGGATATGAAGTATTTGCAGTTACGGATTTTTCCCAAACAATAGAGCAGTTAAAAGAAGCTGCGCCACATCTGGTTATTCTGGATATAAAACTTCCGGGGAATAACGGTTTTGAAATATGCTCGGGGATTCGCACCTTTTCAGATATTCCGATTGTATTTGTAACAAGCAGTAATACAGATATGGACGAACTGAACAGCATTATGCTGGGTGGAGATGCGTTTATCACAAAGCCTTATAATCCCGCTATTCTTCTTGCTAAAATTGCTGCATTGTTAAAGAAAGCCTACCGTTCCCCTCAAACAGAAATTTATATGTGGAGAGAAGCTACCCTGCATTTGGAGAGTAGCATGATAGAGTACAAAGGACAGAAAGCAGAATTGACAAAGAATGAATTGAAAATCCTCTACTACCTTTTTAAGAACGCTGGAAAAATCTGTTCCAGAAATGATATTGTGGATTTTCTTTGGGATAATCAGCTTTATGTTGATGATAATGCCCTAAGTGTCAATATTACCCGCATTCGTGACAAACTGGCAACAATCGGACTTGTAGATTTCATTAAAACAAAACACAGGCAAGGATATACATTATGAGTGGAAAACAATATTTGAAAAATCAACTCCCCGTTATTTTAATCAATCTGTTGGGTATGCTTGCCCTTGCCTTGTTCTTAATTGCAAGCGATAATCCTATCCAAACAGTCCTGTTTATTCTTGCGGTCTGGTCGATTGTCCTTGTTTTATCTTTGCTGGCATTTTATTTCTCACGAAAAAAATATCTGAATAAATTGCTCAATATGACGGAGCAATTAGAAGAACGATATTTATTGCCGGAAATCATGCAAGTGCCGGAAAGGGCTGATGAACAGGTTTTTTACCAGATTATGAAAATGGCTGAAAAATCTATGTTGGAACGGATTGGCGAAGTACAGAGGGAACGCAGGGAATATAAAGAATACATTGAACAATGGATACACGAAGTAAAAACACCAATTACAGCCATGAAGCTGCTGTGTGAGAATAACCGTTCTCCCTTTTCCAGAGAGGTATTGGCAGAGTTAGAGAATATCAATCAATATACAGAACAGGCGCTTTACTATGCCAGAAGTGAACACACTGAAAAAGACTATTCTGTCCGTGAAGTCAATTTATGCGATGTTGTGCATAGTGCAATCGCAGATAATAAGTATCTTTTGCGTCAAAGCATATATCAATTCAGATAGACGATATAGAAACAAAAGTTTACACCGATGAAAAATGGGTGCGGTTCATCTTAAATCAGATTATCGGTAATGCAATCAAATACCATGCAGAGCAGCCTATTTTGCACTTTGGGGCGACAAAAACGAATGACAAGATTGTGCTATCTATCAGCGATAATGGGATAGGTATTCCTAAAAGTGATTTACCCCGTATTTTTGAAAAAGGATTTACAGGTCAGAATGGGCGAACCGGGAAAAATTCTACTGGAATTGGCTTATATCTTTGCAAGCGTCTATGTGATAAACTGGGAATAGGACTTACTGCTTATTCCGAAAACAGAGGAACAACGATTTCACTTATCTTTCAAATGAATGATTTTATTATCGGAGTGCAGGGCTGATAGGTTCTGCACTTCTTACATTTTTGTAAGAACTGTGTAAGAAAACTTGATACAAAAAATGATATACTCCATTTACAATATGGGTATGGAACAGTTAAGGAGGTTTATCCGATGAATACAATTTTGAAGCTGGAGCATATCCAGAAATATTATGGCAATGAGGGAAATATTACCAAAGCCATTAAAGATATTAGTTTTTCTGTGGAAGCCGGAGAATTTCTCGGAATTATGGGTGCGTCCGGTTCTGGAAAGACAACGCTGCTAAACTGTATTTCTACGATTGATACCGTAAGTGCAGGGCATATTTTTTTAGAGGGAACAGATATAACGGAAATCAACCCAAAATCCCTTGCCCGCTTTCGCAGAGAGAATTTAGGTTTTGTATTTCAAGACTTCAATTTGCTGGATACATTGACAATTTCAGAAAACATTGCACTGGCATTAGCAATCAATAAAGTCCCTGCCGGGAGTGTAGAACCCTGCATTTTGGATATAGCCGGAAAGCTGAATATCAGCGATATTCTAAACAAATATCCTTATCAGGTATCGGGCGGTCAAAAACAGCGTTGTGCCTGTGCAAGAGCAATTATCAACAATCCGAAACTCTTATTGGCAGATGAGCCAACAGGAGCATTAGACAGCCATTCCTCACAAATGCTGCTGTCTACCATTCAAAGTATCAATGAACAGCTTAGGGCGACAATTCTTATGGTAACCCATGACGCTTTTACCGCCAGCTATGCCAGCCGTATTCTTTTTTTGAAAGACGGAGAAATCTTTATGGAACTGCGCAAGGGCAACGACAGCAGAAGTGATTTTTTTGATAAAATTCTGAATGTCCTTACCATGATCGGAGGGGGACAGAGCCATGTATGCTAAACTTGTTTTCAGAAATGCAAAACGGTCTGTAAAAGACTATCTGGTCTACATTGTCACAATGACAATCTGTGTTACCTTGTTTTATGCGTTCTTGTCTATTTCCAGTAGTTATTATAGCCCGGATATAGGCAGCGAGTATGATTTTACGCTGTTAAGTGACGGAATGAAAATTGCAATCTGCATGATAACATTACTGTTGTTATTTTTGATACGGTTCGTCAATCATTATATGCTAAGACAGAAGCAAAAGGAGTTTGCTGTCCAGTCCATTATGGGAATGGAACAAAAAACCATTGGCAGGATTTTCTTTGCAGAAACACTGATTATGGGTATGTTTTCCATTTTGATTGGTATTTTTTGCGGTGTATTTTGCTCTCAATTCATTACCGCAATGCTCCTTACTGCTTATGGAAAGCCTTATGAAATCTCATGGACATTATTCCCGGATACCGTTTTGTTGACAGTGGTATTTTTTGTGGCAAGTTTTTTTGTGGTAGGAATTTTCAATACCCGTACCATTCAGAAAACAAAAATTATTGATATGCTTTCCGCAGAGAAAGAGAATGAGCCAGAGCTAAAAAAGAGCCGCTTCATTTTTGTTGTAGTAGTCCTCTTTGAAGTATTTACCGTATGGGGATTGATTACAGGAATACAAAAGGTCTGGTTTTATTATGACCCCCGCTTTGCGTTTTCAGTGCAGCTTATGTTTTGGGAAAATATTCTTTTTCCGCTGCTTACTTTGCTGTGGTCGATATTTTGCATAATTAGAAAGAAAAAAAGAGAATGTTTCATTGCTGGTTTGCTGATATGTTCTGTATTGAATGCTTTTACAGCAGCCAGCGTTGCAGCATTAACAAATAAATATTATCTGTCTTTAGGTGGTGGAACGCTCAATCAATATCTGCTTTTTGTTGTGATTGACTTACTTTTCTTCATTTGTGCCTTCATTTATCTTACCAGTGGTTTGATTGTAGCATGGAAAGTAAAATCGCCGGAACATAGATACAAAGGAGAAAACCTGTTCTTTTTCGGGCAAATTATATCAAAACTAAATACAACTAGCAAAACAATGACGCTGATTTGTATAACCCTTGTCCTTGCAATCTTCATGTTTATTGCCGCCCCTATTTTGACGGGCTGGGCTTCAGGTTATTTGGATATGCGCTCTATGTATGATGTGCAGGTATATTCAAGATATAATGACGTATATGAAGAAGAAAATCTGCCGCAAGACAGTTATGAAATTATTACTGAGTTTCTGACAGAACACAAAATAGATACAGTTTATGATTGCACGTTCAATCTATATCTGCCAGAGAAAGATGATTTTCACAACAGACAGAAATATGATTTTCCGATTGTGGCAATTTCTTTAAGTGATTATAACACCATACGGGAAATGTTGGGTTATGAGCAGATTATTCTGGGAAAAGATGAATTTACAACACAATGGAAAACAATCGCCACCGAGGAAGAACGGGATAGCTTTTTGAAAGAGCATACCAGCATTATGACAGACGCAGGAGAATTGACTCTTTCCGAGCAGTCCTATTATGAGGATCCGATTGGAGAAACAGCATACAATTCCTATACAGATATACTCTATGTACTTCCAGACAGTATTTGTGAAAAGTTGTTGCCCGTAATAAAAAACCGCTATATCACAACAGAAGAAAACATCTCCTATGAAAATGCAAGGGAACTGGAAAAACTTTTTACAGAGGAATACCCAGAGCAAGCAGAAAACGGTGTTATGTATGGAATACGGTTCAGCACATTACAGAGGAATAGTACAATAGCAAATAATTTCGTTTTACGGGCTGCAATGATTTATGGTGCTGTTGTATTGATGATTATATGTCTTACCGTACTTTCCTTGCAACAACTCTTAGACGCAGGACAATATAAATATCGCTTCTCTGTACTCCGAAAATTGGGGGTGGAAGAAAAGCATATCGGAAAACTGATTTTGCAACAATTAAGTGTTTGGTTTGGGCTTCCAATTATCACAGCAATCATTGTAGCTGCTATTGTAATAGCTTACTTTATCCAAACCATATCAGCAGAAATTTCAGCCTATATCGGGTTCGGTGCAGTGATGTTACAAATAGGGGCAACAATGGGGATTTTGGCAATTTTATTGATTTGTTACTTCATAAGTACATGGATTATTTTTAGGCGTTCTGTTAATCCATAGTGAGTGCAATTTATAGCAAACCCAGCCGAGCCAGTCAACGGCAAGTAAATGGGCTACGCCCACCGTTGACAGCCCCGCCTGTCCTTGCTGGTGGGTAATCAAGGGGCGACAGCAAAAAGTGCTGCCGCCCTTTCCCATAATCGAAGAAAGGGGGATTTTCCATGACTGAATACGAAGCCTATCAAGAACATATCCGCTATACCCATGATACCTATTGCCGGATTGTTATTCGCCATGCGTCCTTTGACGCTGCCCGTATGCTGGCAGCGCGGTGGAAACGGGAAATCTCCCTTGAATACTTGACCGAAGAAAAGTTTGTTCCACTAAGCACCATAGATGAGTATTTTCAAGTGCCAGACTATGGCGAAACTTATCCATTCTCCGTCCGGGGGAAGACGATATTTTTAGATAGCTGTTCCCTTGCGGCGGCTCTTGCCGAACTGCCGGAACAGTCGCAGGAGGAAATCTTTTTGTATTACTTCCAGCATTTGAAGCAGAAAGAAATCGGAGAACAAAGCGGCTGGACACGCAGCACAATCGGGCGGCATATCCAGCTTGCCTTGAAGCGGCTGAAAGAAGAAATGGAGGTGCTGTCCCATGAGTAGCCTACTTCTCCCCTATGACACGATAATAAAAGCACATGAGGGCGACCCCATAGCGATACAAGCTGTCCTTGACCGATATGCCGGGTATATCCGCTATTTCTCCAAAATGAACGGCTATTATAATTCTGATATGGAGGACTACATCAGAACAAAGCTGATTGAAAGCCTGTTCAAGTTCCGGCTTGACCGATAACATAAAAACTGAATATCCCGCCGCCCCGCAGCAGCACATGAAGCAGTAAATCCGAAAAAGATTTGCTGCTTTTTTGCGTCCATTTTTGGCAAATTTCCAAATGTTCCGTATTAGACATTGAAGCTAAAAAGGCTGCCATTTTTTTAGACAGCGGGCAAAACGCAGCTTCCGAAACGCCTTATTGTCGGGAAAGACCGAGCCGCCGGAAAAGTTCTTGCCGGAAAGTCCGTCATTTTTGCTTTTTGCGGTGTTGTAGGGAGTAAGGGGAAGAACGCCAGCCCGCAGCCTTTTATGAAAAAGCTGGTTATAGATTTTCTGAAAAAGTGGCAGTAGGAAGTGAACGGCAGTCCGGCAGTTTTTTAGAGCAAGATTCTACCGCAGTACCAAAATTCGCTTTTCGCTCATTTTGCCCCTGCGGGAATCTTGTTGGGGAGTGCCTTCCCCAAACCCTGCTTATGCGGCTTGCGCCGCTGAAAAATCCCTCAAAATAATTTTTCGGATTTTTCAAAAACAGTTCCGCTTTACACCCTGTTTTTCTCCTGTTAGTGAGAGGACACCACGCACAGCCGAAAGGAGGTTTTACCATGCGAAAACGATATAACACGCCGCACCGCAGCCGGGTAGTCAAGACACGCATGACCGAGGAAGAATACGCCGAGTTTGCGGAAAGGCTTTCTGCTTACAACATGAGCCAAGCCGAGTTTATCCGGCAAGCCATAACCGGGGCAGCCATACGCCCCATCATAACCGTTTCCCCCGTCAATGACGAGTTGCTTGCCGCTGTTGGGAAGCTGACCGCCGAATACGGCAGGATCGGCGGCAACTTAAACCAGATAGCCCGGACGCTGAACGAGTGGCACAGCCCCTACCCGCAGCTTGCCGGGGAGGTACGGGCGGCGGTTTCCGACCTTGCTGCCCTAAAGTTTGAAGTCTTGCAGAAAGTGGGTGACGCTGTTGGCAACATTCAAACATATCAGCTCTAAAAATGCGGACTATGGCGCAGCGGAAGCCTATCTCACATTTGAGCATGACGAGTTTACCATGAAGCCCACCCTTGATGAAAACGGGCGGCTGATACCGAGGGAGGATTACCGCATTTCTTCCCTCAACTGCGGGGGCGAGGATTTCGCTGTTGCCTGTATGCGGGCTAATCTCCGCTATGAGAAAAACCAAAAACGGGAAGATGTGAAAAGCCACCACTATATCATCAGCTTTGACCCACGGGACGGGACAGACAACGGCTTGACCGTAGACCGGGCGCAGGAGCTGGGCGAGCAGTTCTGCAAGGAGCATTTTCCCGGACACCAAGCCTAATCTGCACCCACCCGGACGGGCATAACCACAGCGGCAATATCCATGTGCATATCGTCATCAACTCCCTGCGGATTTATGAAGTCCCGCTTCTGCCCTACATGGACAGACCAGCCGATACACGGGAGGGCTGCAAGCACCGCTGCACCAATGCCGCTATGGAATATTTCAAGAGTGAAGTCATGGAGATGTGCCACCGGGAGGGGCTTTACCAAATCGACCTCCTAAACGGCAGCAAGGAACGGATAACGGAACGGGAATACTGGGCGGCAAAGAAAGGGCAGCTTGCCCTTGATAAAGAGAACGCCACCAGAGAAGCCGCCGGACAGCCGACCAAGCCCACCAAGTTTGAAACGGACAAGGCGAAGCTGCGCCGGACGATACGGCAGGCACTTTCCCAAGCTACCAGCTTTGACGAGTTTTCTTCCCTTTTGCTGCGTGAGGGTGTGACTGTCAAGGAGAGCCGGGGGCGGCTTTCCTACCTCACGCCGGACAGGACAAAGCCTATCACAGCCCGGAAGCTGGGGGACGATTTTGACAAGGCTGCTGTCCTTGCCCTGCTTACACAGAACGCCCGCAGAGCCGCCGAACAGACCAAAGCCATACCCGAATACCCTGCCGCAGTTAAAAAGCCGTCACAAGGGGAAAAAACCACAAAAACCACCCCGGCAGACAACACCTTGCAGCGCATGGTTGACCGGGAAGCCAAGCGAGCCGAGGGCAAGGGCGTGGGCTATGACCGCTGGGCGGCAAAGTACAATCTAAAGCAAATGGCGGCTACCGTTACCGCCTACCAGCAGTACGGCTTTTCTTCCCCGGAGGAACTGGACGAAGCCTGTTCTGCCGCCTATACCGCCATGCGGGAAAGCCTTATAGAGCTGAAGCAGGTGGAAAAGACGCTGGACGGGAAAAAGGAGCTGCAACGGCAGGTGCTTGCCTATTCCAAGACCCGCCCTGTCCGGGACGGGCTGAAACAGCAGAAAAACGCCAAAGCAAAAGCAGCCTACCGACAGAAGCACGAAAGCGACTTTATCATAGCAGACGCAGCCGCCCGTTATTTTAGGGAGAACGGCATTTCCAAGCTGCCAAGCTATAAAGCCCTGCAAGCAGAGATTGAAACCCTTATCAAAGAGAAAAACAGCGGCTACAACGATTACCGGGCAAAACGGGAGGAATACCGCCGCTTACAGACCGTCAAGGGCAATATCGACCAGATTTTACGCCGGGAGCGCAAGCCTGTGAAAAGGCAGGAACAGGAGCGATAAAAACCACCCCAAAATGTACCCGAACCCATACAGAACAAGGGGGCTGCCCCGTACCCTATCCGCAATACCAAAGGATTTTTTAACGGGCTTACAGGGCAGAAAAACCCCGAAAATGATACCGAGATGATACAGAATTATCGCCGATACCGCCACACCAGCGGAAACGGCAGAAAGGAGCGCACCCATGCCAAGAATGAGCAAGAAACGGCGGCTGGAATGGTCCTTTTTCCTGCGGCAAGTAAAAGTCGGGAATACCACCTGCGACCGTATCACATACAACGACCTCTGCCGGGGCTGTACCCATAGCTGCAAGCAGAGCTTCCGGGCGGTTATCATACTCTGCCCCCGCTACTACTCCAAACGCCGGAAAAAGGAGGACAGGGACAATGGCAGATAACCGCAAGTATTACTACCTCAAGCTGAAAGAGAACTTTTTTGACAGCGACTCCATTGTGCTGCTGGAAGATATGAAAGACGGGATTTTATATTCCAATATCCTCTTGAAGCTGTACTTAAAATCGCTGAAAAACGGCGGGAAGTTGCAGCTTGACGAGCATATCCCCTACACAGCGCAGATGATAGCGACACTGACCCGCCACCAGATAGGGACGGTTGAGAGGGCTTTAGAGATTTTCCGGCAGTTGGGGCTTGTGGAGCAGCTTGACAGTGGGGCTTTTTATATGACCGACATTGAGCTGATGATAGGACAGTCCTCTACCGAAGCCGAGAGGAAACGGGCTGCAAGACAGGAAAACAAGGCACTTTTACCGCCCCGGACAAAAGGCGGACATTTGTCCGACATTCGTCCACCAGAGATAGAGTTAGAGAAAGAGATAGAGATAGAAAAAGAGAGAGAGGGAGAAACGGGACACCCCGTCCCCGCCGCTTATGGCAGATACAACAATGTGATACTGACCGATACAGAGCTTTCCGGGCTGAAAACAGAGCTGCCCGACAAGTGGGAGTATTATATTGACCGGCTTTCCTGCCATATCGCTTCCACCGGGAAGCAGTACCACAGCCATGCAGCCACCATTTACAAGTGGGCGCAGGAGGACGCTGCCAAAGGCAAGGCTGCCCCGAAACAGGGCATACCCGATTATTCATGCAAGGAGGGCGAGAGCTTATGAAAAACGAGATTGAAGCTATGATTACGGACATTACAGCCACTACCGCCGAAGCGGAGGACTACACAGGCGAGGACGGGCTTTTATACTGCGGCAAGTGCCATACGCCAAAAGAAGCCTACTTTGCAGAGGGAAAGACCTGTTTCGGGCGTGACCGCCACCCAACAGACTGCGACTGCCAGCGGGCAGCCCGTGAAAAACGGGAAGCCGCTGAAAGCAGACAGAAGCACCTTGAAACAGTGGAGGACTTGAAGCGCCGGGGCTTTACCGACCCCGCTATGCGGAACTGGACATTTGAGCATGACAACGGCAGAAACCCACAGACCGAAACTGCCCGCTTTTATGTGGAGAGCTGGGAAACCATGCAGGCTGAAAATATCGGCTACCTGTTTTGGGGCGGCGTGGGGACAGGAAAAAGCTACCTTGCCGCCTGTATCGCCAACGCCCTTATGGAGAAAGAGGTTGCCGTCTGTATGACAAACTTTGCAACCATACTCAATGACCTTGCCGCCAGCTTTGATGGCAGGAACGAATATATTTCCCGCCTTTGCAGCTACCCCCTGCTGATACTTGATGATTTTGGTATGGAGCGAGGAACAGAATACGGGCTGGAACAGGTTTATAGCGTGATTGACAGCCGTTACCGAAGCGGCAAGCCGCTGATCGCCACGACCAACCTCACGCTGGAGGAATTGCAGCACCCGCAGGACACGCCCCATGCCCGTATCTATGACAGGCTGACTTCCATGTGCGCCCCCGTTCGCTTCACGGGCAGCAATTTCCGAAAGGAAACCGCACAGGAAAAGCTGGAACGCTTAAAGCAACTGATGAAGCAGCGAAAGGAGAGCCTATGACAGAAACCAAACAGACAAGCACCACCAAAACAGACCGCCGCCCGGACTGTGTAACGGAAATCCGCATGGGCAACTCCGTCCTTACCGTTTCCGGCTTCTTCAAGCAGGGCGCAACCGACACCGCAGCCGACAAGATGATGAAAGTGCTGGAAGCGGAAGCTGCTACACAAAAAACGGCGATTTGACCGACCATAAAGAAGCAGATTTGACGCTTTTGCCGCTATACAGACAGCCGCCCCATGTGGTACAATCAAGGTACGGAATAGTGGGGCTGGCTGTCGGAAACGGAGGATTTTATGTTAAGACAGACCAACCAACAACCAATTACCGCCCTTTACCCAAGACTTTCCCATGAGGACGAGCTGCAAGGCGAGAGCAATTCCATTTCCAACCAGAAGCGTATTCTTGAGACCTATGCAAAGCAGAACGGCTTTTCCAATCTGCGCTGGTACACGGACGACGGTTATTCTGGTGCGAACTTTCAAAGACCCGGTTTTCAAGCCATGCTTGCGGACATTGAAGCCGGAAAAGTCGGGACAGTTATCGTAAAGGATATGTCGAGGTTAGGGCGAAACTACCTGCAAGTGGGAATGTACACGGAAATGGTTTTCCCACAGAAAGGCGTCCGCTTCATCGCTATCAATGACGGAGTGGACAGCGCACAGGGCGACAATGACTTTGCCCCGCTGCGGAATATCTTTAACGAATGGCTGGTGAGAGATACGAGCAAGAAAATCAAAGCAGTAAAACGCTCAAAAGGTATGAGTGGCAAGCCAATCACAAGCAAACCTGTGTATGGCTACCTCATGGACGAGGACGAAAATTTCATTATTGACGATGAAGCTGCACCCGTAGTTAAGCAGATATACAACCTCTGCCTTGCCGGGAACGGTCCGACCAAGATAGCCCGTATGCTCACAGAGCAGCAAATCCCCACGCCGGGGACGCTGGAATACCGCAGGACGGGCAGCACCCGCCGCTACCACCCCGGCTATGAGTGCAAGTGGGCGACCAATACCGTTGTGCATATCCTTGAAAACCGGGAATACACAGGCTGCCTGGTAAACTTCAAGACGGAAAAACTCTCTTACAAAGTCAAGCACAGCGTAGAAAACCCGGAGGAAAAGCAAGCGATATTCGAGAACCACCACGAGCCTATCATAGACACCCAAACATGGGAGCGTGTGCAGGAATTACGCAAACAGCGCAAGCGACCGAACCGCTATGATGAAGTGGGCTTGTTCTCCGGCATACTGTTCTGTGCAGACTGCGGCAGTGTGATGTATCAGCAGCGATACCAGACGGACAAGCGCAAGCAGGACTGTTATATCTGCGGCAACTACAAGAAACGCACCCATGACTGTACGGCGCACTTTATCCGCACCGACCTCTTGACCGCTGGCGTACTCTCCAATCTGCGGAAAGTGACAAGCTATGCGGCAAAGCATGAAGCCCGGTTTATGAAGCTCTTGATTGAGCAGAACGAGGACGGGGGCAAGCGCAGGAACGCCGCCAAGAAAAAGGAGCTGGAAGCCGCCGAGAAACGCATAGCCGAGTTATCCGCTATCTTCAAGCGGCTGTATGAGGACAGCGTGACCGGGCGCATATCAGACGAGCGTTTCACAGAGCTGTCGGCAGACTATGAAGCAGAACAACGGGAGCTGAAAGAAAGAGCCGCTGCTATCCAAGCGGAGCTTTCCAAAGCACAGGAAGCCACCGTGAACGCAGAAAAGTTTATGAATGTTGTCCGGCGGCATACCAGCTTTGAAGAACTTACCCCTACTCTGTTGCGGGAGTTTGTAGAGAAAATCGTTGTGCATGAGTGCAGCTATGACGAGAACAAGACCCGTAGGCAGGACATTGAGATTTATTATTCTTTTGTTGGCAAGGTGGACTTGCCCGAATAACCGCCCGACCTGTCCGACACAAGAGCTAAGTGCCGGATAGGAACGGCAAAATTTTTTACACTTCTATTACTTCTTTATCGCACATCAGTAAAGTCACAGGGCATGAAGCAGTTTATGGCGGGTGCCGGTGTTATGCTGATTGGTGCGCTTCTTGTACCAAAACTTAAGGACCTTATCCCAGCAAAGGTATTCGTGTTAATGCTGTTGCACCTGGGATTACAGAAACTGATATGATGAAAGCTGTGCCAAAGGAAGTTATCGAACCTATGATTGAAAGAATTCCATTGCGTCGTCTTGGACAGCCAGAAGATATTGCCAATGCGTTTGTGTTTCTTGCTTCAGATGAGGCGAGTTACATTACAGGTGTTATATTAAGTGTAGATGGTATGGCAAGAAGTTAATTTAATGTTGTATGGTGATGTAATCACGGAAAACAAATGAAATTAAGACTATAATAAAGCTACAAAAAGAAAAAGATAAGGAGGACTGTAAAATGTCTGCTATTAATATCAATAAAAATAATTTTGAGAACGAAGTACTGAATTCCGATAAAACCGTTCTTTTAGATTTTTGGGCATCTTGGTGTGCGCCTTGCCGTATGGTAGTACCTATTGTAGAGGAGATTGCAGGTGAGCGTAGGGATATTAAAGTTGGAAAGATTAATGTAGATGAAGAGCCTGAACTGGCAAATAAGTTCAGTATTATGAGCATTCCGACTTTAGTGGTTATGAAGAATGGGAAGATTGTACAGCAGGTTTCAGGGGCGAGATCTAAGAATGCGATTTTAGAAATGCTTTAGAGAGGTGTGCTAATGGGATTTTTTAATTTCTTTAAACAGTCGAATATTAATCAAGGCATAGAAGAATATAAAAGGACTGCTGGTGCAGTTCTGCTGGATGTCCGTACTCCGCAGGAATATCAGGAAGGACATATACCAGAAAGTAAAAATGTGCCGTTGCAGCAACTAGACAATATTGTTTCTGTAGCGAAGAATAAGGATATCCCTCTGTTTGTATACTGTTATTCCGGTTCCCGGAGCCGTCAGGCAACTGGGATGTTGCAACGAATGGGATATTCTAAAGTAAATAATATCGGTGGCATTGCAGCTTACTCAGGAAAGGTGGAAAAATAAGATGAAGGTAATAATCGTAGGAGGTGTAGCAGGAGGAGCTACAGCCGCAGCAAGAATACGCAGACTGGATGAACATGCAGAAATTACTGTGTATGAAAGATCCGGATACATATCCTATGCGAATTGTGGGCTTCCATATTATATTGGAGACGTGATTACAGATCCGGAAGCACTTACACTACAGACACCAGAGAGTTTTTTTAAACGCTTCCGTATTAACATGAAAATTCATCATGAAGTTATCTCAATACATCCCGAATGTAAAACTGTTTCAGTGAAGAATTTAGAAAACGGTGAAATATTTGAAGAAAACTATGATAAGCTAATCCTATCTCCAGGTGCAAAGCCTACACAGCCGAGACTTCCCGGAGTAGGTATTGATAAACTTTTTACACTTCGTACTGTAGAAGACACTTTTCGGATAAAGGAATATATAAATAAGAATCATCCAAAATCGGCTGTATTGGCAGGTGGCGGTTTTATTGGTCTGGAACTGGCAGAAAATTTGAGGGAGCTTGGCATGGATGTTACGATTGTCCAGGGGCCTAAGCAGCTGATGAACCCTTTTGACCCGGATATGGCATCCATGATCCATAATGAAATGAGAAAGCATGGGATAAAACTGATACTGGGCTATACAGTAGAAGGATTTAAAGGAAATGACAACGGAGTGGAGGTTCTGTTGAAAGATAATCCATCCCTTCAGGCTGATATGGTAGTTCTGGCAATCGGAGTCACACCAGACACAGTATTAGCAAAAGAAGCCGGTCTGGAACTTGGCATCAAGGAAAGTATTGTAGTGAATGACAGAATGGAAACCTCTGTACCGGATATTTATGCTGCAGGTGATGCAGTTCAGGTAAAACATTATGTTACGGGTAATGATGCGCTGATTTCTTTGGCAGGACCGGCCAATAAACAGGGCAGAATCATCGCTGATAATATTTGTGGCGGTGATAGTCGTTACCTGGGCAGTCAGGGAAGCTCCGTTATAAAAGTGTTTGATATGATAGCAGCCACTACAGGTATCAATGAAACCAATGCCAAAAAGTCAGGATTAGAGGTAGATACAGTAATTCTTTCTCCTATGAGTCATGCCGGTTACTATCCTGGTGGAAAAGTGATGACCATGAAGGTGGTTTTTGAAAAAGAAAGCTATCGTTTGCTTGGCGCTCAGATTATTGGATATGAAGGAGTTGATAAACGTATTGATGTGCTGGCAACAGCAATTCATGCGGGGCTGAATGCAACCCAGTTGAAAGATCTGGATCTGGCATATGCACCACCTTATTCTTCTGCTAAGGATCCGGTAAACATGGCTGGATTTATGATAGACAATATTGCAAAAGGGACATTAAAGCAATGGCATTTGGAAGATATGGACAAGATTTCTAAAGATAAAGATGTGGAGTTGCTAGATGTGAGAACTGTAGGTGAATTCAGCAGGGGGCATATAGATGGATTCAAAAACATACCTGTAGATGAACTGAGAGAACGAATTAGTGAAATTGAGAAAGGAAAGCCTGTGTATCTGATATGCCAGAGTGGTCTGCGCAGTTATATTGCGAGCCGTATTCTGGAAGGAAACGGTTATGAAACGTATAATTTCTCTGGCGGATTCCGATTCTATGATGCAGTGGTCAATGACCGTGCGCTGATTGAAAGGGCATATGCATGTGGTATGGATTATTAAAAAATAATCACGATATTTTTATAATTTTCTTATAGCATAAAAAGATCCCCCATTTATTAGAATGACTTTCATAATTCTGATAAATGGAGGATTCTTCTTTATATGTTACAGAAAAACAGTTTTATGACCTTTGGAGTGTTTCCAGTCTTTTTGGATCAAGGATTGTGATTTTGCCCCGGGAGAGTTTGACGAGACCCTCGCCTTGAAAGTATCGAAGCATTCGAGTGATAACTTCCCTGTGGGAACCAAGATGGTTGGCGATAGTTTCGTGAGTGATTTTCAATTCATTTGTTTCTTCGATAGAGGTCTCTTCTAAAAGAAATGAAGCAACACGCTTATCCAAACTCTTCCACATGATTTGTTCAATCAGCCACATGACATCAGAAAAACGAGTAGCCATTAACTCATTGGTATAGTTTGCGACAGGAGCAGATTCATTCATGATGCCCTTATAGATTTCAGCAGGGATGATCCAAAGATCAGTATCTTTTTCTGCCTCAATGGTTACTTCAAATTGAATGGATCGTATGATACATGAGGCAGATAAAAGACATATATCCATATCGAACAGACGGTAGAGTGTAATCTCTCGTCCTTCATCTGATAATATATAAGTTCGAAGCTGCCCGGATTTAACCAGTAATAATCCGGTACAATCCATGTTCCCGTTGTGAATGATTGTTCCTTTTTTCACATGCTGTGTGATCAAATTGTCTGAAATTAGTTTTTTCTGTGCTGTATTTAAGTCATTCCATAGTGGAAAATAATTTTCGAAGCTCATAATAGTTATCTCCTTTATGAACATAGTATACTTGCTTTTTTAAGATGCGTCAATCGAATAATTGACATATGCCCTTTATAGGACTATTATATAAGAAAAGCGAGAAAGGAGCAATTTCATGCCGAGACCAGTAAAATGCAGAAAAGTCTGCCATTTCCCAAATGTTTTAGAATTCCTTCCGGCAGATGATACTGAGAAAAAAATGCCCATTGTTCTGACGGTAGATGAGTACGAGACAATCCGTCTTTTGGACAAGAAAGGTTACAGTCAGGAGCAGTGTGCGGAATCTATGCAGATCGCAAGAACGACGGTCCAACGGATTTACGAGATTGCCAGAAAGAAAATAGCAGATGCTCTCATTGATGGACATCCGCTTAAAATTGAGGGTGGGGATTTCATAATCTGTGACGGTCAGAGCAGCGACTGTAGCTTTGGAGGATGTTACAATCATGAGATTTATCAAAAATATGCAGTAGAAAAAGGAGAAGGTATCATGAGAATAGCAGTAACATATGAAAATGGACAGATTTTCCAACACTTTGGACACACAGAGACATTTAAGATTTACGATGTAGAGGAAGGAAAAGTGCTACATTCAGAAGTAGTAGATACGAATGGAAGCGGACATGGTGCATTGGCAGGAGTTCTTAATGCATTAAATGCCGATGTTTTGATCTGCGGCGGAATCGGAGGAGGTGCTCAGACTGCGTTAGCGGCAGCGGGTATTAAGCTTTTTGGCGGAGTTTCAGGAGATGCGGATAAAGCAGTAGAAGCTTTTATCAATGATACGCTTGATTATAATTCGGATGTGAAGTGTTCTCACCATGAGCACAACCATGAGGAAGGACATACGTGTGGTGAGCATGGATGCGGAAGCCATAGCTGTCATTAAGAAGAAAAAAATACAACACGAAAGGATGCGTCAAGGTAATGCCAGAATTATCGTGATACATCCTTTTGTATTTGGAATGATTATTTTTCTTTCACTACTTGTCGAAAGTAATGGATGGAATGTACAATATTGTTAATGATCCAGAGATATTTATTTTGGAAACAGCTTAATCAATTTGGAGGTATAAAATGAAAGCACATAAATATTGGTCAATCGGAGCAATAGTTACAATGGTTGGAACTTTTTATACAGGATATAAAGGGTTAAAAGCAGCACACAAATACTTTGCATTTGGCTCTCTGATATGCTTGATTATGGCAGTCTATTCTGGTCATAAAATGATTTCTGGCAATAAGAGGACAAGAAAACAGATGGGAATGAAAGAAGTGGAGGAATAAAATATGTTAGAAGTAGGAAAAAAAGCACCGGACTTTGAATTGCCGGATCAGAATGGAGAAATGCATAAATTAAGCGATTATGCAGGAAAAAAAGTGATCCTATATTTTTATCCAAAGGATAATACACCAGGATGTACGAAGCAGGCATGTGGCTTTTCTGAGCGTTATCCACAGTTTAATGAGAAGGGAGCTGTTATTCTCGGAGTGAGCAAGGACTCTGTAGCGTCTCACAAGAGATTTGAAGAAAAATACGGACTGGCATTTACGCTATTAGCAGACCCGGATCGTAAAGTTATTGAAGTATATGATGTCTGGAAAGAAAAGAAAAATTATGGAAAAGTATCTATGGGTGTAGTAAGAACTACTTATCTTATTGATGAGCAGGGAATCATTATAAAGGCAAATGATAAAGTCAAGGCGGCAGATGATCCTGAAAATATGCTTAAGGAATTGGCATAATGAAGATTATTTTATCACCTGCAAAAAAGATGATTGTAGATACCGATAACTTAGCACCGGTTGAACTGCCTGTCTATATTGATAAGACAGCAGAAGTATTAAACTGGATGAAAAGCAAATCAAAAGAAGAACTGAAAGCTATCTGGAAATGTAATGACAAGATTGCAGAGCAAAACTTTAACAGATTGGAAAATATGAATCTTTATAACAGGCTTACTCCGGCTGTTTTAGCATATGAAGGGATTGCATTTCAATATATGGCACCATCTGTGTTTGAAATCCAGCAGTTTGAGTATTTGCAAAATCATTTAAGAATCTTGTCTGCGTTTTATGGCATTTTAAAACCAATGGATGGTGTGACTCCTTATCGTCTTGAAATGCAGGCAAAGGTTGGAATTGGAGATGCAAAAAATCTGTATGAGTACTGGGGAGAATTGTTATACCGCTCAGTAATCGATGACAGTAGGATTATCATTAATCTTGCATCAAAAGAATACTCAAAATGTATAGAAAAGTATCTGACACCACAGGACAGATATATTACGATTGTATTTTGTGAGTTATCCGGAGATAAATTGGTAACAAAAGGTACCTATGCCAAGATGGCTCGTGGTGAAATGGTCAGATTCATAGCGGAAAATAATATTGAAAATCTGGTGGAGATTCAGAAATTTGACAGACTCGGATACTCGTTTAGGTCTGATTTATCTTCAGATTCAGAATATGTATTTGAACGCAAAATAAAATAGTTATTCAGCTAAAAGATGTTCAGTTTGGCAGCTTTTATAATAATGAGAATTATTACTATTTTTATTGACAACAGGATGATAGTGACATATAATCCTTATTAAGAACTAATCCTAATAAGGAGGATGAATGACAAGAAGGAGAAATACCATTCAAAAAGATCTCGTAAGAAATACCGTATACGAAATGAGAAGACACGTTACGGCAAATGAAGTGTATGAATTTATAAAAGAAGCATATCCATCAATTGGAAAAGGAACTGTATATAGAAATCTTGATATATTGGTAGAGGAAGGTGCATTAAGAAAGGTTGAAGTTCTGAATGGACCGAACCGATTTGATTTTACATTGAAAAATCATTACCATGTAAGATGTATAAAGTGCGGTGAAATTTTTGATGTGGATATGGATCAAATACCGGATTTGCTGGAAAGAATTCATAACACTCATGGAATTGAATTTGTGGATTACGATATTTCATTTAAAGGCATTTGCCCGAAATGCAGGGAGAAGGTAAAGGAGGAACAGCATGGATAGGAAAGCAATGTATAAGTTGAGTTATGGACTGTTTATATTGACCGCTAAAGAAGCAGAAAAAGATAACGGATGCATCATTAATACAGCCATTCAGGCAGCTTCGGAACCAAACCAGCTAAGTATCTGTGTAAATAAGTCAAATTATACGCATGATATGATTCAAAGAACCGGAAAATTTACTGTATCAGTCTTAAGTCAGAAGGCACAATTTGAATTGTTCAAACATTTTGGCTTCCAATCAGGAAGAGATACCAATAAGTTTGGAACATTTGAGCAGTGTGCCAGGGGCACGAATGGTATTTATTATATTACAGAAGGTACAAATGCATACATTTCTGTGACAGTTACTAAAACAGAGGACTTGGGTTCACATACGATGTTTATTGGTGAGATAACCGATATGGAAGTTTTAAGCAATGTTCCTTCAGTAACATATGATTATTATCAGAATAATATTAAGCCTAAGCCACAGGAGGTTGGAAAAACAGAGGATGGTCAGACAATATGGCGTTGCAGAATTTGCGGATATGAATATGTAGGCGAGAAATTACCGGATGACTTTATATGTCCTTTGTGCAAGCACCCGGCATCAGATTTTGAAAAAGTAGTAAAGAAAACGGAGGCAAAAGAGATGGCAGAAAACAAATATGCAGGAACACAGACAGAGAAGAATTTACAGGAGGCATTTGCAGGGGAATCACAGGCAAGAAATAAGTATACCTATTTTGCATCTGTAGCGAAAAAGGAAGGTTACGAGCAGATGTCAGCATTGTTTTTAAAGACTGCAGATAATGAGAAAGAACATGCAAAGATGTGGTTCAAGGAATTAGCAGGAATTGGTGATACAAAGGAAAACCTGGCGGCAGCGGCAGAAGGCGAAAATTATGAGTGGACAGATATGTATAATGGCTTTGCTAAAACAGCTGAGGAAGAAGGATTCCCTGAGCTTGCAGCAAAATTCAGGGCAGTAGGTGAGATTGAGAAGCACCATGAGGAAAGATATCGTGCACTTCTTAAGAATATTGAAACTGCACAAGTATTTGAAAAGAGCGAAGTTAAGGTATGGGAATGCCGTAACTGCGGACATATTGTGGTAGGAACTAAGGCACCTGAAGTATGTCCGGTATGTAATCATCCACAGAGCTATTTTGAAGTACATGAAGAGAATTATTAAGGAGATGAGATTATTACGAAGAAGAAAGTGATTAATTCAAAAAAAGCAGTAATGATAGGCTGTGGCTTTGTTGGTTCTGCATCGGTATTTGCTCTGATGCAGAGTGGCTTGTTTACAGAGATTGTCCTTATCGATGCAGATAAGAACAAGGCAGAAGGAGAAGCGATGGATATCAGTCATGGTATTCCATTTGCGAGTCCGATGAAAATATATGCCGGAGATTATGATGATGTGGCTGATGCTGCAATTGTTGTCATATCTGCCGGAGCGGGACAGAAACCGGGAGAGACAAGGCTTGATCTCGTAAATAAAAATGTAGCAATATTTAAGTCAATCATTCCTGAAATAGCAAAGAGAAATTTTGCAGGTATCATGCTTGTAGTTGCGAATCCGGTAGATATCCTGACTCAGGTAGCCATAAAGTTATCAGGACTTCCAGAAAACAGGGTTATTGGATCGGGTACTGTGTTAGATAGTGCCAGATTAAGATATAAGCTTGGTGAGCATTTATCTGTGGACAGCAGGAGTGTTCATGCATTTATAATAGGTGAGCATGGAGACAGCGAAGTTGTAGCATGGTCATCAGCCAATGTATCTGGTGTTCCATTAAGTGAAATGTGTGAAATGCGTGGACATTACAAGCACAGGGAAAACACGGCAGAAATAGCTACAGAAGTCAAGAACAGTGCTTATGCGATTATAAACAAAAAGCACGCTACATATTATGGAATTGCAATGTCTGTAAAAAGAATCTGCGAAGTGATTATGAGAGATGAAAAATCAATACTTCCTGTATCACACATGATTCATGGAGTATATGACATTGACGGAGTATCGTTAAGTATGCCAGCTATTGTAGGTGCAGATGGTATTGAGTCTGATATACCTATTAATTTAAGTGGCGAGGAAGCGTTAAAGCTAAGGAATCTGCAGATTCATTGAAAAAGATTATGGAGACAATTGAATTATAAATTTTACACATGGAAGGGGAAAAAGTCATGGAAGTAAGGTATTATATTTGTAAGCATTGTGGAAACATTGTTGAAAAGGTAAAGGATAAGGGTGTACCTGTAATTTGTTGCGGAGAACCTATGCAGGAATTAAAAGCCGGAGTGACAGATGCTGCTGTCGAGAAGCATGTACCTGTATATACGATAGAAGGCAGTCATGTTCATGTCGTGGTCGGGGAGACAAAACATCCAATGCTTGAAGAGCATTTCATTGAGTGGATTACATTAAATACAAACCAGGGAATATATAGAAAACAGTTAAATCCAGGGCAGGATCCGGCAGCAGATTTTAGTCTTTGCGATGGTGAACAGGTAGAAGAAGTATATGCATATTGTAACCTGCATGGATTATGGAAATGCTAAAAGCATTTATACATATTAAGGTTACAGAACAACACAATGATGAGGTAGAAGATCAAGATGAACAGATTATGGGAACTTTAAAATATCTCACATAGCGGTTAGTTAATCACATTCTGTATGTCGATGGTCAAATTCCAAAAGGCTGATATAGTAAGAAAGGCTGTTATTTTTTAGAGAGTAGCAGCTTTTTTTATTTTGAATATAAAATATGACACATACACTTGACAATATGCATACATGGATGAAATAGGACATTTCTTACTAAAACAGTATGTTTATGGTATACTAGCTAGTAGTAATGCAGTTTCAACCGATATTACATATTATTATAAACAACAGCGTTAGAGCATTTATGTGATTGAAACATAGATGCTCTTTTTTGTGCCAGTTGGGCAATGGATATGAATGTAACTTTAGGACATTTTGTCCAGAAGTTCAGATAGAGGAAATCAAGGAGGAACACGAGATGTGCATTAAAATGTGTATCTTATGGGTGAGAGCACCCACAGACAGAAGCAGCAGGAAAATATATAACAGGAGGACAGAACAATGGTCGATGAATTGACGCAGGAGTCGTTCCAGACAGGAAAGGCGATTGTGACTGTCAGCGTAGATCTGATTACTGCTATTGCGGATGCGTGTAAGCGGTCTGAACAGCAGAATCCAGGTATGAGCGAGAAACAGAAGCGGCAAGGTTGTCGATAAGGTAATGTCGAATTATAAGGAAACGCATGGCTCATTAAAGGGATTCAACAGAGAGGGCAAAGATGTCACGCATATTGATGTGAATGATGAGCGAACAGCGGAGCTTTTGGAGAAAACCTGTAAGAAAAGTCATATTCCAATGGATATGAAAGAAGTAACGAGAGCGGATGGTTCCATCACGCATACTGCATTCTGTGAAGTGAAAAGCATAGACCAGATGGCAGCATTACTGAAGATGGCTTCCGAACAGGTACTTGAGGAGCAGAAGAAAATGACCAAGACACTTGTACTTTACGATGATAAGGGCAAGGAGGTTATGTCGGCTGACTTTGTAAATAATGGTGAGATAAATATGGACGATGTGGAAACACTGTCAAGATTCTCTCCATATTTTAGGTGCCGGCAAATGCAAAGCACCCGATATTATTTGATATATGCTGTGCGCCATAAATGTGACCAAAGTAAGCCCGAAGCATTTACATTATACTAAATAAATTAGAAAAATGTGACAAAAAGTCATGTAAGTATTGCCTAAGTATTTTCCGGGATATTTTATAATAAATTTATGGGTGGCGGTCTGTTAATAATCACTTTGATATTTTATAATGTAAGCATTGGTTGTAATTTAGTTGATCATGCAAAGGAGCTTGCAAAGCGGAGGGGGTGCAAGGCCGTCACCCTTGATTCCGGTCTTCCGCGGACAGGGGCACATGGCTTCTACGAACACTATGGATTTGAAAAGAGCTGTTATGGCTTTGAACTGATGATATAAATTATCTGAGGAGATTGGAAAGGAGACAAAATATGTGTACAGCGGCGACATATAAGACAAAGGATTTCTATTTTGGAAGAACGCTGGATTATGAATTCTCGTACGGCGATGAGATCACCGTGACTCCGAGAAATTATCCGTTTGAATTCAGATATATGGGCAGGACGGCACAGAACTTGCCAGATATCCGTTGCTGCAGGGGGAGAACATCAACTGGCAGAACTAAGTATCTGCTGCCCCTGGGACCCGGGAAATACCAGGAAATAACTTGGCGTTTTTATCTTTTTTTCTGCATTTTGTGAAAAATTTGTGCTGTTTTATGTAATGGTGGAGCCGGCAACTGCATGGTGCCAGTAGACATCGCAGAGCCAGTAGTCTGGATGATGACAGTGGTTGCACAAACATAGAAAAGTAGATTATAATATCGGAAAAGGGCGTTGCCAGTGGCAATGTACGGAAGCCAGAGTTATATCTGTGATAAAGGAGAAAGGACGAGATATGGGCAAGTCAAAGGTTACAATAAAAGAGATTGCGGATATGGCAGGGGTGTCCATAGCTACAGTTTCCCATGTTATCAACAGGACAAGGTATGTAAGACCTGAGCTTGTGGATAAGATAGAGAAGATTATTGTAGAGACGGGATATCAGAATAAGATAGCAGATAAGGAGAGAAAACTGCTGGTTGGCCGAGAGTCTACGATCGTTGCAGTCATTCCGAACATTGAAAGTACGATATACAGAGATGTGGTAGCTTATGTGAAGCAGCTTGTCAGTGTACAGGGATATCAGTTCCTTGTGGCGATAACAGACAATGATCTTAAGGAGGAGGCACAGGTGCTTGACGGACTTCTGGTCAACAAGAAGGTTGCCGGTATCATACATGCACCGGTGAGTGATGTGGCAACCAACTACACAAAGCTTATACAGTCAGGCGTTCCATTTGTCTGCGTGGAGAGAAATATACTTGGATCAGGGATAGACTCAGTTGAGTTCCGAGACAGGGAGGCTATATTTAAGGGCGCAGATTATCTGCTCGCGAGTGGACACAAGAATGTTTTGTTTTTCAGAGAGAGTACGGACAGTACCACCAGGGATGAGAGAACAAAAGGTTTCCTGAGTGCTCTGCGGAAATACAATATAAATACAAACGATGCGAATATAGTGGATGTGACACTGGAAAATGGCGAAGATGACTGTATGCTCGTCATCCAGAAGGCGCTCCGCAGATACAGGCCGACCGCAGTTCTTGCGGGGGGCAACAGAATAACGCTCTACCTCATGAAGACACTGAGAGATATGGGAATCGACTGTCCGGGAGAGATATCTGTGGTTGGGTTTGGTGATGAGAGCTGGTCAGAACTTACATATCCTCCGCTTACCATAATCAGAAGAGATGTGAAGGGGTTAAGCACCAAGGCAGTTGGAATGCTTTTTGAGAAAATCAACACAGGGGCGGTCATATCCCATGACTGCTATGCCGATGTGGAACTGGTTGTCAGGAAATCCACCAAGATGCTGGATAATGGACCATTTGGAGATAAGGCAGCTGCCCCTGATTCCGTGGTGCTGACGAAGGAGGAAAAACAGAGGCTGAAGGCAGGACATTTCAGAGTTGCCATATCATTCCATTACACAGGTACGTCATGGGCTGAGCTTCATGAGAAGGGTATCCGTGAGGAGCTTGAGCAGTTCGGGATAGACGTGGTGTCGGTTATGGATGCGCACTTTGACTCGGAACTGCAGAATGCGCAGCTTGATGGAATAAGACTTCAGAAGCCGGACGCAGTTATAGCTATTCCGGCGGATGACAGCCGTACCAGAGAGAAGTTTCAGGAACTTTCCAAAGTGTCAAAGCTGGTGTTCATAAGCAATGTTCCGGATGGCATGTCCAAGAACAGCTATGTGTCCTGTGTATCAGTAAATGAGTCGGAGAATGGAACGAACACGGGAAGAATGCTGGGGGAATACTGCAAGGAGAACAAGAAAAAAAAGGCAGGTTTCATTATTCATGGTGCGGCATTCTATGGAACAAGAGTCAGGGATAACGCCGCTGAGAGGATAATCAAGGACAGTTATCCTGATATTGACATAGTTACGATCAGGAGTTTTGGAGAGATATCCAATGCATATCAGGTAGCCCAGGACGTGATAACTGCCAATCCTGAAATTGAGGCAATGTATGTGAGCTGGGATCGCCCGGCACTTCTGGTTATAAAGGCACTCAAGGAGCTTGGCAGGGAGGATGTGGCGGTGTTCACCACGGACCTTGATCATGGAATTGCCAGGTGCATGGAGGAAGGAATCGTCAAGGGACTCAGCACGCAGAGACCATACGAGCAGGGAAGAGCGGCCGCGGCAGTTGTTGCCAAGTCCCTGGTAAGTGAAGAACAGCTTCCAAAGTATGTGGGAGTTCAGCCGTATCAGGTTGAGCCAAAACAGCTCAGGCTTGCATGGAAGGAAATCTTCCATGAGTCCATGCCGGACAGATTGAGGTGATATGACATCTTTAGTTAGTCCGTGCCGGACAGATTGAGGTGATATGACATCTTTAGTTAGCCTGTGTCGGACAGAGTTAGAAACTGTATCTTTTTATCTAAAAAAGAATCCGTTAGAGAGAAAATTGTATCTTTCTGGCGGATTTTTTGCGTTTATACACAAGAGACAAGGTGACAAGTAACGGGTGCCAATCATACACTACAAATCCCATAAGTATGACATCTGGCAAAATATTTACGTAAAAAAACTATAAAAGACCTGCGAACCCTATAATGCAATCGAGCTTCATTTGTGCAAAATGACGAATAAACAATAAATAAAACACTTGATATTGACAATAACCGACAAAGGTTATATCATCAAAACATGCAAGGGACGAAAAACAGTTTAAAAATTACGTAAATAAACCGGTTAAAAACAGTTTTTCGACAACGAGTTAGCAAAGAAAACACATGATAGTGGAGGTAAAAATTATGAGAAAATTTAAAAAGTTATTAGCAGTTGGAGCATGCCTGTGCATGTCACTCAGTTTACTGGCAGGTTGTGGATCAGGATCAGGAAACGCTTCGGGCAGCGGTTCATCTGATTCAGGTACAAAGCAGGAGAGCACAAAGTCATCTGACCTGTCATTTGCATTTTGTACAAACACACTCAACAATACATTCCAGAGTTCAATTGATGCCAAGCTCAAGGAGCTCTGCGATGCGAACGGAATATCATATACATGTCTTGATCCTGACTACGATCTGAACACACAGCTCAGCCAGTTATCAGACGTGGCAAATAGTGGATACGACGCAGTGTTCATCATCCCGGTTGATTCAGCAGGTATCACATCAGGTCTTGCAGAGATCAAGGATGCAGGAATCCCAATCTTCAATGTAGATACAGCAGTTATCGAGGATGACATAGAGAACTTCGTAACACAGTTCGTTGGAACAAATGCTTACATGGCAGGACAGCTTGTCGGTGAGCAGATGGCTAAGGATTATCCGGACGGAGCAGACATTGCGATCCTTGACTTCCCATCAAATGAGAGTTGTGTAGACCGTGTAAATGGTTTCCTTGACGGACTCGGTGATAACAAGGATAAGTTCAACATCGTAGCACAGCAGGATGGCGAGGCAGCACTTGATGCATCAATGAGCCTTGCAGAGGATATCATCACAGCAAACACAGATCTTCAGGCATTCTTCTGTATCAATGATCCTTCAGCACTTGGCGCTGCAGCAGCAGTTAAGGCAGCCAACAAGACAGGCCAGATTGGTGTATACAGTATCGATGCTTCACCAGATGGCAAGCAGGCACTCCTCGACGGCGAGTTCACAGCAGTTGCATGTCAGGTTCCTGTACAGATTGCTGAGTACGCATTCAACGCAGCACAGAAGTATGTGGGCGGAGATACAACGATCGACGAGAAGAAGGTATATCTTGACTCACACCTCGTACTCAAGGATGAGGCTGAGCAGACAGTTAACGATTGGCAGTAAGGCCGGATCGAAGCCGGCAGTAACAGCACGGGGCTGCCCCCGGCTGGACATACATGACACAACATAGGTGTATATAACACGGGAGAGACCGGGGATCTTAGATCTCCGGCCGAGATCCCGAAAAAGCAGGATAACAAAAGATCTATTTTAGAAACTTGGAGGTTTAATATGGGACAGACAGTTCTGGAAATGATAGGGATAAAGAAAAGCTTCTCCGGAATATATGCTTTAAGTGGCATCGACTTTTCCCTTGAGCTGGGAGAGGTACATGCACTGCTCGGTGAGAATGGTGCAGGAAAGTCCACACTGATTAAGGTCCTCGGCGGAATTTACCAGCCCGACAGCGGAATCATCAAGGTAAATGGCAAGGAGGTCAAGATCAACGGAGTTCCGGCTGCCAGAGAAAATGGTATAGGAATAATACATCAGGAAATCGTACTTGTTCCATATCTTTCGGTGGCACAGAATCTGTTTCTCGGCAGAGAGATAAGGACAAAGCTTGGAACGCTGGACTTTGCAGAGATGAACAGAAGAGCAGAGGAGATGATATCGTCCCTCGGTGTGAATATAAAAGCAGACACGATAGTAGAGAATCTGACCATCGCACAGCAGCAGATGGTGGAGATCGTCAAGGCGGTCTCATTCAACGGTAAGATCATAGTTATGGATGAGCCTACCTCATCACTCTCAAATGAAGAGGTGGAGCAGTTATTTGAGATCATTGAGAATCTCAGAAAGAAACAGGTAAGTATAATCTACATCTCCCACAGAATGGAGGAGCTCTTCAGGATATCTGACAGAGTTACCGTCATCAGGGATGGTGCATACGTAGGAACAAAAAAGACATCTGAGACCAACCCGAATGAGCTGGTTGCGATGATGGTAGGAAGAGATCTGGAGAGCTTCTATGCCAGGGATTACTGTGACATGGACAAGGCAGAGGTTGCTCTGGAGGTAAAGAACCTTTCGCAGACAGGTGTCTTTGAAGATATAAGTTTTTCGGTACACAAGGGTGAGATCCTGGGATTCTCAGGTCTGGTCGGTGCCGGACGAAGCGAGATCATGGAGGCGGTATTTGGTGCCACACAGCCTACATCAGGCGAGGTGATACTCGGCGGAAAGCTGGTACACTTCAAGAATCCGATGCAGGCGATTAAGTCAGGCGTAGCCCTGGTTCCTGAGGACAGAAAGAAGCAGGGACTGGTGCTCGGCAACAGCGTGGCGTTCAACCTTACACTCTCATCCCTCAGATTCTATATGAATGGAATCGCCATAAGCGAGAAAAAGCGCGGTGAGGTCATAGACCATTATTCAAAGCGGTTGCGGATCAAGGCGGCGTCACCTGAGATCGAGGCGGGCAGCCTGTCAGGTGGAAATCAGCAGAAGGTAGTTCTGGGCAAATGGCTTGCAACCAAGCCGGATGTGCTCATTCTGGATGAGCCGACCAGAGGCGTTGATGTAAATGCAAAATTTGAGATATACACAGTAATCAATGAACTGGCAAAGGAAGGCATAGCGATAATCATGGTATCCAGTGAGCTTCCTGAGATCATCAACATGTGCGACAACGTATGTGTGGTCAGAGCCGGAAAACTCGTGAAGAAGCTGTCAAAGGACGAGCTCTCACAGGAAGAGATAATGAAATACGCTGCAGGAGGTATCGAATAATATGGGCGAGACAAAGAAGAATTCAAAAGCAACTTCTATATTAAAAAACAATCCCCTGACATCCATAGTCAAGGGCAACATAGGAATCATAGTGGTTCTGATAATCATGTGTGTGGCCGTAGCACTTGCCACAGACAAGTTTTTAACGACCAACAACATCATATCAGTGCTTAGACAGATATCGATCAACACATACATAGCACTTGGAATGACACTCATAATCATACTTGGTCACATTGACCTGTCAGTTGGATCGATAGTAGCTATGTCGGGAACTCTGACCGTAGGTTTTATAGTTAATCAGGGACTTCCTCTCGGTGTAGCAATAGCAGCAGGCCTTCTGGTCGGCACAGCGGCTGGCTTTGTAAGTGGTTTCATAGTAGCCAATTTCAAGGTGCCTGCATTCATCATCACAATGGCCATGATGAACATAGCAAGTGGTATAGCTTATGTCTACACAGGTGGACAGTCAACACGTATCACAAACAAGCTCTTCATCGAGATCGGTACAGGATATCTGTTCAATGTGATTCCACTTCCGGTAGTGTACATGGTAGTGCTCATCATACTGTTCAGCTTCATCCTCAGTAAGACAAAGTTCGGAACATACGTATACGCGATAGGTGGTAACCGCGAGGCTGCAAGACTTTCAGGTGTACCTATCAAGAAGATAGAGATCATAGTGTTTACAATATCAGGACTTCTCTCAGCATTCGCAGGACTTGTACTCTGTTCAAGAATGTACTCAGGCCAGCCTTCAGTTGGAAGCGGATACGAGCTTGATGCCATCGCGGCCTGTGTACTTGGCGGAACCTCTATGACAGGTGGTAAAGGAAGGATCAGTGGAACAGTATTTGGTGCCATGGTCATCGGAATCATCTCAAATGGTCTTAACCTTATCGGAGTGTCATCATACTGGCAGCTCATCATCAAGGGTCTCATCATCGCATGTGCGGTACTCCTTGATGGACAGAAGGGCAAGCTTGAGCTCCTCAAAAAGAAGAAACTTGCAGCAAACTAGTAGAAAGAGAGGAATGATAATATGGAGATTTTTAGAAAGATGTCCTTCGCGGATTCCACGGGAGATGCAATACCTTTCTACCACGAGGGCAAATATCATATATTCTCACTGACTTCCCCTCCGGGAACAACAGTGTACCCGGCAAGACTCAGAACAACATGGAGCCACAGTGTATCAGATGATCTGGTGCACTGGGAGGAGCTTCCTACAGCGCTCTATCCGGGCGAGGGCGACGAGCCGGATGCATCAGGAGTATGGACTGGATCAGTCATATACGGCGAGGGCAAATACCATGCATTCTATACAGGCTACTGCCTCACCGCAGAGTATCAGCAGACCATATGCCACGCTACAAGTGACGATGGAATCACGTGGGTGAAGGATGCAGCCAATCCGGTCATCACACCTATGATAGAGCTTTACGAGAAGCTTGACTGGAGAGATCCATATGTATTCTACAATGAGGAGGACAAATGTTACTGGATCCTCATATCAGCGAGAAGGTTGGATATGCCGATAACCAGAAGAGGATGTATAGTTCTCTACAGATCAAAGGATCTGGTCAACTGGGAATATTACGGACCGGTATATTCACCGGGACACACCAACTGTCCTGAGTGCCCTGAGATGTACAAGATGGGAGACAATTGGTATCTCTCATACTCAAGATTCTCAGAATATGTAAATACAATATACAGAGTTGCAAAGTCGCCATTTGGCCCATGGAGAAAGCCAAAGAAGGATGGCATAGGCGGAAGAAGATTCTACGCAGCCAAGTCCATGCAGGATGATGACGGCAGACGCTTCTACTTCGGTTGGGCTCACGACAGAGCAGACAGAAGCGACAGAGGTGAATGGTACTGGGGCGGAACCTTCTGCGTGCCGCACGAGGTAGTTGCCACAGCGGATGGAGGACTTGACGTAAAGCTTCCAAAGGAATATGAGCATGTATTTGAGAAGCCTGTGGCATGGGATTACATCCCTGTACTTGGAAATGCAGAGCTTCACGGAGACAGACTGGTTGAGATGGATTCAGTAAGCACATGTACATACGGATTCCTTGGACACAACGAGGAGAGCTACATGCTGAAGTGCAAGATCATGCCTAGAGAGGTGTATGACCATTTCGGTATACTGCTCAAGTCAGACAAGGAAGCAAGCGGATGCCTTCTCCTTGAGTTCGATGTGGCCATGCAGAGAGTGTCATTGGTAAATCTTCCTATGGGAGTTGACCCGTTCTGGGTTCAGTCTTGTCAGGCTGTGCCTCCTGCAACGGAGCCGGGCCCTGATGGAGTCAGAGTGTGCGAGAAGACATTTGACATAACAGAGGGCAGCGAGATAGATGTGAAGATCATCGTTGACCATGATATGGTGGAGGTATTTGTCGGAGAACAGGTGGCATTTACATACAGGATATATGCAAAGCCTGAGTTTGAGACAGGACTTCTGGCACAGGATGCAAGAGTAGAATTCTATGACATAGAGATCACAGGAAAGTAAAATTCACAAGGAGGATCCAACATGGAAAAGAAATATGATGTTGTGGCTCTTGGTGAATTCCTGATAGACTTTACCCCTGCCGGAAGCACTGATTCCGGGATGAAGCTCTTCGAGCAGAATCCCGGAGGCGCTCCGGTAAATATGCTCACGGCAGTCAGCAAGGCCGGACTTAAGACCGCGTTTATAGGAAAGGTCGGGGATGACATGCATGGCAATTTCCTTATTGAGACGGCAAAGCAGGCAGGGATAGATACCAGAGGTATAGTTGTCGATGACACGGTATTTACCACTTTGGCATTTGTCACTCTGGATGAGAACGGAGAGCGTGAATTCTCATTTGCCAGAAAGCCGGGAGCGGACACAATGCTCTGTTACAAGGAAGTGGATGCCGACCTGCTAAGAGACACAAAGGTGTTCCATATAGGTTCGCTGTCTCTCACGGATGAACCGGCCAGAACCACCACATTCCAGGCGGTGAGAGAGGCGAGAAAATACGGAGCGGTGATATCCTATGATCCAAATTACAGAGAGCCGCTGTGGGACAACAGAGAAAATGCGATGGAGAGAATGAAGAGTATTCTCCCGTTTGTAGATATAATGAAGCTTTCGGATGAGGAGACGGCACTCCTCACACCATTTGAAGATCCGAAGGAGGCTGCGGAGTATCTCCTTGGAACAGGCGTCAGACTTGTTGCGGTCACCCTGGGAAGTGAGGGTGTGCTGATATGCAGCAGGGATGGCAGCAGAAAAGTTCCTGGATTTGTCAGCCATGTGGTCGACACAACCGGAGCTGGAGATTCGTTCTGGGGGGCATTTGTATCGCAGCTTATAAGGGCGGACAAGAGCCTGGAGGAATTCAGTATAGACGAGCTTGAAGAATTTGCGAGATATGGAAATGCGGTGGCGAGCCTGTGTGTCGAGAAGCGCGGAGGACTCAGATCGATTCCTGAAGAGAGCGAGACATTTGAGAGACTCGCAGTAAAGTAAGTGTACTACAATTTTTCACATAAAATTTTCCCTTAACCCTGAAGACCGGAGAGTTTCCGGTCTTCTTTTTTGTACAATCTAACATTTGGACAGTATAATCATTCAAAAGTGCATTGACTCATAATTCCATTTCCTATAATATGTGGTTGGTGAACAAAAAAATAATCATTGGTCCTGTGTCAAGATTTAGCACAAAATAAAATGAGAAGTTCTGCCAACTAAGCTGCCGGCAGAGAACATACCCTCTCATACATTTTTTCAAAGTCATTGCGAATAAGGCTTTTCTTAAGTGGGTGAAGGCTGATAAGAATGATTTAGATGGAGAAATAATAATGCAGATATTTGTTGATGCAGATGCGTGTCCGGTAGTGGACATTGTTGAGACGATCGCAGAAAAATATAATATACCAACTACACTTTTGTGTGACACGAACCATGTGCTGTATTCTGATTACAGTGAAGTTATAGTGGTTGGTGCCGGTGCGGATGCAGTAGATTATAAGCTGATCAGCATATGCCATAAAGGGGATATCGTAGTGTCACAGGATTATGGCGTTGCTGCTATGGCACTTGGTAAAGGGGCATATGCCATTCATCAATCCGGTAAGTGGTATACAAATGAAAATATTGACCAGATGCTGATGGAACGGCATCTTAACAAGAAAGCAAGGCGAAGTTCTCATAAGCATCATATGAAAGGACCGAGAAAACGTACAGAAGATGATGATTTACGTTTTGCTCAATCCTTTGAAAAACTCATACGGATGGCAAAGGCAAATGAAGGCAGTTCGAAGGAAAATGATGAACAAAGAAAATAGTTGCATGGCTATTTCTATATTGTATATTTGTTTGTAAAATGGAAAAATGAAGCTGAGAATGATGGCTGGTTGCTGATCATAGCGTGATGTGGTCATATATGAGCTTTTCGGACGGACAGAGTAAGAAGTATCAGGTTTCCACCAGCGGCAGTAATACTCTGACGGTGAAGATCTCGTCTTTTGCAAAGAACTGGAACTGACCATGATAGGAGTCGGCGATCGCAGCAATATTCTTAGTTCCGAAACCATGTCCTGTCTGCGTGGAGAAAGGCAGCCCATTTTGAAAAGCAACCGTTCCGATAAACGGATTGCTGATCTGGATCAGAAGCGTCTGATTCCGTTCGGCGAGCTGAACCTGTATGAATTTTTCCTCTGTTTCGATCGATGCATGGAGCGCATTTTCCAGAGCATTTGACAGAATCGCACATAGCTTTGTGTCGGACAGAGGAAGTTCCGCAGGGATAGAAGCCTGAACCAGCAGGGAGATGCCCTCTGATTCCGCTTTGGTATCATAGGCGGACAGAAGCAGGTTGATCAGCTCGTTTGAACAGAAGCGTTTTGGAGTGATTGCATCTAAGTCGGATTGGGCGGTTTGTATATAGTCCTGAATCTTATCCAGATTCCCGGTTCCTGCAAGTGCCTGCAAATAAGTAAAATGATGGCGCATATCATGGCGGTAGGAGGCTGCCTGTGTCTGCATGGTGCGCATATGATTCAGATCAATGGCAGCATGTGTAAGCTGCATATGAAGAGATTCTGCCAGGCGTTCTGCCTGTTCCTGTTCTTCCAGTTTATAATAATAATAAAAGATAAAAACAAAATAGAAAATGCAGCAGATGGACGGCATGAACTGAACTACAAATTCGTTGCTGGTATAAAGCATATCGGTATAAATCGTAGAGGCATAATCGAAAAGATAGTAGCAGAGCGGAAGAATGCCAAGAATATAGACGGATTTATTTGCTTTTGGCATAAAATGCTGCGTCAGATTTGCTTCATAGTGGTATAGGAAATAAAAGGTTACAAAGGCACATCCGACATAAACGATCGTATAGATGATCTTATTGTCAGAAAATAAGCGAACGGCCAGTCCGCACCAGAGAGGAATCTGGCAGCACATATAGGCAGTTAAGACACTGACGATTGAAGTGATCCATGAGCATTTGTATATCAGCCAGAGAAAAAGCACCAACGGAAGATGTACAACGACCGGATACAGCCCTCTGGAGATCTCCTGTCCGAAGACTGCGAAAGAAATGATCTGAAGTATTCCGTCGAGGGCACAGAAAACAGACAGAGAGAGTATATTTTCCGGTTAAAAGGAACACCGGTAAAACATACGCTTGCTGCTGAACCAAAGAGGAATACGGTAATAAAATAAATACTGTCGCAGAGGAAGCTCATATCATTGTCTCCTTATTATTTTCCAAAAGAGTTCGTATAGGCAAAATTTAAAAACTGTTCCGAAATCTTCATGTAGTTATTTCTGGAAAGCGGAATCTTCTGGCCGTCTGTCAGGATGATATCGCTTTTCGTAACATATTGAATGTAATTCATATTTACCGCATAAGAACGGTGTGGATATATAAAGTCCGGATAGGCTTTCAGAATATCCTGAAATTCCGTAAAGGTCATTACGGCAGAGATCATGGTCTGATCTGCCAGATGTAAGGTGATGGTTCTGTGTGTGACCTCACCATAGACCAGAGAGGATACCCGGATCCGGCTGTACTGCTTCTCTGTCGTATAAATGATGAAGCTTGCGGTATCTTTCTCATCCAGTTCGGCAAGAATGGAATCTATGGAGGCAAAAAATTTTTCTTCGGTTATCGGTTTTAACAGATAGTTCTGGGCTTTTACTTCGTAGCTGTCTACCGCATATTCCGGAGAACTTGTCAGGAATATGATCTCGGTATCTGTTCCGGAAGCTCTGATATTTCTCGCAATCTCAATTCCGTTTTCTCCTGGCATTAAAATGTCCAGGATCGTAATATCAAATCGTTTTCCCTGATCGATGGCATCCAGTAATGAGAAGCCATTTTGAAATATATGAATCTGAAGCGGTGTGGCATGAAGCTCCTGATATCGTTTGAAAAGCGCTGCCAGTATCTGCCGTTCCTGTTTGCTGTCGTCACAAATCGCTATATGTATCAAAAAATCTACTCCTTATCATGGCTTAACAAATATATGATAAGCCGGTCGTTGATCGTCATTTGTACAGGCGTACTCATTGACCTGAGTTCATTATAGCATAGTTCTGATCAAATCGACGGATATTTCATGCGCATATAGTGACATTTCATGTAGCGGATGCAAAAAATTAAAATCTGTTGTAGAATGTGGAGCTGCTTCATGATAGACTGAAAATATCAAGAGAACCCGGATCAATGGAGGCTTAATTATGGGAAAAGTACGATTAAATGATAATACAGAAATAGTTGCAGCTGTAAAAGAAGGACTAAAAAGGAAGAATGGATATTGTCCGTGCAGGCTTGAAAAAATACCGGAGAATAAATGTATCTGTAAGGAATTCCGGGATCAGATCAATGATCCGGAGTTTGAGGGATACTGCCATTGTCAGTTATATTACAAAGAAAAGTAAACTAATATATGAATTATTATTAGAACAGACAAACCTGTTCGTCAAAATAAACATAAAAATATTAATAAATCCAAAAAAATTGCTAATAAATCCAAAAATATTCTATTCTTTCTTTCTGCTTGTCACATTATAATGAATTTAGTCAATGAGACAGAGCGAAAAATAAACAAAATGTACAAACAGGAGGAATGAAATATGAGAAAGAAAAAAATTATAGCTGTCGTTGCAGCAGCAACACTTGCATTATCAATGGTAGGATGTGGATCAGGCGGATCAGGCGGATCAGGCGGAAGCAGCTCAAGCGGAGTTGCAAATAAGGATAAGCCACTTTGCTGGTTCAACCGTCAGCCATCCAACAGCTCAACAGGAGAACTTGATAAGGAAGCATTAAGCTTCAACAAAGATACTTATTATGTAGGCTTCGATGCTAACCAGGGTGCTGAGCTTCAGGGTCAGATGGTACTTGATTATATCAAAGCAAATGCAGCAACAATCGACCGTAACGGTGATGGTGTTATCGGATACGTTTTAGCAATCGGTGATATCGGACACAATGACTCAATCGCTCGTACTCGTGGTGTTCGTTCAGCACTTGGCACAGGAGTTGATGCAAATGGTGCAGTTGATTCAACACCTGCAGGTACAAACGTAGACGGATCAGCAAAAGTTGTTCAGGATGCAAAGCTTGATGTAGGTGGTAAGACATATACAATCCGTGAGCTTGCTTCACAGGAAATGAAGAACTCAGCAGGTGCTACATGGGATGCAGCAACAGCAGGAAACGCTATTGGAACATGGACAGCTTCATTCGGTGATCAGATTGATGTAGTTGTTTCAAATAACGATGGTATGGGAATGTCAATGTTCAATGCATGGGCAAAGGATAACAAGGTTCCTACATTTGGATACGATGCTAACAGCGATGCAGTAGCAGCTATTGCAGAAGGTTACGGCGGAACAATTTCACAGCATGCAGATGTTCAGGCTTACTTAACACTCAGAGTTCTTCGTAACGCACTTGATGGTGTAGACGTTGATACAGGTATCGGTACAGCAGATGAAGCCGGCAACTGCTTAACAGAAGGTGAAGATTACAGATATAGCGAGGAAGAAAGATCATACTACGCATTAAACGTAGCAGTAACTGCTGAAAACTATCAGGATTTCACAGATTCAACAAAGGTTTATGACAAGGTTTCAAAACAGCTTGATTCAAGCAAGAGCCCAACAAAGAAAGTATGGCTTGATATTTACAACGCTTCAGATAACTTCTTAAGCTCAACATACCAGCCACTTCTTGAGAACTACGATGATCTGCTCAACCTGAAAGTAGATTACATCGGTGGTGATGGTCAGACAGAGTCTAACATTACAAACCGTCTTGGTAACCCGGGCGAATATGACGCATTTGCGATCAACATGGTTAAGACAGATAATGCAGCATCATACACAACACTTCTTAACAAATAAGATAACGGATCGGCAGGCAATAATGATTTAACTCAGAGGGGTGTCAGATACAAGATTTGATACCCTTCTTTTACTAAGAAAGGGAAGTAGAGATATGGCAGAAGATAAGAATAAATACATCTTATCGATTCAGGGCATGAGCAAATCATTCGGTAGAAACAAGGTTCTGGATCACATCAATCTGAATGTGAAACCGGGTTCGATCATGGGTCTTATGGGTGAGAACGGTGCCGGAAAATCGACAATGATGAAATGTCTCTTCGGAACCTATCAGAAGGACGAAGGAACTATAATATTAGATGGTAAAGAAGTAAACTTCTCAGGTCCAAAGGATGCCCTTGAAAACGGAGTTGCAATGGTTCATCAGGAGCTTAACCAGTGTCTTGAAAGAAGCGTTGTGGACAACCTGTTCCTGGGACGTTACCCAAAGAATTCCCTCGGTGTGATCGATGAGGGCAGAATGAAAAAAGAAGCTTCGGATCTGTTCAGAAAGCTCGGTATTACCGTAAATCTGACACAGCCGATGAAGAAAATGTCAGTATCGCAGCGTCAGATGTGTGAGATCGCAAAGGCTATTTCTTACAACTCAAAAGTAATTGTACTTGATGAGCCGACATCTTCACTGACAGCACCTGAGGTTGCAAAGCTGTTCAAGATGATGAGACAGTTAAAAGAACAGGGTATTTCCCTGATTTATATATCACATAAAATGGATGAGATCTTCGAGATCTGTGACCAGATATCCGTTCTTCGAGATGGTAGTCTGGTAATGACAAAAGACAGTAAGGACACAAACATGAACGAACTGATCTCCGCAATGGTTGGTCGTTCCCTTGACAATAGATTCCCACCTGTAGACAATGAGCCTGGTGAGACAGTGCTCTCCGTACAGAACCTGTCAACAAAGTATGCACCAAAGCTTCAGAACATTACATTTGATGTTAAGAAAGGTGAGATTTTCGGACTGTATGGTCTGGTAGGTGCAGGTCGTACAGAGCTCCTTGAAACCATATTTGGTATGCGTACAAGAGCAGCAGGAAATGTACTTTATAATGGCAAGATGATGAACTTCTCATCACCAAAGGATGCCATGGATCATGGTTTTGCCCTGATCACAGAGGAAAGAAAAGCAAACGGACTTTTCCTGAAAGCAGATATCACATTTAATACAACAATTGCAAATATGAACCATTATAAGAGCGGAATCGCACTTAGCCATGACGATATGGTTCGTGCAACCGCAGAGGAGATCAAGGTCATGCATACAAAATGTATGGGACCGGATGATATGATCGCAAACCTCTCCGGTGGTAACCAGCAGAAGGTTATCTTCGGTAAATGGCTGGAGCGTTCGCCTAACGTATTTATGATGGATGATCCTACAAGAGGTATTGATGTAGGAGCCAAGTACGAGATCTATGAACTGATCATCAACATGGCAAAGCAGGGTAAAACGATCATCGTTGTATCCTCAGAGATGCCTGAGATCCTTGGTATCACAAACCGTATCGGTGTTATGTCGAACGGTCATCTTGCAGGAATTGTAAATACAAAAGAGACCAACCAGGAAGAATTATTAAGACTTAGTGCGAAATATTTGTAATAGAGAGGAGTTTTGGTTATGGCAGATAAAAGTAAGATCCTTTCGGCTGATGCAGAAGCAGCGCTTTTAAAGCCGATTGATGAATATGTAGGAAAAATACAGTCACAGATCGATGCACTCCGTGTAGACGGATCTGACAAGGTTCAGAGCTATAAGAACCAGATCGCAATTGCGAAGGAAGACAAGAACTTATCAAAGGATGAGAGAACAAAAGCAGTTGCAGCAGCAAAAGCCGGACTGGAAAAGGCGAAGAGTGTAGAAGCAGCAAACAAGGATAAGGTATCCAAGTTGATCGCAGAAGCAGAAAAGTACCTTTCCGAGAATTATAACAGCAAATACTATGATAAAGTAGTTGCAAGCTGCGAGGCAGAAAAAGCAGCAGAAAACGAAGCGTATGAGAAGGTTCGTGCAACGATCAAGACAGAGCACGAACAGACACTTGCCAAACTGTCCGCTGCAGACGAGATCAAAGATGAGAAATATGTATATAAGAACAGATTATTTGATGCACAGATGTCTCACGAATCCAGATTACAGGAGATTAAGGACAGAAAGCATGATGCATTTGCACATAAGTTCCATCTGATCGATCTCTTACGGATGTCCAAATACACATTTGTCAGAAGCAGGCTCAGAAGATCGAGAATTACAAATACACATTTAATACATCCCAGTTCCTTTATAAGAACGGTCTGTATATCGTAATCATCCTGATCTTCATTGCACTTTGTATTATCACACCAATCGTTAAGAATACACAGTTATTAACCGTTACCAATATCCTGAATATCTTACAGCAGGCATCTCCTCGAATGTTCCTTGCACTCGGTGTTGCCGGTCTGATCTTACTTACAGGTACTGACCTTTCCATCGGACGTATGGTAGGTATGGGTATGGTTACAGCAACTATCATCATGCATAACGGCCCTAACACAGGTGGCGTATTCGGACATATCTTTGATTTCTCAAATATTCCGGCCGCTCCTAGAGCAATTCTTGCCCTGGTAGCCTGTATAATTCTTACAACAGTATTTGCAAGTATCGCAGGTTTCTTCATGGCGAAGTACAAGATGCATCCTTTCATCTCGACCATGGCGAACATGCTGATTATCTTTGGTTTAGTAACATACGCAACAAAGGGTGTATCATTCGGTGCGATTGATTCTTCCATCCCTAGCATGTTCATCCCTACATTTGGCAGCTTCCCATCTATTATTCTTTGGGCAATTGTAGCAATCATTGTTGTATGGTTCATCTGGAACAAGACAACATTTGGTAAGAATCTGTACGCTGTAGGTGGAAACCCGGAAGCAGCAGCAGTTTCAGGTATCTCAGTATTCAAAGTAACACTTGGCGCATTCATCCTTGCAGGTATCCTTTACGGATTCGGTTCATGGCTTGAATGTAACAGAATGGTAGGTTCCGGTAGTGCTGCTTATGGACAGGGCTGGGATATGGATGCCATTGCAGCCTGTGTAGTTGGTGGTGTATCATTTACAGGTGGTATCGGTAAGATCTCCGGTGTTGTAACTGGTGTACTTATCTTCACATCATTAACATACTCACTGACAATCCTTGGTATTGATACAAACCTCAGTTCATTTTCGAAGGTATCATCATCCTTGCGGCTGTAACTCTTGACTGTCTCAAGTATGTACAGAAGAAGTAAGGAAATGTAATAATCGCTCACAAAAAAAACGATATAAATCAAAAGCCGCTCCGTTCGTCTTTGATATGCTTTCTGTCAGGCTGACAGATGCAGGCTCCAGACTGAACGGGGCGGCTTTTAAAATATCAGGAGTACGCTGCTATTTTATTTGGGATATATACGGTAAAACGGGATTTTGGGGTTCATTCTGAACGTAGATTTGTTATAATAAGGAACAGATAGAAAGAATAAAAGAGGAATGAGATATGGATAATTATAAAGTGGTACTCGTCGATGACGAGGTGGAAGTAATCGATGCGATCGAACAGAGAATTCATTGGGATATATTAGGATTTGAAGTCGTTGGAAGTGCGACAAATGGTGTGAAAGCACTGGAGCTTGTGGAGAAGCAGCAGCCGGATGTCGTGATAACGGATATCAAGATGCCATATATGGATGGACTGGAGCTTGCCAGAAGATTGAATAAAGAATATCAGAATATCCATATCATCATTTTTACAGGATTTGATGAGTTTGAATATGCGAAGGAAGCGGTTCATCTGGAAGTAGAGGAATACATGCTGAAACCGATCAATGCGCTGGAGCTTACGGAATGTATGAAACGATTGAAAAAGACGCTGGATAAGGAGAGAGAAGAACGTCTGAATGTAACAAAGCTTGAGAATTATCTAAAGGATTCCCTTCCGGTGCTTCAGACGAATCTGTTTGTTTCGTTGATCGAGGGTCGTGTAAATGAAGAATATTGCGAGAAATTTTTGAATGCGTATCAGATCGATATAAAAGGACCGTATTATTGCTGTGCGATCTTTCATACCTCGGAGCATCATGTTCCGGATGGTATGAATCCATTGCTGCTTGCCATGTCAGTCGAGCATGAGATCAAGGATCGTTTAGCACCGGAATGGAAGAATCATATGTTCACATATCTGGGAAATGCACTTATGATCATAGAACTGGAAACGGAAGAAATGGTAGTTGCATTTACAGATGCCTGTGACCGATTCTGCAAATGGGCATATCGTGTTATGGGAGCTGTTGTGACTGCGGGAATCGGAAGAGTCTGTGACAATCTGATCAGCGTTAATTCTTCTTATGATGGAGCAAGAGAAGCAGTTTCTTATCGTGTATTATATGGAACGAGCCGTGCGATCAATATTGGTGAGATCGCACCGAAGGAGCAGGAGATCCTGATCCAGCCGGAGGATACAAAGATGCATGATCTGTTCAAGGCTATTCATCTGGGAGTACCGGAGACACTTGAACAGTCGGTGCGGAAGGAAGTGGAGAAGCTTCATAATAATGCGCAGACCGTGAACCAGTATAACCTTGCGATCATGGAGATGGTGGGAGCATTTTATCGATTCTGTGCTAATAATTTTATAGATTTTAATGAGTTTTGCGGTAATGTCGGAAATCCATACGAACGTGTACCGGAGATGGATGAAAGCACATTAACTGCGTGGATGATCGATTCGGCAAAAGCCATCAGTGAGGAGCTGAAAAATGCCAGAAACAGTACATCGAGACGTATGGTTACAGATGCGCAGAATCTGGTGCATGACAGGTATATGGAGCCGAATCTTTCCCTGGATACCGTGTGCTCGGCACTTGGAGTA
This sequence comes from Clostridium sp. AM46-21, assembly GCF_003480025.1. Lineage (NCBI taxonomy): Bacteria > Bacillati > Bacillota > Clostridia > Eubacteriales > Clostridiaceae > Clostridium > Clostridium sp. AM46-21. The sequence goes on from NZ_QUIB01000012.1 coordinate 57,380, forward strand.
TCGAATTCTTATTTTTCCAGTGTATTTAAAAAAGAGACAGGAAAAGCATTTGTAACATATCTGACCGATTACCGGATGGATCATGCGGCAGAACTGATTCTCGAAACGAATGAGAAAAGTTATCAGATTGCAGAGCGGGTCGGTTATCTTGATGCAAATTATTTCAGTTATGTATTTAAGAAGCGTTTTGGGGTTTCGCCATCCAAATACAGAACGGAGCATCTGAAAAAATAAAGGGTAAATAAGGGGAAGCGTGTTGAAGGATATAAGAAAGAATAAAAAGAAGAAAAATGAAAGTTCTATTATCGGACGTCTTCGGGGGTGGTTTTATCACGGCAGATTTATAGGTTTTGATATTCAGTCGATCATTATGACGGTGCTTACTGCCCTGACGATTATCACAACCGTTATCATGGGTCTGCTGTTGTATAATCGTTTTAAGATGGCAATTAAGCAGACTGCGGTCACGAATACGGAAAATATGGTGGAAAATACTGTTGAAAAGCTGGATGCGGATCTGTTAAATGTGCGTCAGATTACGAATGCGGTGAATTATAATATTATTCAGGAATATGATATTTCCAGTCGGGATTTTAACCGGCAGTTCAGTCTGTTATATGAGATTAATGCCGATAAAATCCAGAGTATGGCGTTATATGATGATAAAGGAAATCTTCTTACGGCAGAACCGGTCGCGGTACAGAAGGATGCTGTGGAACCGTCGGAGCAGGACTGGTATCAGGATGCAGAGGCAGATATCGAGAATATTCATTTCTCTATACCGCATATCCAGAATCTGTTTGTCGATGGCACATATCGATATTACTGGGTTGTATCTCTCAGCCGTTCGGTTGATATCAACGATGGTGAGCAGCCGGGAAGTGGTGTCCTTCTGGTCGATATGAAATATTCGGTGATAGAGAATACATTGGCACGGATCAACGATGCGTCAAATGGAATCTATTATTACCTGTGCAGCCGTGATGGTCAGATGATCTATCATCCTCGCGGAACCGATATGGACAGAGGATATTTCAAAGAAGAATACAGGGATGCAGCAACCTATGAGGATGGAACATATGAACTTACGGTCAATGGCAGGACAAGCAATGTGATCGTAAACAGTGTTGCTTATACCGGATGGAAGGTGGTCGGTGTAGTACCGGAAAGTGTACAGATCGCGAGCATCAACCGATTCCGGTATTATATCATTACAACGGTTATCATTCTTATGATGATGCTTTTAGGAGTGAACCGTATTATTTCGAAGAAGATATCCAGGCCGATTCTGAAGTTAAATGAATCAGTAAAAGCATATGAGGCAGGTGGTCCGACAGATATCTACATCGGTGGATCATCTGAAATCCGCCATCTGGGATATTCCGTTCAGAAATCCTATGAACAGATCGAAGCTTTGATGCAGGAGATCATACGGGAACAGACGGAGCGAAGAAAGAGTGAAATGGATGCGTTGCAGAGCCAGATCAATCCGCATTTCCTTTACAATACTCTGGAATCCATCACATGGATGGTAGAAGCAAAGAAGAATCTGGATGCGGTGTTTATGATCTCCGAGCTTGCAAAGCTGCTCCGTATCAGTCTGTCAAAGGGCAGAACGGTGATCAGAATATCGGATGAGATCCAACATAGCAGAAGTTATATGAATATTCAAAAAGTTCGATATAAGGAGCGTTTTCAGATCGAATTTGATATTGATGAAGAGATTAATGAGTACTGTACAGTAAAGCTGATCGTTCAGCCGATTCTTGAAAATGCCATTTATTATGGTGTAGGGAATATGGATGAGGATGACGGCGGCAAAATCACGATCCGGGGAGAGAAAAAGGACGACGATATATATATTTCCGTAGAAGATAATGGTATGGGAATGAATGAGGACATTGTAGAGAATATATTAAAAGATAATAACAAAGTACCAAAACATGGTTCAGGTGTCGGTCTGATCAATGTTCATTCCAGAATTCAGTTGATGTTTGGAAATGAATATGGTCTGGAGGTTTACAGTGAGCCGGACGAGGGTACAAGGATTGTGATCCACATACCGGCTATTCCATATACAGAGGAGAATCGGGAACAGCTTGAAACACAAAATTATGGAAAGGGGAGAGTGACAGATGAAGAGAAATAGAATTACTTTCCTCATAGCAGAGCTGATCCTGGTTGCCATTGCCGGTATATTTATCAACCGGATCTTTCGGGAAGATAATCCACAGAAACGTGTGGCAGTTATTCTTCCGGATTCCGGTAATACCAGATGGGAAGGTCTGGTTAATGGACTGAAGCAGTCTGCGCAGGTAAATAATATTCATTTGATCATCTGTAATACAGATGAGATCGTAAGTGTAGATGATGAAAAAGAGCTGATCGATGAACAGCTTGAAAATGATGTGGATGCATTTATCATCTGTCCGGCTCCCGGAACAGATACAAAAGATATGCTTACGTCTTTGCAGGCGGAGAAAGAGACCTTTGTTCTGATAACGGAGGATGCATATATGGCAGATGACACAGAATCGACCGGATTTGTAACGATAAAGCCGGATAACTATCAGATCGGCTATACTCTCGGCAGGCAGATCATAAAAAATGATACAGATAAGTCGGCAGGCAAGAAGATCGGAGTGATTGTTGGACGGGCAGAGACTGAGGCAAGTGTCAGCCGTGTAAAGGGACTTACCGATGCACTTGCAGGATATAACTGTGAGTTTGCCTGGACGTATAATCAGAATAGCGGTAAAGATACCTGTAAGGCGGTGGATTCCCTGGAAGCGGTTGATTATATAGCAGCTATGGATACAGAAGCTCTCGATACACTCGGAGAAAATGCTGAAAATGGGTATTATAAAGGGGCAGAAATATATGGGGTAGGTACAAGCATGAATCCATAGCCCTGCTTGATTACAACAAGATTAAATGCCTTGTTGTGCCGGATGGGTACAGCATCGGTTATGAGAGTGTAAATGAGATCGCAAAGAAACTTGGACGACCATTATATACATTAAAAAGTCATGAAGAAGCGATACGGGTAATCTATAAGGATGACCTGTTTTCGGAAGAGACAGAAAGGTTTTTATATTCGTATGAATAGAAAGAAAATAAGAAAAATAATAGCCTGTATATGCATATTGGCAGTTATGGTGTCTCTGGTATCCTGCGACAGCAGGAAAAATCAGAAAGACAGAACTCTGCGGGTCGGCGTTGTTACGTATACGCCGGATGATCCGTTTATCAACGCAATGACAGATATATTGAAGGAGGATCTGAAAGCATTAGAAGCAAGTGATATGAAGGTTATCGTATCAGTCAGAAGCGGAGATAACAGTCAGCAGGAGCAGGATGAAGTGGTGGAGGAAATGATCGATGCCGGATGCGATGTGCTTTGTGTAAATCTGGTCGATCGAACTGCTCCGTCAAATATTATAAGACTCGCAAGACAGAATAATATTCCGGTGATTTTCTTTAACAGAGAGCCGGTAAGAGAGGATCTGCTGCAATGGGATAAGCTGTATTATGTCGGATGTGATGCAGCACAGTCCGGCGAGATGCAGGGGGAGATTGCTGCGGAATATATAAAGAATCATCCGGAGGTGGATCGCAATCAGGATGGTAAGATCCAGTATGTACTCTTAGAGGGTGAAGCCGGACATCAGGATGCGATCAGCCGGACAGACTGTTCGGTAAAGACCATTCTTGAAAATGGTGTGAAGCTTGAGAAACTGACCTATCAGTTTGCAGACTGGAACCGCGCACAGGCAGAGAACCGAATGAGCCGGTTGATCAGTCAATATGGGGATCAGATAGAAATGCTTATTTCCAATAATGATGAGATGGCACTCGGTGCAGTCGAGGCTTATAAGAATGCCGGATATATGCAGAGTGATTATCCGGTCATCTTTGGTATCGATGGATTAGATGATGCGCTGGAAGCTGTTCGGCTGGGCACTATGCAAGGAACTGTCTATAATGACAGAGAAGCACAGGCAAGAAAGATTGCACTGATTGCAGTAGCCTTGTTCCGTGGAAATGATGTGAGAGTATTAGGACTTGAGGATGAACGGTATTATATGGCACAGTATCGTAAGGTCGATGTTAATAATGTGGATGAATTTTTGCAAAAATAGCTATGCAGCAGGAGGTTTGCAGGTATGCAGGATATATGGATTGAATCTTTTTATAATGAAATTGATGCTGAGAAACGACAGGCATTTCTAAAAGAACATACAGGAGATCCAAAGGACGAATTGGACGCATTTCGAGAGAAGCTCTGGATTGCCCGGTATGGCAAACGAAAACCAAAGAATGATGCATTTGTGGGCTATCTGATGCAGATGAAATATATCGCAGAAGGTGGCGGCATGAGCTTGGCGCACAGAAAAGAAAGCAGGCTGCGGAAGTCCTGACAGGTTTATTCCTCGGAAACTATGACAATCTGGATATCGAGAAGCAGGAAATGATATTTTATGAGATTAAAAATGCTTTCCTGAAGCTGATCGGTGTCAGCAAGAACGGACGTGGATTTACTTCTGTTGTATTTGGCATGGGGCAGTTATCCGATGAAAGTGTAGCAAAGAAGATCGCAGATCAGGTCAGCACGATCGCATTTGCCACACCGCATATGCTTCATATGGATAAGGAGTTTGCGGTATTCCAACAGGCAGCACTTGAAGCCTTTCGACAGGAATTCCCGAACCGGGAGCATTTTCTGAAGAAGTAGGGGTGTCCGTGATATGGTGTTGGATAGTTATCAGGACATGCAGGATATTGTTAAATATGCGGTTATAAAAAGAGCGTTATAGGATAAAAAAGCCAGATAAACATTAATTATTGTGTTTATCTGGCTTTTTAATGATTCTTTATGCATTCTCCTGTGTAGCAGCACCTTCGTATACGGCTTCGTTTGTAAGTTCGATGCCGAGCTTCTTAAAGGTTGTCATGTCGACTGCGGACAGGATCGATGATACATGGAGCTGGCAGCCGGACAGCTTTGGAAGCTGTTCTAATGCATGCTTTGCATTTGAATCGGATACAGCACACATGGATAATGCGATCAGAACTTCGTCGGTATGAAGACGCGGATTCTTGCTGCCAAGGTATCCGGTCTTTAAGTGCTGAATCGGTTCTATAAAGGTACGTGAGATCAGATGTGTATTTTTATTAATGTTTCCAAGTACCTTAATTGCATTTAACAATACGGCAGATGCAGGACCGAGCAGATCGGAAGTAGAACCGGTAACGATCGTTCCGTCCGGCAGTTCTAAGGCTGCGGCGGCGGAACCATTTTCCTGTGCAAGGTTATTTGCAACCGGAACAACAGCACGATCATTGACAGTGATCTTTGCCTGCTTCATGATAAGTTCCTGTTTGTATACTTCGTCTTTGGTCGCTTCGTCTTTGACGAAACGGTTCAGAGACTGGTAATATCGTCTGATAATTTCCTGCTTGGATGCTTCTCTGCAGGCTTCGTCGTCAATGATGCAGTTTCCCGCCATATTTACACCCATATCGGTCGGGGATTTGTATGGACAGTAACCATAGATTCCTTCGAACATGGAAGCCAGAACCGGATAGATCTCGATATCACGGTTGTAGTTGACGGTTGTTTCACCATAAGCTTCCAGATGGAAAGGATCGATCATGTTGACATCATTTAAGTCTGCGGTAGCGGCTTCATAAGCCAGATTGACCGGATGCTTAAGTGGGATATTCCAGATCGGAAAAGTCTCAAATTTGGCATAGCCGGCCTTGATGCCACGCTTGTTCTCATGGTACAGCTGTGACAGACAGGTCGCCATCTTGCCGCTTCCCGGACCCGGTGCGGTAACAATGACAAGCGGACGGGTTGTCTCTACATAATCATTTTTTCCATAGCCTTCATCACTTACGATATAGTCAATGTTATTCGGATAACCCTCGATGGAATAGTGATGGTAGACCTTGATGCCGATCGCTTCCAGTTTCTTCTGGAAAATATCGGCAGATGGCTGTCCGGCATATCGTGTGATAACCACGCTGCTGACATACAGCCCTTTCTTTTTATATACATCGATCAGACGGATAACATCCTGATCGTATGTGATTCCCAGATCGTGACGGATCTTATTGCGCTCGATATCGGCGGCGTTGATCGAGATGATCATTTCTGCCTGATCTGCAAGCTGTAAGAGCATCTGTAATTTGCTGTCCGGTGCAAATCCCGGAAGTACGCGGGAGGCATGATAGTCGTCAAATAATTTGCCGCCAAATTCCAGATATAGTTTATCTCCAAATTGTTCGATACGTTCCCTGATGTGTGCGGACTGCATGGACAGGTACTTGTCATTGTCGAAGCCAATGCGTTTCATTTTTTGAAATTCTCCTTCGTAAATTAATCAATATACGGTGGACACTTAAGAAAATGAAGTGCCCTATAAGAGAATACCACAGAGAGGGGAGAAAATATAGAGAAAATTTACTCAAGGCTTCGATTTTCCCCAATATCCTTCCACAGCTTCCTGATTTAGTCCTTCGCCTATGATGATCAGGATCGCCTGTCCATTTGGGATCGGTTTGATCTCGGTCTTCTGGTGGGTGACGTTGATGGATATCCAGTTTTCATCAGCGAGCTTCTGGAACCCTTTAATCCGGAAGACCTTACCACAGGCTGGATCGTGCAGGATTTTCTGGCAGCTTTCTTTTAAGAAATCCTCTGTAAAATCCATATTCATGAAGTACAGACTGTCGTAGGTCTGTTTGTCATCAAACCAGAGTTTCGTATAATTGGCATCCTGATAGCCGGATGAGAGGATTGCTTTATAGTCCTCATCGGTCAGATCTTTCCAGCCTTTTTCCAGAACAACCTGCTTTTGTGTGGACTTAGAGTGCAGAATGTCAAATGACTGTTTTACATAATCTTTGGTAGAGGCTAACTGTTCCGGTGTGACTTCTTGTGAGTGGCTGTATAAAACAGTGCCGGCCTGTGCCACCTGAGAAGCCAGAAGATAACGGGAAGCTTCGGAGAGATTCTGCTCCAGTGTGGCATCAATGATCGTGATAACATTTCCAATCGTGTACCAACGGTCAAGCGGATCTTCGTGCAGGACATCGAAGAATTCATCCATATCGAAGATGCCGGATGGCTCTACCAGAACGCGGTCATAACCACACATTCCCATTGCGATCAGCTTGGTTTTGAATCGTCTGCGGTGACAGTCAGCATCACAACCGCCGGCAACCATTTCCAGTGTACAGTTATCACCAAGGATATCCTGTAACAGCATGGCATCGACATTCACTGCACCAAAATCGTTTTCAAGAATGCCGATATTTAAGCCCTGATCGATCAAGTATTTGGCATATTTCCTTATAAAAGTAGTTTTACCGGAACCTAAGAATCCGGTGATCAAATCTATCTGAATCATAAAAATCACCTCTTGCTGTATTTGCAGATGATATTCGTGTATGCATTCGTAACCTATATGTTATTTGTGTATCTTAACTTGCCAATACAGGGGCATTTGAGGTCGCCGGTACTTGATGGCACATAAGTGGCATCTTAGTACCGCTGCAGACCGAAACGAGCGGAAGCGTCCCCTGATTGGGAATGTTAAGGATACACAAATATAGAAGTAGATAAGTGCACACACGAATACCATCTGCAATCACATTCTAGCATAGGCGGGGGAAAAAGAAAATCGAGGAATGGGAAAAAGTTATCTTGTCTGAATCCCATCCATAAGGTATAGTAACCTTATCACGAAATAAACGGAAAAGGGTAAGACGAATGATTTTAAATGTAGAAAATTTGACACATGGTTTTGGAGACAGAGCCATTTTCAATAATGTATCTTTCCGGCTGCTTGCCGGTGAACATATCGGACTGGTTGGAGCAAATGGTGAAGGTAAAAGTACCTTTATGAATATTGTGACAGGAACACTTGCGCCGGATGAAGGTAAGGTGGAATGGAACAAGCATGTGCGTGTTGGCTATCTGGATCAGCATGCGGTGCTGGAAAAGGGAATGACGATCGAATCTGTGCTGAAGTCAGCATTTTCCTATCTGTTTGAGATGGAGGAGAAGATCAACCAGATTTATGACAGCATGGCGGATGCAACGGATGATGAGATCATGGAAATGATGGAGGAAGTCGGCACGCTGCAGGATCTTCTGACAAATCATGATTTCTATATGATCGATGCCAAGACGGAACAGGTAGCGAGAGCGCTGGGGCTTCTGGAACTTGGACTGGATCATGACGTAACAGATCTGAGCGGTGGTCAGCGTACCAAGGTTTTGCTTGCAAAGCTGTTACTTGAGAAGCCGGAGATTCTGTTGCTTGATGAGCCGACAAACTATCTGGATGCAGAACATATCGAATGGCTGAAACGGTATCTGCAGGAGTATGAGAACGCATTCATCCTGATCAGTCATGATATTCCATTTTTAAATGATGTCGTAAATATCATCTATCATATGGAGAATCAGGAGTTGAACCGCTATGTCGGCAACTATGACAAATTCTTGGAAGTATACGAGGCGAGAAAGGCACAGCAGGAGGCTGCTTACCGGAAACAGCAGCAGGAGATCAGCGAGCTGAAGGATTTCGTTGCCAGAAATAAAGCGCGTGTTGCCACAAGAAATATGGCGATGTCCAGACAGAAGAAGCTGGACAAGATGGATGTGATAGAACTTGCGAGGGAGCGCCCGAAGCCGGAATTTTATTTCAAAGAGGCGAGAACACCGGGCAAGATGTTATTTGAAACCGAGGATCTGGTGATCGGGTATGACAAACGGGCACCACTTTCCAAACCGATCAACCTGCGAATGGAGCGTGGAGAAAAGATCGCGATCGTTGGTACAAATGGTATAGGAAAGAGTACGCTGCTTAAGAGTTTGCTTGGAATCATCAAGCCGATATCCGGTACGGTACATCTGGGTGATTATCTGTATAAAGGTTATTTTGAACAGGAAATGGCCGGAACAGAAAATACCTGTCTGGAAGAAATCTGGCAGGAATTTCCGGGATTTTCACAGTATGAGGTGCGATCGGCACTTGCCAAATGTGGACTGACAACCAAGCATATCGAGAGTAAGGTAAAGGTATTAAGCGGTGGAGAGCAGGCAAAGGTACGCCTGTGTAAACTGATCAATCAGGAGACGAATCTGTTGATCCTCGATGAGCCGACAAACCATCTGGATGTGGATGCAAAGGACGAATTGAAGCGAGCATTGAAAGACTATCACGGTTCGGTTTTGTTAGTCTGCCATGAGCCGGTGTTCTATTCAGATATCGTGACAAAGGTGTGGAATCTGGAAGAGTACAGTGTGTTGACACTGTAATAAAGAAATAAATTTATAATCATGAGGTGAAGACTGTCTATAATCGGATGGGAATATAGACGGCTATAAATATGCTGACAGAGATAATACTGAATGACAAAGTGACAAATGAAAATATCCGGGTACAGGTTATAAGATCCGGGAGAAAAAGTCTCGGCCTGGAGGTGCGACCGGATGGAACGGTACTTGCAAGGATTCCGGCGAGATTATCTGACCGGGAATTAAAAGCATTTATAGAGAAACAACAGGATTGGATCTTAAAGAAGGTGGATCAGGTAAAAAAGCGTGCGGATGCACGAACGAAAATTAAGGTTCCATCTGTGGATGCGTTATCAGATGCAGAGATTCAGAAGATCAAGGATAAGATAGCAGATCGGGTAAAGTATTATTGTGCGGTTATGCAGGTGACAGTTGGGCGCATCACGATCCGCAACCAGAAGACCAGATGGGGAAGCTGCAGCAGTGCCGGAAATGTGAATTTTAATTATCAGTTATATTATCTGCCGGATGAATTACTTGACTATGTGGTAGTGCATGAGCTGGCACATAGACGACATATGAATCATTCCAAAGAATTCTGGTCAGAGGTAGCGCGGTATTGCCCGGACTATAGAGCGAGACGGAAGCAGTTAAAAGAATATCAACTGGCGAATTAAAAATTGAAATGTAAAGGAAGTTTAATATGGGATTATTTCGAAAAAAGAAAGAGCAGGCATCATATGACAGTCAGAGTAAACGACCGGTCATCAAATGCAGCATCTGCACCGGTGAACAGGTCGCTGGTTTTCAGGATATTCATAACGGAATATTTGAAGATATCATGTTGATCCGTGGAAAAGAAGATCTGAAAGTCTTCCGGAAAAAATATGGAATCCCGCAGGATGCGGAGATTCCAAAGATATATTGATTTTCTTTCATATTTTCAATATGATCGCCGAGTGTAACCCCGTCTTTGTTTATATCAATGTCTTTAATACCCATAATAGTACCTCCTGAAAAAATAGTTCCTATATTATCTATAATACAGAGTTCATAACAAATAGCAAAAAGGAGTTTAACAGTGACACAGGAAAATTTAGTAAGATTTGAGTTCCGAAATATTAAAAAGAATGAAGCAGAGCAAACAGCAGAGATCGAACGGATCTGTTTTCCTCCGAATGAGGCCTGCACTCCGGAGATGATGCATTTGCGTGTGGAGAAAGTGCCGGAAATGTTTCTGGTTGCGGTAAATAAAGCAACAGGTAAGATTGCCGGATTTATTAATGGTTTGTCTACAAATGAAACGGTTTTGCGTGATGAATTTTTTCAGAATGCAGATCTGTATGATCCTGCCGGAGAAAATGTAATGATCCTTGGTGTTGATGTTTTGCCGGAATATCGCAGGATTGGGCTGGCTTCCGAGATGATGGAATGTTATAAGAACAGGGAAAGACAGAATGGACGAAAGCGACTGATCCTTACCTGTCTGGAATCCAAGGTTGCCATGTACCGGAAGATGGGATATGAGGATAACGGCATGTCGGTTTCTTCGTGGGGCGGCGAACAGTGGCACGAGATGACGTGTAAACTGGAAAAGGGTATCCCGGAGGCAATTGCAAAGACAGCCTTGGAGCTTGGATAAGGAGAAAGAATATGCATACATTAGAAGCAGCCAGAAAATATGAAAAAGAATATGAAGTTGATGCTGATAAAAGACCGTTATTTCATGTGACACCACCGATCGGCTGGATGAATGATCCCAATGGATTTTCCGTATATAAGGGACAAATCCATTTGTTTTATCAATATCATCCATATAGCAATGTATGGGGACCGATGCATTGGGGGCATCAGGTAAGTGAAGATATGATAAGTTGGAAGCAGTATCCGACGGCACTTGCACCGGATATGGAATACGATGAGGAAGGATGCTTTTCCGGTTCGGCAGTTATGACAAATCTTGGACATGTGTTGTTTTATACAGGAGTCAGTAAAGATAAGAATGGTGGCTGCAATCTTCAGAATCAGTGTATGGCAGTTGGAGATGGTGTAGGTTATAAGAAGCTGAAGAACAATCCTGTTCTCACAGGAGCGGTGATGCCGGAGGGATTCAGCCATATTGATTTCAGAGATCCGAGGTATGGGAAGAAGATGGTATTTACTATATGCTGACCTGCAGCCGGGATGCTCAGAATAAAGGAATGATCGCGTTATTTTCAAATTCTGAAATACATCAATATCTGGAAAAAACAGAGCTTACCGAACAGGAGACAGAAGCTTTTGAGAAAGTAGCAGGTTGTTGGAAATATGAGGCGTATTTGCAGAGCACATGGAACGGTTAGGAAGCGTATGGGAATGTCCGGATTATTTCAGGTTGGACGGAAAAGATGTGCTGTTGTTTTCACCACCTGATGTACAGGCGCAGGGAAATGAACTGCATAATGGTAATAATGCGATCTATGTTGTTGGAACATATGATCATGCAAAAAAGCAGTTTCAAATGGGGCAGCCACATACACTTGATAAAGGTCTGGATTTTTATGCATCACAGACGACAGAACTTCCGGATGGAAGAAGAATCCTGATCGCATGGATGCAGTCATGGCATAATTCATTTATCCCGGATGGACAGGAGTGGCAGGGCATGATGACAATCCCAAGAGAATTATATCTGTCAGATGGCAGGATCATCCAGAAACCTGTGAAAGAACTGGAGCAATATCGGGTTCGGCCGGTTTCCTATTCGAATGAAAAGGTAGAAGGCGGGCAGAACTTTGATGGGATAAAGGGAAGAACGCTGGATATGACAGTAACAATAAAATCCGGTGAATTTCAGGAGTTTTATATTGATGTAGCAAAAGATGCAGAGCATTATACCAGAATTACATATAACAGAAGAAAATGGGAGATCGAAGTTGACCGGACCTTTGCCGGAATGAACCGGGATGTAGTCTGCATCAGGCGGGCAGAGGTAGAATCGGAAGCAGAACGGATAACATTACGGTTTATTCTTGACCGCAATTCGGTAGAACTGTTTGTGAATGACGGAGCGTTGTCAATGAGTACAGCAATTTATACGCCGCAGACAGCAGATGGCATTTCGTTTTTCTGTGATGGAAATGCAATAATCGATATAGAAAAGTTCGATATTGAGATTCCGATGAACAGATAAATTCTGATACCGGTTATAGATATAGTAATCTGAAATACCGACAATGCAATGAATCTATTTGACGGATAAACCATATGTAGTATAATAAATATGACCATTCGTTTAGAAATAAGTGCGGCATTTGCCGTATTACCCATGACTCTTTTTTCTATTGCGTAGGCAGAGCGGAGCTTTCAGGAGGTAGCGGATGGCCTTTTTATGTATATAGATCAGACAGGAGGAAGCACTACAATGAAGATGATATCGTGGAATGTGAACGGAATTCGCGCATGTGTTGGAAAGAATTTTATGGATTTCTTTAAAGAGGCAGATGCAGATATTTTTTGTATTCAGGAATCAAAAATGCAGGAAGGACAGCTTCAACTGGAGCTTCCGGGTTATTATCAATATTGGAATTATGCAGAGAAAAAGGGATATTCCGGAACTGCTATTTTCGCAAAGAAAGAGCCGTTGTCAGTGGCATATGGAATCGGTATAGAAGAACACGACCATGAGGGACGAGTCATCACACTCGAATATGATAATTTTTATATGGTTACTGTATATACGCCAAATTCACAGAATGAGCTTGCCAGACTGGACTATCGTATGAAGTGGGAGGATGATTTCAGAGAGTATCTGAAGCAGTTGGAACAGACAAAGCCGGTGGTAGTATGTGGGGATATGAATGTGGCACATACAGAGATCGATCTGAAAAATCCAAAGACCAATCGTAAGAACGCCGGATTTACAGATGAGGAAAGAGAAAAATTCAGTACCCTGCTTGACAGTGGATTTGTTGATACGTTTCGTTTTTTTAATCCGGACGCAGAAGGCATTTATTCCTGGTGGTCTTACCGTTTTAAGGCAAGAGAGAAGAATGCCGGATGGCGGATCGACTATTTTTTGACCTCAAAGGTTCTGGAATCCAGACTTGTGGATGCAAAGATCCATACAGAGGTGTTGGGTTCCGATCATTGTCCGGTAGAACTTGATATTGACCTGTAATGGTGCCATTTATAAGAATAAATGCATACTAATAGGCGAAAGCAAAGATTACAGCACTTGCGGGTGTAGAAGAATAGAAAAAATGATAAAAGGAGAAATTATATATGCCAGTTTTTGATTTCAGTGATAAACCGGTAAAGAATGAGGATACGGTTTGTACCTATACGGCATTTCAGTCAAATGCAAAGGAAAAGACACCGGAGGAACCGATTCTGGTGTTAGATAACAGTGAGAGACAGTGGATCCATCATGCGCTGGGCGTTTTTACAAATCCGGCAAAGCGTACTGCTTTTGAATTCAAGGAAAATGGGGAGACATTTTCAGCAGATATTTTAAAGATTGATTCCAGATTTGTCAGTCTGATCAAATGGCTGGGAGAAAATCATATCAGTGTACGTCTGTCCGGTAAAAATCTGGAAGACGGATATGCAGTATACAGAATCCGAGAGACAGCATTTGGTGGCGGAACCAAGTTATCTGCGGCAGATGGATTTTTACAGTTTATGATCGAACGACTGCTTGCAAGTACAGCATCAGAGGAAGTCGAGGAGGATGACGATGCAGACGAGGAAGGCGACGATATGAAGCTGACCAGTCTTCAGAGCATTTCTGATTTTATGACATGTGCGGGCAGAACGATGCCGGATAATATCCGTCTCTGGGCGAGAAGAAATCTTGCTGTTGCCAGATCAAATGAGGTGTCACCGGAGGAGCGTCGTCATGCACAGAGAGCACTCTCGATCATGATGAATATTCAGTGGAAGAGCAATTATTTTGAAGCGATCGATCCGGTTGAAGCAAGACGGATTCTGGATGAAGAATTATATGGAATGGAACGTGTAAAGCAGAGGATCATGGAGACGGTTATCCAGATCAACCGAACTCATACCCTTCCTGCTTATGGACTTCTGTTGGTCGGACCTGCCGGTACCGGAAAATCACAGATCGCGTATGCGGTTGCCCGTATTCTGAAACTGCCATGGACAACCCTTGATATGAGTTCGATCAATGATCCGGAGCAGCTTACAGGAAGCTCCAGAATCTATGCAAATGCAAAGCCGGGTATCATCATGGAAGCATTCTCGATCGCAGGAGAATCCAATCTGGTATTTATTATCAATGAGCTTGATAAGGCTGCATCAGGAAAGGGAAATGGAAATCCTGCGGATGTACTTCTGACTTTGCTTGATAATCTTGGATTTACAGATAACTATATGGAGTGTATGATCCCGACCGTTGGCGTATATCCGATCGCAACGGCAAATAATAAAGAAGATATCAGTGCGCCATTGATGTCACGTTTTGCGGTTATCGACATACCGGATTATACCTTTGAAGAAAAGAAGATCATTTTCAGTAAATTTGCATTGCCAAAGGTATTGAAGCGGATCGGTCTGAAAGAGAATGAATGTATCATTACAGAGGATGGGCTGGATGCGGTCATAGAAGAATTCAAGAATACCTCCGGTATCCGTGATCTGGAGCAGGCAGCCGAGCATCTGGCAGCAAATGCACTCTACCAGATCGAGGTAGATCATGTACCACAGGTGACCTTTGACGCGGAGGGCGTGAGACATTTGTTCCTGTAGGAGATTTCCTGTAGGAATGTTGCCGGACGGCTGTTTTTAGTTAAATGAAAATGGAGCGTAAGTAAAAATGATAAAATTAGTAGCAAGTGACGTGGATGGAACTCTTGTTCCTGACGGAACATTTGAGATCAATCCTGAGATCTATGATGTAATAAAGGCATTAAAAGAAAAGAATATAACTTTTGTAGCAGCAAGCGGCAGGCAGTATGCGAGCCTTAAGAAGTTATTTGCACCGGTTGCAGATCAGATCTTATATATCCCGGATAATGGCGGATTTGTCAGAGGAAGCAAGGGCGAAACATGGCTCAAACGTCCGATGGAGAAAGACCTGATCCGTGCGATCGTGGAGGATGCAGAGAAGCTGCCGGATGTAGAGCTGTTGCTCTGTGGAAGGGATTATGCCTATGTTGGAAGCGAGGATGGACGACTGTATAACTGGATGCGGGAAGCATATCGCTATGAGATCAAGGCAGTGCCGGATCTTACCGATATTAATGATGATATCGTGAAGATCTCGATATTTCACCCGGAGGATGCAGAGCGGATCGTAAAAGACTGGTTTTATGACAAATGGAAGGATACCATTCTACTGGCACCTGCCGGAGTTTACTGGGTAGACTGTTCGGAACCATCGATCAACAAGGGAAGTGCATTACAGTTTCTGCTTGATAAATATGAGATCAAACCGGATGAAGTTATGGTATTTGGTGATAATATCAATGACCTTGGTATGCTTGCCTGTGCAAAGGAAAGCTATGCGATCGGAAGTGCCAGAGATGAGGTAAAGCAGGTAGCAGCCCATGTAGCAGATACGATGCGCAATCAGGGTGTGATCAAGGTGTTAAAGGAGCAGCTGTTAAAATAAACTTAGACAGTAGTTGTGATTGAAAAAGGAGTGAAGCCTGATGGCATGTACAACGATATTAGTTGGAAAGAAGGCATCCTATGATGGATCAACGATCATTGCCAGAAACGATGATTCAGGATCCGGTCATTATATGCCGAAGAAATTTGTAGTCGTAGAACCGGAAGAACAGCCAAAGATCTACCATTCGGTTCTGGCGCATCTGGAAATTCCGCTTCCGGAAGAAGCGATGCGCTATACCTCGATGCCAAATGCAGTCGATGGTGAGGGCATCTGGGCGGCAAGCGGTGTAAATGCAGCCCATGTTGCAATGACAGCGACCGAAACCATTACATCGAATCCGAGAGTGCTCGGTGCAGATCCTCTGGTCGAGTATCAGCCGGCAGAGAACGGAAACGAAGAAATATCGGGCGGAATCGGAGAAGAAGATATTGTCTGTCTGGTACTCCCATATATAAGAAGTGCGAGAGCAGGTGTAGAACGTCTTGGAAATCTGCTTGAAACGTACGGAACCTACGAGATGAATGGAATCGCATTCCAGGATCAGGATGAGATCTGGTGGATGGAGACGATCGGAGGACATCACTGGATCGCGAAGAAAGTGCCGGATGATGTCTATGTTGTGATGCCGAATCAGTTCGGCACGGATGTATTTGATATGAAGGATGCATTAACGGATCAGAACGCACATATGTGCTCAAAAGATCTGGCGGAATTTATCGAGAAGAATCATCTGGATCTGACTATTAGAAGAAGCACAGAACGTAAGGACGAAGATGCGGATCTGCCGTTTGGTAGATTCATTAATCCAAGAGAGATATTTGGCAGCATGATGATTCGGATCATGTCTACAATACGCCAAGAGCATGGTTTATGGAGCGGTACCTGAATCCGAAGACGTACCGCTGGGATGGTGAAAATGCAGATTACACACCGGTATCGGACGACATTCCATGGAGTCTGATTCCGGAGTATAAGGTGACGATGGAGGATGTCAAATATGTGTTGTCCTCGCATTATCAGGGAACACCATATGACCCATATCTTCCATATGGAGATAAGAAGATGGCAGGTGCATATCGTTCCATCGGCGTTAACCGGACTGATTTCATGTCTGCGATCCAGATGCGACCATATGGAGCAGAGGACAGCCGTGTGATCGAGTGGGTGGCATTTGCTTCAAATGCGTTTAATGTCATGGTGCCATTTTATGCAAATGTGGACACAACACCGGAATATCTGGCGAACACGACCGCTGATGTATCTACCGATAATTTCTACTGGAACAGCCGGATGATCGCAGCGATGGCAGATGCATCTTACAGCAAGTCGCTGTTTCATATCGAACGGTATCAGGAAACCATGCTTGCGAAAGGGCATGAGGTGATCAACCGATACGATGAGCAGATAGAAAAAGAACCGGATGTCGGTAAACGAAGTGCGCTTCGAGAGCAGGCCAATCAGGAAATGGCAGATATCCTCCGGAAAGAGACCGGTAATACGCTTTCCAAAGTCTTATATGAACTGAGTAATCAGATGAAGAATTCTTATGCGAGATCGGATGCTTAAGGCATCGGCATAGAGAAGCAAGAAATACAGGAGAAAAAGTAGAAAATATGAAACGAGAATCATTTAAATCCCGTTTAGGCTTTTTATTAGTAAGTGCGGGATGTGCGATTGGAATTGGAAATGTATGGAGATTCCCATATGTGGTAGGAGAAAATGGTGGAGGAATATTTGTATTGTTCTATCTGCTGTTCCTTGTGGCGATGGGGCTTCCGGTTCTGACGATGGAGCTTGCGGTCGGACGAGGCAGCAGAAAGAGTGCAGTTCTGGCCTATAAGGAGCTTGAAAAACCAAAGAGTAAATGGCACATTCATGGATGGTTTGCGATCCTTGGCTGTTATGTTCTGATGATGTATTACACAACCGTATCCGGCTGGATGGTATCTTATTTTTATAAATTTGTCACAGGCGAATTCAAGGCCGGTATGGATGCGGATGCGACCGGATCTGTATTCTCGGATCTGCTTGCCGATCCGAAGCAGATGGGCTTCTGGATGATCCTGACGGTTATTGTCGGATTTATCGTATGCAGCCGTGGGCTTCAGAATGGTCTGGAACGAATCAGTAAGATTATGATGACAGCACTGTTGGTGCTGATCGTGGTACTGGCAGTTCACAGCATTACTTTATCAGGAGCCGGTGAAGGTTTACGGTTCTACCTGATTCCAAATCTGTCAACGGTTGAGAAAGTCGGTATCGGAAATGTGATCTCCGCGGCTATGAATCAGGCCTTCTTCACTCTGAGTCTTGGTGTAGCTGCGATGGAGATCTTCGGAAGTTATATGAGCAAGGATCATGCGCTGGCAGGCGAAGGTGTGCGAATCTGTGCCCTGGATACATTTGTTGCTGTTATGTCAGGATTGATCATTTTTCCGGCATGCTTCAGCTATGGAGTAGAGGTCACTGCAGGACCAAAGCTGATATTTGTAACGCTGCCGAATGTATTTGTAAATATGGCAGGCGGCAGGATCTGGGGTTCATTGTTCTTTCTGTTTATGACATTTGCAAGCTTTTCTACGGTTATCGCCGTATTTGAAAATATCATGTCATTTGCGATGGATATGTTTGGATGGAGCAGAAATAAAACGGCTTTCATCAACTGTATCATCATACTGATCGCAAGTCTTCCTTGTGTTCTGGGATACAACGTGTGGAGTGATTTGCACCTGATCGGTGGCAGGGATGTATTAGACAGTGAGGACTTCCTGGTAAGTAATCTTCTGCTCCCACTCGGTTCACTGATCTATCTGTTGTTCTGTGTTACGAAATGGGGTTGGGGCTTTGATAATTATATTGAGGAAGTAAATACCGGTTCCGGAGTGAAAATGTCCGTAAAATTAAAACCATATTTCCAGTTTGTACTTCCTGTTCTGATCCTGATCATTCTGATTCAGGGACTGTTATAAAGAAGATTTTCAAGATAAAATATGAGAAGATATTTGGGAGATCAGACGGTATATGGATACGAAAAAATATGAAGATCAGATACCTGTAGATGAAGGTTTACAGGGAAATGAGACAATCGAAGAAGCAATCCTTGTTTTACAGCAGGAACCGACAGAAGAAATGCTTGCACATACACTTACAGTGATAAGACGACGTGCGAGAGCAAATGGACAGTTCATTGTTGCTGTTATACCACCGGCGGGTGCGGAGAGCAGTTTGCAGATCCAGGCGATCCAGACCGAGGATGAGCGGTACTGGTGGATGGCATTTACCAGCTTTGATGAGGAGATAAAGGGCGGTGAAGCCGTAATGTCAACCTTTATGGCAGATATCAGCCATCTCTTTGAAGCAGCTTTAATGACGGACGATATAGAGGGCATTATTCTGAATCCCTGGAACCGTGCATTAATGTTGGATAAGAGCCTGCTTCAGCTGATTCTTGCAGGAAAGTAGCTCAACATTAGAAAATGCCATTTTTTGTATAAAAAGTTTAGAAAAATTAATTTTTCACAAAAACAGTTGTTTAAATTTCACAAAAATATAATGAGAAATGAAAAGAATTGTGATATAATCAGAAAGTAGTGTAGTAGTACACTACTTTTTGTTTTTTATAGGCAAGAGCCGTTTGCGGCTCCTTAGTCGTACCAATAAGATAGAGTAATAGGAGGATGGAAAGATGGCAAGATTTACGTTACCTAGAGATATTTATCATGGAAAGGATGCATTAGATGCATTAAAAACTTTTAAAGGAAAAAGGGCGATGATCTGTGTTGGCGGTGGCTCGATGAAACGCTTTGGATTTCTGGATAAAGTAGAAAAGAATCTGAAAGAGGCAGGAATGGAAGTTCAGTTATTTGAAGGCATTGAACCGGATCCGTCTGTTGAAACAGTTATGAAGGGTGCCGCTGCCATGTTGGAGTTTGAACCGGACTGGATCGTAGCGATCGGCGGAGGTTCTCCGATTGATGCGGCAAAGGCAATGTGGATCAAATATGAATATCCGGACATTACATTTGAAGATATGTGTAAGGTATTTGGTATTCCTTCCCTTCGTAAAAAAGCTCATTTCTGTGCAATTTCATCTACTTCAGGAACTGCAACTGAAGTAACGGCCTTTTCAATTATCACGGATTATCAGAAGGGCATCAAATACCCGATCGCTGATTTTGAGATCACACCGGATGTAGCAATCGTTGATCCTGAGCTGGCAGAGACAATGCCGCAGAAGTTAGTTGCTCATACCGGTATGGATGCAATGACACATGCGATCGAGGCATATGTATCAACCGCAAACTGTGATTTCACAGATCCGCTTGCATTACATGCTATTAAGATGATCCAGAATGATCTGGTTGGTTCTTATAACGGAGACATGGAAAAACGTGACGCAATGCACAACGCTCAGTGCCTTGCAGGTATGGCATTCTCAAATGCGCTTCTGGGTATTGTTCATTCTATGGCACATAAAACAGGTGCAGCATTTGCGGATTATGGCGCACACATCATTCACGGTGCGGCAAATGCAATGTATCTGCCGAAGGTCATCGCATTTAATGCAAAGGATGAAACTGCAAAAGAAAGATATGGAGTGATCGCAGACTTTATGGGACTTGGCGGTGATACATTAGATGAGAAGGTAACACTTCTGATCAACTATCTGCGTAAGATGAACGATGATCTGAATATCCCACACTGTATCAAACATTATGGTGCTGACAGCTATCCGGCAGAGCAGGGCTTTGTACCTGAGAATGTATTCTTAGAGCGGTTGCCTGAGATCGCAGCAAATGCAATATTGGATGCATGTACAGGATCAAATCCAAGACAGCCAAGTCAGGAAGAGATGGAGAAACTCTTAAAGTGCTGTTATTATGATTCAGAGGTTGATTTCTAAAAGTAATTGATTTATAAGAGGTACAATACTGATATAAAATAAGAATCCAGGGTATTTTTGGAACAAATTCCGAAAATACCCTTTTAAATGTCAGGTAAAACTTGATTTCTCAGGGATAGCACTTTATACTGGAAAAGTAGTGTGCCTTTATGGAAACGAATGTAGCAGAATGCTTATCATAGGGCATAAAAAACAAAAGAAAATTTTGGAGGAGAGAAATTGAAGATCAAAAGAAAACAGATAGCGATGCTTATATTCATTGCGATCATAATCGTACTCATGGTGGTAACCGGTAAAACACCGGGGGAGATCGCAGATCCGGAGAATTATCAATGTAAGACCTATGCAACGATATTATCTCTGCTTCCACCGGTTATTGCGATTGGTCTGGCACTGATCACAAAGGAGGTTTATACCTCATTGCTTGCAGGTATTATCACAGGTGGATTATTATATTCGAATTTCAATCTGGAGTTAGGTATCAATACCATGCTGTTTAATGAAAATGGCGGTATGATCGCGAAGCTTTCAGATTCAGGAAATGCGGGTATTCTGGTATTTCTTGTTATGCTTGGTATTCTGGTATCCCTGTTAAATAAAGCCGGAGGTTCTGCGGCATTTGGAAAATGGGCATCAAAACACATTAAGACAAGGATTGGTGCACAATTATCCGTTATGGTTCTTGGAATCCTGATCTTTGTAGACGATTATTTTAATTGCCTGACTGTAGGCAGTGTCCTTCGTCCTGTAACAGATCGTCATAAAGTATCAAGAGCCAAATTATCTTATATTATTGATGCTACAGCAGCACCGGTGTGTATCATAGCACCGATCAGTTCATGGGCTGCCGCTGTTACATCATCCGTACCGGAAGATGCCGGAATTAACGGATTTGCAGTATTTATCCAGACAATTCCATATAATCTGTATGCGCTTCTTACGTTAGTCATGGTACTTGGAGTAACCATTCTTCGTGTTGATTTCGGTCCGATGAAGAGACATGAAATAAATGCGATCGCAGGGGATCTGTTCACAACTCCGGGAAGACCATATGAAGATAATGAAGAAGAAATTTTAAAAGAAAATGCACATGTGCTGGATCTGATCCTGCCGGTTGTTGTGCTGATCATAAGCTGTATCATTGCAATGGTATATACAGGTGGTTTCTTTAGCGGAACATCATTTGTAGATGCATTCGCAAATTCATCCGCATCGGTTGGTCTGGTGCTTGGTGGTGCTGTTACACTGGTATTTACGTTTATTTATTTCATGCTGCGTGATACCTTATCCTTCCGGGAATTTACGGAATGTATACCGGAAGGTTTCAAATCAATGATCGCACCGATCCTGATCCTTACAATGGCGTGGACACTTTCCGGTATGACGAATCTCCTCGGCGCAAAGGTATATGTAGCTGATCTGGTATCCAGTTCTGCCGGTTCCATGCAAGGCTTCCTGCCGATGATCATATTCATTGTTGCAGCCTTACTTGCATTTGCCACCGGAACGTCATGGGGAACTTTCAGTATTCTGATCCCGATCGTGATCGGCGTATTCCCATCCGGACAGATGATGGTAATCTCTATCGCATCCTGTCTGGCAGGTGCGGTATGCGGTGACCACTGCTCCCCGATCTCAGATACAACGATCATGGCATCTGCCGGGGGACATTGTGAGCATGTAAACCATGTATCTACACAGCTTCCATATGCACTTGTTGTAGCTGCTGTATGTATGGTTGGATATCTGTTGATCGGAATTCTTCAGGCTGCAAAGCTTGCCGCACTTTCATGGCTTGCGCTTCCGGTTTGCATCGTGCTGTTATTTGTAATTCTAATGCTTATTCGTGCAAAAACCGGACGTGAAGAGATTTAGATTTCGGATATTTTCACCGAAACGCATGGACATATTTAAGGGCGTACGATCTGAATTCGAAAAACCTGCCAGATTATAGTAAAGGAAATTAGTAGTAAAATATGTTAGAAACAATTGAATCAATTAACAATGTAGTCAATAACTTTATATGGGGAGTCCCTGCCATGATCTGTATTATTGGTGTCGGTCTGGTGTTAAGCTTCCGAACCCGGTTTCTGCAGATCCGGAAATTCCCATATGCGATGAAAGTTACGATCGGGCGAATGTTTCGAAAGAAGCAGGCTGCTGATGGAGCCATGACACCGTTTCAGGCGGTGTGTACCGCGCTTGCGGCTACGGTCGGGACAGGAAATATAGCAGGCGTTGCCGGAGCAATCGCTATCGGTGGACCGGGTGCCGTCTTCTGGATGTGGATATCCGCACTTCTTGGTATGTGTACAAAGTTTTCAGAAGTAACACTTGCCGTTCATTTCCGGGAGAAGAATGATAAGGGCGAATTTGTCGGCGGACCGATGTATTACATTAAGAATGGTCTGAAGAAACACTGGCACTGGCTTGCATATCTGTTTGCGGCATTTGGTGTGATCACAGTGTTCGGTACAGGAAATGCCACACAGGTAAACACGATCACGACAGCGATCGATTCTGCATTATTTAATTATGGAATTATTTCAAAGGATTCCGTATCAAACATAAATCTGGTCATCGGTATTGTGCTCGCAGTCCTGCTTGCATTGATCCTGCTTGGCGGGATTAAGAGAATCGGACAGGTAACAGAGAAGCTGGTACCATTTATGGCGTTGTTCTATGTGGTGCTTGCGCTTGGAGTCGTAATTTTAAATATCAATCATGTGCCGGCAGTATTTAAAGAGATTGTGGAAGGCGCATTTTCACCGGCGTCAGTAACCGGTGGTGTTGTTGGAAGCTTTTTCATGAGCATGAAGAAGGGTGTATCAAGAGGTATCTTTTCAAATGAGGCCGGGCTTGGTACAGGTTCAATCGCACATGCATGTGCAGATACAAGAAAGCCGGTAAAACAGGGATTCTTTGGAATCTTTGAAGTATTCGTAGATACTATAGTTATCTGTACCCTGACTGCATTGGTTATACTTTGCAGCGAAGTGCCGATCACATATGGACAGGCAGCGGGCGCTGAGCTTACGATTAGTGGGTTTACTGCTACATATGGCAACTGGGTATCACTTTTTACAGCTGTGGCAATGTGCTGTTTCGCATTTTCAACTATTATTGGTTGGGGATTATATGGTGCGAGGTGTATCGAGTTCCTGTTCGGAACAAAGGTAAATAAGCCGTTTATGTTTGTTTATTCACTGGTTGCTATCGTTGGTGCAACCTT
The DNA here is from genome assembly GCF_003480025.1 of Clostridium sp. AM46-21. Lineage (NCBI taxonomy): Bacteria > Bacillati > Bacillota > Clostridia > Eubacteriales > Clostridiaceae > Clostridium > Clostridium sp. AM46-21. The sequence goes on from NZ_QUIB01000012.1 coordinate 81,447, forward strand.
AGATCTTGGATTGCTCTGGAGTATTGCAGAGACTTTCAATGGTCTGATGGCGATACCAAACCTGATCGCAGTATTCTTGCTTTCCGGTGTAGTTGTGAAGCTGGTCAGGGAGCATTTTGATCTGGAAGCAAGGGAAGAAGCATAATAAAAATAACAGATAAGTAAAAATAATAGATAAACAAAAAACATCTAATCGGATAACAGATATGAATATGTCGTTAACCGATCGGATGTTTTTTTCTTTATGGAAAGTCTTATTGCATAAAGCAAGGAACTTCAGATTAAAATTTCGTCAAATCAAAATTTTTTCAAAAAATATAAATTTGTATCAACTTTTTCTCATCCTTAAACATCTAAATAATAGAAAACAAAGTAAGAAATACTTTTGAGATAGATAAGGAGGAACGGATAATGCGTCAGAATAGGAATAGAGTCAGATTACAAAAAAGAAGAAAGATGTTCTTAATGCAGCAAAAGAGAAAGAGAAGGAGAAGAAGACAGCAGATATTTATGCGTGGAACGGCAGCAGCAATGCTTCTGTTTGCGTTCTGCATCAGTATTCGGTTTATACATATGGCGAAAGACAGACCGATTGTAGAAGGATCAACGCAGGAGCCTGTGACAACAGAGGTAAGTACGACAGAGACAAGTACGACAGAGAGTTCCGGAACCGGTAATGTGAAAGAGACATTGCTGACAGGCCGGGGAGATGATACTACAACAGGATCAGTAAAAAACATGGATTTAAAGAGCGATGACAAATCAAATGATTTTTCGGATGCGGTATTTGTCGGAGATTCCAGAACGGAAGGCTTCGTGTTACAAACCGGTATACAGACAACCGCATATGTACACAAGGGATTAACTGTTGCAAGCGCATATACCGCAAAAGTAATCCATCAGGACGATGAAGACCGGTCAGTGATGGAGGCACTTGCCAGAACAAGATATAATCGTGTATATTTAATGTTTGGAATCAATGAGACAGGCTGGATCAGTAATGATATATTTATCTCAGATTACAAGCAGATCATTGATGATATTAAGGCACAAAATCCATCTGCAAAGATATTTATTCAGTCGGTACTTCCGGTAAGTAAAGCGGTATCGGATTCCGGCGGATATGTCAGAAATGATAAGATCGCGGAATATAATAAACGATTAGAGCAGCTTGCAGCGGATGAAGGTGCTACATTTGTGAATGTGCAGGAAGCGGTATCAACAGATGGAGTTCTGCCGGATGATGCGGCCACAGATGGAATTCATCTGAATAAGAAATATTGTGAAAAATGGCTCACATATCTGGAGGAACATACACTGGATAAATAAAAATATTAACAGAGGGAACAGAACGTGAATGAGCGTAGTATTTTAAGAAAAACGAAATATCAGAATGAACGTGCCGGTTATAAAAAGCAGGAATCACAAGATACGGGAATCCGGTCAACTGTGGTGATACGATTTATTGAGGATAATCAGGAGAAGTTTTATCGGATGGCATTTAGCTATATGAAGAATGAACAGGATGCTTTAGATGCGGTTCATGATGCGGTTGTTAAGATACTGCAGAACCGGAGCCAGGTAAAAAGTCCGGAATACTTTGAAACATGGGCGTATCGTATACTGATCAATGAATGTCTGATGGCTTTGCGAAGACAAAAAAAGGTTGTCTATCTGCAGGAGGATGATTCACTTGAAGACAGTACAGACAGAACGGGAAAGCAGGAGGAATATGTCGATCTGTATCATTCTATGGATCGGCTTCCGGCAAAATTGAAAACAGTCGTTCTTCTGCGTTTTTTTGAAGATATGCCATTTGACAAGATCGCAGAGGTTACAGGAGATAATATCAACACAGTAAAATCAAGGTTGTATAAGGCTTTGAAACTCTTAAAGCTGGATTTGGAGGTTTATGATGAAGTTTAATAAAGAGGAATATGAAAATATAAAAATCCCGGAACAATTGAATTCCATAGTTCAGGATGCGATAGAAGAAGGACTGACGACAGAGAGCACAGGGATGTCGGATCAGAAGCCTGTTAATATATATACGAGACGGAAGAAACATATACTGCGTTATGCAGGAGAGGCCGTAGCTGCAACATTTTTGATATTTGTGGTTCTGCTGAATGTATCGCCGACGTTTGCAAAGGCAGCTGCCGATACGCCGTTTATCGGTTCTGTGTGTCAGGTATTTACCTTCCGGGAATATGAATATGCGGATGAAGCCAAATATGTAAATGTGAAAGTTCCGCAGTTGAATAATACCGGAAATTCCGAACTGGAAAAGCGTGTGAATCGTGAGATAGCAAAGATGATCAACCAGGAAGTGGAAGCAAGTAAGAAGCGTGCGGAAGAAGAGTATAATGCTTATATATTAACCGGGGGAGATCCGAAGAACTTTATTCCATATGATATCGTCATTGACTATGAGGTCAAATGTCTGGATGAACATTATGTATCCTTTGTGATCAGTGAAAATGAGACCCGGGCAACCGGTTATTACCAGATGTTCTATTATAACATTGATCTGGATACAGGAAAGGATATTACATTAAAAGAATGGTTTGGCAGCAATTATAAGAAGATCATAGCCGATGAGGTTCAGAGGCAGATCAATACCTGGGACGACGAAAAGAAATTCTATCTCTGGGAAGATTTAGATCTGGAAGATCTGATCAATGAAGATACACAGTTTTATATCAATGACAAGGATCAGGTTGTGGTATTTTTTAATAAATATGAGCTGGGCGCAGGAGCAATGGGAACGCCGGAATTTATAATTGATGTATCAAAATAATAGAAAATAAAAAGCTGTAAAGGAAATGTGAAATCTTTATAAAAGAGATTGACATTTCCTTTTTTTCTGGCTATATTGTTCTAAAAGAAACTTAGCACTCTTGCGACATGAGTGCTAACAGACTTTTGCCTGTATAACCAATACCAAAAGCTGTGTCAACACAGGTCAGCGGCGATTGCTGCGATAATTTGCGAAACTCAGAAATAATACAGGAAAAGGCAGTACATATATGTAGAAATTACAGGTACCTGCCGGAAAGAGAGGAGACATATGAAAGAAGTAAAATCACCCAAGAAGCCGTTGATCTTCTATTATGGGATCGTGCTGGTCGTTCTTCTGGTTTTTAATATGTTTATTTATCCGCTTCTGATGAAGATACAGGTCAAGGAAGTAGATTACGGAACATTTATGAAGATGATCAATGAGAAAAATATTGGCGAAGTAGAGGTGGATGATTCCGAGATCATCTTCACAGACAAGGATAAGAACACATACTATAAGACCGGAGCTATGGATGATCCGGGACTGACGGAACGGTTATACGATGCCGGAGCGGTATTTTCAAAGAATGTTGATGAAACGGTATCACCGGTCTGGAATTTCCTGTTGAGATTTCTTCTTCCGATTATTATATTCATCGGACTGGGCCAGTATTTCAGTAAGAAGCTGATCGAACAGGCGGGCGGTAAGAATGCGATGTCCTTTGGAATGGGCAAGAGCAATGCCAAGGTATATGTGCAGTCGACAAATGGTATCCGTTTCTCGGATGTCGCAGGAGAGGATGAAGCAAAAGAGAATCTGGCAGAGATCGTTGATTATCTGCACAACCCTGCGAAATATACGGATGTCGGTGCTTCGATGCCAAAGGGTGTCCTGTTAGTAGGTCCTCCGGGAACCGGTAAAACAATGCTTGCAAAAGCAGTTGCGGGAGAGTCCAATGTACCGTTCTTCTCGATGTCCGGTTCGGAATTTGTAGAAATGTTTGTAGGTATGGGTGCCTCCAAGGTCAGAGATCTGTTCAAGCAGGCAAAGGAGAAAGCCCCATGTATCGTATTTATCGATGAGATCGATGCAATTGGTAAGAAACGTGACGGACAGATCGGAGGAAATGATGAAAGAGAACAGACATTGAATCAGCTCCTGACTGAGATGGATGGTTTTGAAGGAAACAACGGCGTTATCATTCTGGCGGCAACAAACCGACCGGAATCGCTTGATCCTGCACTTACCCGTCCGGGTCGATTCGACCGTAGAGTCCCGGTTGAACTTCCTGATCTGAAAGGAAGGGAAGCAATCCTTCAGGTACATGCCAGAAAGATCAAGGTTTCGGATGATGTGGATTTCCATACGATCGCAAGAATGGCAGCAGGAGCTTCCGGTGCAGAGTTGGCAAATATCGTAAATGAAGCAGCTCTTCGAACAGTACGGGCAGGCAGAACGATCGTTACAGAAGCAGATCTTGAAGAAAGTGTAGAAGTAGTTATCGCAGGATATCAGAAGAAGAATGCTGTTTTATCAGATAAAGAAAAGCATGTGGTTGCCTATCATGAGATCGGACATGCGCTCGTAGCGGCCATGCAGTCGCACTCAGCACCGGTACAGAAGATCACGATCATTCCGAGAACTTCAGGTGCGCTCGGCTATACCATGCAGGTGGAGCAGGGAGACAGATATCTGCTGACAAAAGAAGAACTGGAAAATAAGATTGCAACCTTTACCGGTGGACGTGCAGCAGAGGAAGTGGTATTCGGTGAGGTTACGACCGGAGCATCGAATGATATCGAGCAGGCAACGAAGATCGCACGGGCAATGATCACCCAGTATGGAATGAATGGTGACTTTGATATGGTTGCGATGGAAGCGAGAAATAATCAGTATCTTGGCGGGGATACATCCCTTACCTGTTCACCGGAAACCCAGAGGGAGATCGACCGCAAGGTTGTAGAACTGGTGAAGGTTCAGCATGAAAAAGCACGTAAGATCTTAGAGGAGAACCGGGAAAAGCTGGATGAACTGGCAGCCTTTTTATATGAGAGAGAGACGATCACAGGAGACGAATTTATGAGCATTTTACAGGATAAGAGGTGAGAATTATGAGGAAACGAACAGGATTTGGCTGGATGGAGCTGATACTTGGAATTATACTCACTATACTTGGCATCTTTACGATGATCCGTCCTGAAAGTATGTTGAACAGTATTGTCATCTGTTACGGAATCGTGGCAGCAGTCAGCGGTATAGCAGATATTATATTCTATGTAAAGATGGAGCGGCATATGGGAGTTGTACCGACAGTATCCCTGACCTCCGGCATCTTAAGTACCCTGCTTGGTATGATGCTGATCCTCTGTCCGGGAGCCGCACAACGGTTAGTGATCTGGCTCTTTGCACTCTGGATCATTATGCACAGTATATCCAGACTGTCCCATATCAGCACTGTACGGTATTTTGCAGGTAACAGCTTTGGACTTGTATCCCTGTTGTTGAATATCATCGGTATCGTGATCGGAGTTATGCTTCTGATAGAACCGATTATGGCAGTTGTCGCATTCGGTTATCTGATCGGACTGTATCTGATCGTGCTTGGAATTGATAGTATTGCATCAGCACTCAGCAAAATGGGATCAGACTGGTAGGCGTAAATAATCCGAATCATAAAAAAATACATTTCCAGTAGAATCTCGTCGAGAAATGATGTATGATTGTACTAATTGTTTGTTAAGGACGAAAGCAATCTCAAGGAGGAACTACAGTTGAATTTCTTAGAAGAAAGAATTGTAAAAGACGGAATTGTAAAAGAAGGAAATGTATTAAAGGTTGACAGCTTTTTGAATCACCAGATGGACATCCGGTTATTTGACCAGATCGGTGAAGAATTTAAGAAGCGTTTTGAAGGAACGCCGATCAATAAGATCCTCACGATTGAGGCATCCGGAATCGGGATCGCATGTGTGGCAGCGCGACAGTTTGATGTGCCTGTTATCTTTGCGAAGAAATCAAAAAGCATCAATATAGAAGGTGAAGTATATGTGGCAGAGGTAGAATCCTTTACCCACAAATGTAAGAATCAGGTTATCGTGTCAAAGAAATTCTTGAATCCGGATGACAATGTTCTGATCATTGATGACTTCCTCGCAAATGGCTGTGCGCTTCAGGGATTGATATCTATCGTGACATCAGCCGGTGCAAATGTTGCGGGAATCGGTATCGTAATCGAAAAAGGCTTCCAGACCGGCGGACAGATCATCCGGAATCTGGGATATCATCTGGAATCCCTTGCAATTGTAGACGAGATGGATGCAGCGACAGGAAATATCATTTTCCGGGAGCAGTAATTAAAGGAGTTTTTTATGGCAGAACAGAATGAGAAAGATTCTGTGCAGACAACCTCCGGCAGTGGAGAGCACAGAGAGAAAGATTTATCCATTATGGATTACAGTAAGACCTATGGCGGAATCTCCAAACGGTTTTCAAATGTAGCAAATGAGAAGATGGAGACACCGAAACCTGTCGCAATCGGAAGAGTTCTGATCGGACTTATGGCGATGCTTCTGATATGGGCAAACTTCCAGCCGTTCGTTCAGGCGACTGTGGATGGAACAACAGAATCCGTCAATTTCCTGAGTGGAGACGGAATCCTTGTTATATTTTTTGCATTGATCACAAGTATTATAATGGTATTTAAAAATGCAAGAAAATGGACGTTACTTACAGCGATCCTGACTCTGGCTGTGATCATGATCGATCTGGTCAATACACTGGTACAGATCAAGAATAATGCCAATGGCGATATAGTCTATAGTCTTGGCTATGGAACCGTCTTCCTGCTGATCGGCGCGATCGTTATGGTAGCCGGCGCAGCAATGATTCTGGTGACAGACTTGAAGAATAAGAAGAAATAATTAAAAGTGTAAAATAAAAGAACAGCAGTATCATTATGTAGCAAGGAGATGTCTTGTGAAATAATGGATACTGCTATTTTTTTATCCAATGGCTTTTCAGCTTTAAAATTAACAGCCTAAACCAAGGTACTTGCAGATCATATTCCAAAGATCTGAACAGTTATAATTAATACACATAATAAAATCCTCCTGTTGTAATTTATAAATGTATCGATCGAGTACAATGGGATTGTAACAATTCTGTAACATTTTCACAATATGAAACAATTACCAGTTTGATTTAGCTGCATGGATCCTTTCAGGAAGCCTTTTTCGTATGTAAAAAAACAAAAATTTCCACTTGAAAAATCGAACGTAAGTTCTTATAATAAACATATGTTCGAAATACAAGCGAATAAAACTATACAGGAAAAATTACATATACTGGCGGATGCGGCGAAGTATGATGTGGCATGTACATCCAGCGGTGTGGATCGAAAAGGAAAGGAAGGAATGCTCGGAAATGCACAATCCTGCGGAATCTGTCACAGCTTTGCATCAGACGGGCGCTGTATCTCTCTGCTCAAGATTCTGATGACGAATCATTGTATTTATGACTGTAAGTATTGCGTGAACCGAGTATCGAATGATGTCAAGCGTGCCACTTTTACGCCGGAGGAGATCTGTGAACTGACGATCGAATTTTATAAAAGAAATTATATAGAAGGGCTGTTCTTAAGCTCCGGTGTGATCCGTGATCCGGCATACACGATGGAGCAGATCTGTATAACTTTACAGCTCCTTCGTACAAAATACAGGTTCAACGGATATATTCATGTAAAGACGATTCCGGGTGCGCCGGATGAACTGCTTGCGGCTGCCGGATTTCTGGCCGACCGCATCAGTGTGAATCTGGAGCTGCCGACTGCGGAGAGCCTGAAGAAGCTTGCTCCGAATAAGAGCTTCCAGACGATCATGACTCCGATGGGGAAGGTGCGTGATACGATCGCAGAGACAAGAACCCTGATAGGGAAAGATGCAAGAATGGAACGCAGTCTGGGGAATCGTTACCTGCCGGGAAGTATATTCGGGAAAGAACAGTTACGGCTGACCGGAGCACAGAGTAATGGAGGCGGCTCTCTTTGGAAGAAAGCTGCTTCCTTTGCTCCGGCAACTCAGGATACATGGAAGCCACGGGCATTTGCACCGGCAGGTCAGAGTACACAGATGATCATTGGGGCATCCGATGAGAGCGACTATACGCTGGTTCAGACGACACAGAAGTTATACCAGAACTATGATCTGAAACGTGTCTTTTATTCCGCCTATATTCCGGTAAATGAGGACTCGGCACTTCCGTCTCTTGCGACTCCGGTTCCGCTTCTGAGAGAACACCGACTGTATCAGGCAGACTGGCTGCTGCGGTTTTACGGATTTCAGGCAGATGAATTGTTGTCGGAGGAGCGACCGAATTTTAATGTCCGGATGGATCCGAAATGCGACTGGGCGATCCGGCATCTGGAACAGTTCCCGATCGAAGTGCAGACAGCTTCTTATGATACGCTGCTCCGGGTGCCGGGGATAGGACCGAAATCAGCAGGCAGGATCGTAAAGGCGAGACGGTACGGACATCTGGAATTTGACCATCTGAAGAAGATGGGCGTGGTGTTGAAACGGGCGCATTATTTTATTACCTGTGGAGGACGGATGATGTATAAGATACCGATCGAAGAGCAGTATATTACCAGACAACTGATAGGCGAGCATGCAAAAGAAAACTGGCAGGTAGAGCATAAGGAAGAAGAATATAAGCAGTTATCCTTTTTTGATGCTCAGGGAGTATTTGGAGTTCCGAATTGATTTGTGAATAAATGTAAAATCCTATTTAAGAATAGACGATTGTATGAAGAAATATTGTCAGGATAGATTTTATAGATAGATGAGGATATAGATGGGAGAATGTAAATATGAGGATATTTACCTGTAAACATCAATTAGAAGATATGATGACCTGCATCTATGATGCATGGGTCTATGCACTCCGGGTCGGACATGATAGGGTGCGGTTACGGACAGAGCCGATCGTGCAGGCAACTTTATTTGACGAGTATGTCCATGTGGATGCCGATGCAGAAAAGACGGAAAAGGTTCTGCGTTCCGTTCGAAATAAGATCGGGATGCAGGCATATATCGATGTGTATTATGCCTGTCTGATGGAAGATGATGTACTGGACGATATCTACCGGTTTTTGCGGATCGGATTTCAGGTAGGACCAAGGGTGATCGGGATGCTTGCAGAGCCTCCGGTCAGCCGGATGCTGGAGATTCGGCGGGCAGTTGGAAATGAAATTCATCATTTTCGGGAATTTGCCAGATTCAATTCGATTGATAATAAGGTGTATGTCTGTCATCTGGAACCGAAGCATGATGTGATCTATCAGGTGGCAGAGCATTTTGCAGACCGGATGCCGGACGAATATTTTATGATCCTTGATGATAACCGGAAGTATGCGGTGATCCATCCGGGAAAACATTACTCAGGACAGCAGGCAGATAGAGAAAGAGAGATTTCAGAACAGAACCGATATATGAAGGAAAAGGCTCAGAAGATGTATTTGCGGGAGTTGTCCGATGAGGAAATAAAGACGCTCCGACGGACGGAATTATTGAAGGATGAATATACCGAACTCTGGAAGACCTTCTTTCATACGATCGGGATTGAACAGCGGAAGAATCCAACCTGCCAGCGGAATCTGATGCCGATATGGAAGCGGAAGCATGCGGTAGAATTCATGCAGTAAACAAAAAAGAATAAAATTTACTAACTTTTAGTAAAAATTTAGCAAAAACTATTGATTAGTTTTTATTCTCGTGTATAATGATGATAGTGGTTATCGTAACAGAGAATCCGGTACCGATAAATGTTGTGATAACCGAAGGTTAAGAATTTATTTTACAGGAGGATTATGATATGAAGATTTTAGTAACAGGTGGTGCTGGTTATATTGGAAGTCATACCTGCGTTGAATTATTAGAAGCAGGATATGATGTAGTAGTTGTTGACAATCTGTATAATGCGAGTCCGAAAGTAATTGGAAGAATAAAAGAGATAACAGGAAAAGATGTAACATTTTATGAGAAGGATATCCGTGATCTGGATGCAATGAATGAAATCTTTGCAAAAGAAAAGCCGGATACAGTAATTCATTTTGCAGGCTTAAAGGCAGTTGGTGAATCTGTTCGTAAGCCACTCGAATATTATGAGAATAACATTGCGGGTACATTAACACTTTGCAAGGCAATGCGCGAGAATGGATGCAAGAACATTATTTTTTCATCATCTGCAACCGTATATGGCAATCCTGCATTTATTCCGATCACAGAGGAATGTCCAAAGGGTGTCTGCACAAATCCTTACGGCTGGACCAAGCATATGCTTGAGCAGATCCTGACAGATATCCACACAGCAGATCCGGAATGGAATGTAATCCTGCTTCGTTACTTCAATCCAATCGGAGCACATAAGAGTGGACTGATCGGAGAAGATCCAAAGGGTATTCCAAACAACCTGCTTCCTTATGTAGCACAGGTAGCGGTAGGAAAGCTTCCTTGTCTTGGTGTATTCGGCGATGACTATGATACACCGGACGGAACAGGTGTCAGAGATTACATTCATGTTGTAGATCTTGCCAAGGGTCATGTAAAAGCGATCAATAAGATCAAAGAGAATCCGGGTGTAAAGATTTACAATCTGGGTACAGGAAAAGGATACAGCGTTTTAGATGTTGTTAAGGCATTTGAGAAGGCGTGCGGTAAGAAAATCCCTTATGAGATCAAGCCTCGTCGTGCAGGTGATATCGCAACCTGTTATTCTGATGCAACTCTTGCTAAGAAAGAACTTGGCTGGGAAGCAGAATACGGAATCGATGAGATGTGCGCAGATTCATGGAGATGGCAGAGCATGAATCCGGATGGCTATGGTGCATAATGAAAATATTCAGTAAATAAGTAACAGACAGGCAATTGTAAACGTGCCGGAATACAGGGCATAGAGAAGATACAATTGCCTGTTTGTTTAAGATAGAAAGGGGTTCGTTTATATGGCAGAATATACAGCTTCAAAGACCAGATATACAGAGACAGAAGGAACGGATTTTTACCGCCATTGCGGTAAAAGTGGTCTGATGCTTCCTCCGATCGCACTTGGTTTATGGCATAATTTCGGTAGTGTAGATAATTATGAGAATATGAAACAGATGTGCTTTACCGCATTTGATCACGGAATCACACATTTCGATCTGGCAAATAATTACGGTCCGGTATATGGTAGCGCAGAGGAAAATTTCGGCAGAATCCTCCGGGAAGAAATGAGTGCTTACAGAGACGAGATGGTGATCAGTACAAAAGCAGGATTTGATATGTGGGAAGGTCCTTATGGCAACTGGGGCAGCCGCAAATACCTGATTGCGAGTCTGGATCAGAGCTTAAAGAGAATGGGACTTCCATATGTAGATATCTTCTATCACCATCGCATGGACCCGAACACACCGTTAGAAGAAACGATGGAAGCGCTTGCACAGATCGTAAGAAGCGGTAAGGCTTTATATGTAGGTCTGTCGAATTATGACGGTCCGACGATGGCAAAGGCAGAACGGATTCTGGATGAACTGCATTGTCCGTTTATCATCAACCAGAATCGTTACAGTATTCTGGATCGGACAGTTGAGAAGAACGGATTGCTGAAGCAGACATATGCATCCGGAAGAGGACTGATCTGCTTTTCTCCACTGGCACAGGGTATGTTAACTGATAAATATCTGCAGAATATTCCAAAGGATAGCCGGGTGGCAAGAGATGGACGGTTCCTTCATGAGGATCAGGTCGTATCGATGCGTCCGCTTCTGACAGAGTTAAATGATATTGCAGCAGGCTATAATATGAGCTTGTCAGAGCTTGCGATTGCATGGCTGCTGAACAAACCGGAGGTTACAACCGTTTTGATCGGTGCATCGAAGCCGGAACAGATACTCAGTAATCTGAAGGCTGCTGAGAAGCAGAGAACAACCGAGATGGAAGAAGAGGAACTGGCACTGATCGAAAAGGCGGTCAACCTTTATCACGCATAGAGGATAAGTGTTATTTGACTTCACTTCAAAAAAGAATATAATATAAAAGACAGTTCTGAAAAGCATTTTCTGACAGAGAATGCTTTTGAAAGTAGGAATGGATCATATTATATGTTATTTTGAAAGAGGAAGACGGTATTGCAGGCACATCAGACAGATTTCTCAAGTGGAAATGTATATAGAAATATTATAGAAGTAGCTGTACCAATGATTCTGGCACAGCTACTTAATCTTTTATATAACGTGGTTGACAGGATCTACATCGGACGGATCCCGGAAGTCGGTACAACTGCACTGACAGGGGTAGGTCTGTGCTTTCCGATCATTTCACTGATCACAGCCTTTACCTATCTGTATGGAAATGGAGGTGCACCGCTTTGTTCCATGGAACGTGGCAAGGGTAATGATAAGGAAGCGGAGCATCTGATGGGAAATGCTTTTACTTTATTGATCGGAACAGGAATTGTATTGACGATTATCGGGCTGATCTTTTATAAGCCGATTCTTTATCTGTTTGGCGCAAGTGATGATACATTCCCATATGCAGGCTCCTATATTCGGATCTATCTGCTGGGAACGGTATTTGTCATGGTATCGGTAGGAATGAATCCGTTTATTAACAGTCAGGGCTTTGGAAATACAGGGATGATATCGGTTCTGATCGGAGCAGTTTTAAATATAATACTGGATCCTATATTTATCTTTGTTTTAAATCTGGGAGTAAGAGGAGCGGCTATTGCGACGATCATTTCTCAGTTTTGCTCGACAGTATGGGTTCTTGTATTCCTGACCGGAAAACGGGCAGTGCTTCATTTGAAATGGAGCTGTATGTGGCTGCGGTGGAAGCGGGTTTTGCGGATCATCAGTCTGGGAGTGTCCAGCTTTATCATGGCATTTACAAACAGTCTGGTACAGGTTGTATGTAATGCGACACTTCAGATCTATGGCGGGGATATCTATGTGGGCGTTATGACCGTGTTGAATTCCGTGCGGGATATCTGTACACTTCCGGTTATGGGTATTACAAATGGTGCATCTCCGGTCATGAGCTTTAATTATGGAGAAGGGGCATATGAGAAGGTACGGAAAGCCATCCGTTTCCTGACTATATTATGCGTAACCTATACTTTTGCGGCATGGGGCACTCTCAGATTGTTCCCGGAGCCGTTTATCCGTATATTTAATCATTCACCGGAACTGATCGCAAAAGGGGTTCCGGCATTACATATATATTTCTTCGGATTTTGTTTTATGGCATTGCAGTTTACCGGACAGAGTGTGTTCCTTGCGCTTGGAAAGGCGAAAAAGGCTACCTTCTTTTCTCTGCTTCGAAAGGCGTTTATCGTAGTGCCGCTTACCATTCTGCTTCCGAAAATCGGAAATCTTGGAGTGGATGGTGTATTCTGGGCAGAGCCAATCTCGAATCTGATCGGCGGATGTGCCAGCTTCTTTACAATGTGTGCCACGGTGTTGCCTGAATTAAAGCATGAAAAAGCTCGATAAAAAATATAAACGACCGGATAGGATTATTAATTAATTTATTCAATCTCCCGTAGTGCCTTTCTGAACTGGAAGAAGAACAGGATGGCGGTGAAGGTTACGGCGATCAGGTCTGCGATCGGTTCTGCCATGTAGACAGCCATTGTCTTATCTGCGGTGTAGATATGTGGCATAATGAAGATCAGTGGGATCAGCAGGACGAATTTACGCATGATCGCAACGATGATGGATGCCGGAGCGTTACCGAGGGCATTGAATGTCATTTGGCAGGAGATCTGGACTCCAAATAAGAACATAACCGCGAGGTAGTATCTAAGTGCAACTTTAGTAAACTCGATCAGAGCAGTATCCGGGGTAAAGATGGATGCAAAAACCTGAGGGAAACACATAATGCAAAGCCATAATAAAACAGAATATGTCAGGCTGACCTCAGCAGAAGTTTGAATGCATCCTTTACTCTGGATGCATTTTTTGCACCATAGTTATAACTGATGATCGGCTGAGCACCCTGGCCAAGTCCCTGAAGTGGGAGCATGGCGAACTGCATGACGCTGGTAAGGATCGTCATAGCACCGACGGCCATATCTCCGCCATATTTCAGAAGGGAGGAGTTGAAGCACACGGATATGATACTTTCACTTCCCTGCATGATAAAGACGGCAGAACCGAGTGCCAGACATGGCAGGATATAGGAGGCCTGCAAACCGAGGTTTTTCACACGGATGCGGAGAGTTGTCCGCTTGCCGAAGAGGAAGCTTAAGACCCAGATGCAGGAACAACCCTGAGAAATGATTGTTGCAAGGGCCGCGCCTTTTACCCCCATATGAAGCGCAAAGATAAAGATCGGGTCTAAGATAATATTCGCGATCGCACCGATCAGTACGGACAACATACCTTCTTTGGCGAAGCCCTGTGCAGTGATAAATGCATTCATACCCAGAGTGAGCTGTACAAAGATTGTGCCGATTGCGTAGATATTCATATATGAGGTTGCATAGTTAATGGTATTCTTACTTGCACCGAATGCCAGAAGCAGGTCGCGATTCCAGATCAGAAGAACAGCAGTCAGTATAACGGATAAGATGATCTGCATGGTAAAACAGTTACCGAGGATTTTCTCGGCATCGTCTTTTTTATTTTTGCCCATATAGATGGTAGCCCGTGGAGCACCGCCATTTCCGACCAGAGCCGCGAAAGCGGAGATGATCATGATAAGGGGCATACAGACACCGACACCGGTAAGTGCCAGTGAACCGTTTTGTGGAATATGACCGATGTAAATACGATCAACGATGTTATACAGCATATTGATCATCTGTGCGGCGACTGTAGGAAGTGCGAGCTTTGCCAGTAATTTACCGATCGGTTCTTTTGCCAGAAATTCCCGGTCGGATGAGCCTGAGTTGTGTGCAATCCGATTCGGTTGATTGTCCCTGATGTTTTTCGATATGGATTCTCCGCCGGTTGGTGGTGAAGCTTTTGATGTGTTGTTTGGAGAATCGGTCATGCTGTAGGCTTGTCTTTGTTTCTTCATGTATATTCCTCGTTCCTTTGATTGATGTTTTATATTGTATAAAAGTTAATTGCAATATGAGCCTGCCTGAATATAGTATTGTACGAACAGCCCGGTATTCAAGCAGTAGTATTGTGACCATATTATTTTAAATGTGATAATACGTTGTCATACAAACGCTTGTTATAGGATGCAAAATTCTTCTTTTCGTCATCTGAAAAACCTTCAAAGATGCAGGAGATCAGTTCGTCCTGCTTTTTCTCAATCGCATGTACAACAGGAATTGATCGATCGGAGAGCTTCAGATGAATGATCCGTTTATCATTTGTATCCGGATGTCTGGTCAGATAGCCTTTGTCGGCGAGAGAATCAATGGCTGTGGATACATTTCCGCGCTGTAGCATACGAAACTCTACGATATCTCTGGCAGTATCATGTACCGGATTATTGTGTAAAAAAGTAATGATGATAACTTCAATCCGTGAAAGCTTATAGTCTATCCGGATGCTTTCAAGATATTTTTCCTGAAGCTTCATCAGGCTTTTTGTCATATCAAAAATATTGGATGGTGATTGTAGGATCATATATATTCCTCATTTCTTAATTAAGTTCTTTTTAGAACTATTATAGCTTTAAAATAAAAAGAGTCAACCTGTTTATACAATTTTTATAGAAAGAGAAAAACACAGTCTGGGTGTTATCTGAAACAGAAAACTAGAGATAAAAATATTATTGACAGGAAAGAAATAATAGATATACTAAAATTTATAGTGTTTTTTGGAGAATTCAGATAACAGAATATATGAAAAAATATGTTTGACCAGAGGATAAATATGCCACAGATGAACGAGAAAAACTGGATGATCATAGTAGCAGTAGTTATTGTGCTTATAGGATCACTGATCTACAATATCATTTCAGCAAGAAATCTGAAGAAAAAAAGACAACAGTTTGTAGAAAGTATCCAATCTTCATATACGCATATGAAGAGTATAGAAGACACCAGCAAAAAGATATATGAGATTTCAAACGAGATCAATGAAATGATCCGGGAGCAGAAAGACACCGAAGAGTACATAGAAAAAAAGAAGAAGGAGATTGAGGAGATCAGGCAGATGATTGTGACAAATGACACAATCCTTGACTGTGCGGTCTCAGATAAGCGGGATCTTGCAAGAAAGAAGCAGATTGCATTTACTTATAATATTCCAACCGGGTTACCGGAGATTCGTATGGAGGATGTCGATAAGATTCGTCTGTTTGCCAATCTGTTAGACAATGCGATCGAAGCAGCCGAGTGTGTGCCGGTGCAGGATGCAAATGGGGAAAATAAAAGATTCATACATGTATCGATATTGAATCGTGGGAGTAACTTCTTTATCACTGTTAAAAATTCCAAAAGAACGGAGAGCGCCGTTATGGAGAATCAGTTCCATACAACGAAGTTGGATGCAGAAAACCACGGCAGAGGTGTTCGTATTATCAGGCAGATTGTTGCCAGGTACGATGGAACGGTCGAGTTCACGGACAAGGGTGATGCCTTTGAAGTAGCGATTATGTTGTAAAAGGCATACAGAACAGCCATGGTTTGTGTGCTTGTAATTTACAACATAGCGTGTTCGGAGATATATTTGAGGTAGTCGGCTTTGAATGGTTTGGCATAGCGTCTGCCAACAGGAAGTTTGATGCCGCCGGTCAGTTCGGTTTCCTGTGAGGATAAATTTTTTACATATCTAAGATTGACCGTGAAAGAACTATGGCATTGTGAGAAATAGGACGGCAGTCGTTTGCTTACAGCCTGAAGGGATTCGTACACTTTATAGGCTTCCCCATTGTCAGTATAAATAATAATCTCGCGGCTGAGCCGTTCAATATGAGTGATTGTGTCGCATGGAAGAGTGTACCGTTTTCTGTTGGAGATAACGTCCAGAAAGCGTGTCTTTCGTTCAATGACAAGCTGAACCGCTTTATCCAGTGCCTTAGGCAGATATTCTTGTATGGAATCCTTTGTGACATAATATATGTGACGGACTTCGTAAGATTCAGATATATAGTCGGTATGGCTGGTGAGAAAGATGACTGAACACTGTGGGCAGCATTGATTAAGCTCGGAAGCAAAATCGATACCGTTGAAGTCCCCCATTTCGATATCTAAAATTGCAATATCATAATTAATCGTATCGGTTTCAAGCAATTTTTTTAATTTCTCTGGCTCGCAGGAGTCGATTTTGAAAGTGAGGGATTCGAAAGCATCCAGACAGGAATGTGCAAAACTGGTTGTTTCTTTTAATTGTAGATCTGAATCATCACATATTAGAAGTTTGAGTTTCATATATGGCAGCCCCCCTGTAACCGGTAATTTCACTGTAGAAAACATTTGCTTAACTGGTAATATTATAATAAAAAGGTTGCCATAAAACAAGAAAAATATCAAAATATATATACGCATATTGATGATGGTATAAAGAAAGCGAGAAGATAAAAATGAACATATGGACATTCCTGCAGGTGCTCGGAGCAGCCCTGATCACGGCATTACAATTTAATATTTATCTGGGTGCATATATGGGAATGGATCGTGGAAGAAGAGACCGGATCTATCTGGGCTTGAATATTTTAAATATGTTTTTCCTCCGCGTTTTAATAAATACAAGTATACAGCTTGATGCACCTGCATGGCTTCGTGCCATCATTTATATTTTTGGATTTGCGATGATGCTTGTAGGCGTTGTATTATACCGTAAAGAGTGCATGGTTATAAATTTGGTATCATTTATGGTGGGTATTATGACATTTGATCTTGTTACGGTGACGATGTCAGCAGTGATCGAGGAACTGTTTGGATATGCATATAATGATACACCGGTATTATACAGTGCAAAAGCATTGCTTGTCTGGCTTGGAGTAGAAGCCTTGCGTGAGGGCATAGGAACGATCATTGAAGTCTGGTTTATGCGGACATTTATGCCATACAGGAAGTTCCGGAGACAATCATTTGTCAGAAGCATGGTGTGGATTCTGGCTGTTGGAACCGGATATATGATGTTGGTTGTATATTTTGTGACTATGGTAAAAGAGGTTAATCTGATGTCACAGTTTATAGGACTTGGAATCTGGGCATCTGCTTTTATAGCTACTTATCATCTGTATACGATCGTATATAATAGCTATCAAAGAAAAATGATACGTTTTCTGGAAGCAAAGATGAAGCAGCAGAAAGAGGATTATGAGAAGCTTCTGGCGGATTATAACAGGCTGCGGGATATCAAGCATGATCTGTATAATTATGTGCATATACTTGATCTGGCAGGAGATGTCCGGAAGGAACAGGAGCAGATCAGACAGTTACAGGAAGATCTGAAACCGGGAAAACAGAAGGAGTATATAAAATACACAGATCTTTCAATCCTGAATCTGGTATTAAATAATGTTACATCTGCCTGTGAGGGTGCAGGTATTCATCCGGAAGTTGCAGCAGAAGAAATTCAGATTGATACAAATGTAGAACTGGACATGGGATATCTGATCGAGCGGATGGTACATAATGTTATTTTGTTGAATGAAGATCAGGGAGAGAATAAACAGGATTCCGTATCAGAGTCACTGCCCCGGACACTCCGGATTCAGATCGCACCATCGGAATCCTCAGATGGAAATATTCAGGTTGTGCTTAAGGGTATCGGACTTCGTATGAAGGGTATTGAGATGAATTCAGACAACAGAAAGGAGATACGGAATAATAAGCAGATCATCCAGTTTATTATGGAGCGGCATGAGGGATTCCAGTGGAATAACAGGAAAGAAGCTCATCTGTATCTGACTGCATAAGCAGAGAACCGTATCTGGAATTTGTAGAAATATGTCGATTACGACGGAAACATTGCAGATTACGACAGGTTTATTGTATCTGATAAATGTTTTGATATAATAACTTCATAGATATATCGAAAACCGATATATTATTGAGTGGGAAAGTTCATAATATATGCATTTATGTCAGAGAGGACATATATTTTTCAGCCCAATCAGCTCTCCTTGCTGCAAGATTGTGGAAACTCAGAATGAGTGCAGTAGATTATGGTTGCAAAATATGAAAAGCATACATTGGAACGGATGAAGGAAGATCTGATAGTTGTACCGAGAAACGCAGGTATCAGGTCTTCTTTTTTTAGCCTTTTACCATGTCTTAACCATAAAACGTGCTACAATATATGTTGTGACAGTTTAGAATATGAATATATAATAATGATTGTCAGAATTGATTGAAATGGATACGATTGTTATAACAGATTACAAAAAGATACAGTGGAGAAAGCGATGAACAGATTCCTGAATTTTACGAAGAATTTTTTAATTACAGCGGCGATATTGGTATGTGGATTTTTGTTGTCCCTGTTTATGCAGAAGGAGTGGGGAAATCAGACTTTGATACCCTCTATATTTCTGTTGGATGTATTTCTGGTATCCGTTATCACAGATGGTTTCTTATATGGTGCGGTCGCATCTGTCATCAGCATTCTGGCGGTAAATTATGCATTTACATTTCCGTATTTTAAGATTAATTTTACGATCCCGGAAAATATGATCTCTGCCGTTATCATGATAGCTATTGCAGTTATTACCTGCGGATTTACAAATAAGTTGAAGAGTCAGGAACAGTTAAAGGCAGAGAGTGAGCAGGAGAAGATGCGGGCAAACCTGCTCCGATCCGTATCCCATGATTTTCGGACACCGCTTACAACGATTTATGGTGCAAGCTCTGCAATGTTGGATGATAAGAATGAATTTACGGAGGAGCAGAAAAAAAGCATGCTTCGTGGAATCAAACAGGATGCACAATGGCTGTCGCGAATGGTTGAGAACATGTTATCGATTACCAGACTGGATGGAAAAAATGTTAAGATCATTAAGATTCCGATCGCGCTGGATGAGCTGTTAGATTCTGTCCTGGTTAAGTTCAATAAACGGTATGAAGGTCAGAATGTTGAGATTGACATTCCGGATGAACTGATCATGATTCCGATGGATGCGATCTTAGTCGAGCAGTTGATCCTGAATCTGTTAGAAAATGCAGTTCAGCATGCAGAGGGCATGAATAAGCTTGGGCTTCGTGTATATACGAGTGGGCATTTTGCAGTATTTGAGATTCGGGACAACGGATGTGGTATTCCGGTTGATAAGGTAAAGGATATATTTGCAGGGAAACTGGTTTATGGTGAATCAGGACTTGACAGCAGTAAGAAAAATGCAGGGATCGGGTTGTCGGTATGTACCACGATCGTAAAAGCACATGGTGGTGAGATCTCTGCGGAGAATCTGCAGGATGGCGGTGCTGTTGTGCGGTTTACACTGGATATGGAGGAAACAGAGAATGATTAATAACAGATATAAGATATTGATAATTGAAGATGAAGAACATATTAATAATCTGATCAGTGCGCTGATGGAAGCAAATGGATATCAGGCTGTTTCCGCATATTCCTGTCGTGGGGGACAGATGATGTTTGCATCCCATCGCCCTGATCTGGTCATTCTGGATCTGGGATTGCCGGATCGGGATGGAATGACATTTTTAAGGGAAGTGCGGCAATCATCATTTACACCGATCATCGTTTTATCGGCACGTTCTGATGAGAGGGATAAAGTAGAGGCACTCAATGAGGGCGCAAATGATTATGTAACCAAGCCATTCAGTTCAAATGAACTGGTAGCAAGGGTACGTTCAGCACTCCGTATCGCTACGCATCGGGCAGAGGATGGATTGCGGCCGGGTGGAAGATTCGAGGTTGGAGAGCTGGTTATCAATTATGATGCAAGACTGGTTACGATCGCCGGAAATGAAGTGAAGCTGACACAGACAGAATATAATATTGTAGCGTTGTTATCCGAGCATGCAGGTAAGATGCTGACCTACAGTTTTATCATCAATGAGATCTGGGGATATAATGATTCGGGAAGCCGGAAGAAGCTGCAGGTGAATATGGCGAATATCCGAAAGAAGTTCGGTGCAGTTCCCGGTAAGGAGAATTACATAACGAATGAATTAGGGGTTGGATACCGGATGTGCGATTCATAGAAAAGAGCTTCAAAACTCTACAGCACTCAGTCACGGGGATGGCTCCTGTTATAAATAACGTGCTGCGATTTCTGTTCTCTGGACATTGCCCTATTCGTAAATACTTCTGTGCTAACTCGCCTTTGGCTCAGACAAGCACTCGTATTTACCGGCAATGTACAGTTCACAACGAAATCTCGCAATGTTATTTTATAACAGGAGCCATTCCCGTGACTGAGTGCTGTAGCGTTTTTTGTATAATTAGATAACTGACTATAAGAGAAAGATTTTATGTTTTTTTAATATAAAAAGCAGGAAAGGTTGTTGACACAACCTTTTTTTTGGAATAAAATGTAGCGTGCTACACATCGAGAGATGCATGGTATGTATAAGATATGATAGCTATATAACATTCGATGTAAGAGCGTTTTCGGGATATTATACATAGCTGTAAATAAAAGGAGAAAACAGTAATGAATCAGGAAAAAGACATGGATACAGACCGAAAGCTGTCGTGTGGTCCGGAGAAGGATATTGGTTATTATATCAAGCGGATCAATGATAAGTTGAAGGCCGGATTTGACGCATATTTGCGTGACGTGGATCTGACCAGTTCACAGGCACGAGTACTTGAATATGTTTATTGGAATGGTGGAATGGTGACACAGAAGGAGATCGAGGTATTTCTGGATGTGGCGCATCCGACAGTTGTCGGCATCGTGAATCGTCTGGAAAAGAAAGGTTATCTGAACTGTTATCTGGATGAGAATAATAAACGGAATAAGATGGTATGCAGCACCTGTGAAGCTGAAAAACTGCTCCATAAAATGTATGAAGGCAGGAGAGCGTCGGAACAGAGACTGCTTCATTCTTTTTCAGAGGATGAGGCGGCGCAGGTGAAAAAGCTGCTTGAAAAATTATATGATAATGTCAGATAAAGAAAGAAGGAGGACGTATGATCAAAAAATTATTAAAAAGTCTGCGGGAATATAAGAAGCCGACATTGTTTACGATATTCTGTGCAGCAATGGAAGTAGTATTTGAGATTTTAATTCCGCTTTGTATGTCTGATCTGTTAGATTTTGGTATCGAAGGTGGAAAGATGAATATTGTTGTAAAGGATGGAATATGGCTGATTGTGCTTGCAGTCTTACAGCTTTTAACAGGTGTGCTTGCAGCCATTCTCGGGGCGAAAGCATCAGCAGGATTTTCCGCAAATCTGCGGCAGGACATCTATGATAATGTCCAGACATTTTCATTTTCTAACATAGACAAGTTTTCTACTTCATCTATCGTAACAAGACTGACCACAGACGTAACGAATATTCAGAACGCATATCAGATGATCATTCGTATCGCAGTCAGAGGACCGATCATGCTGATCTTTTCTGTGATCGTTTCCTTTACGATCAATGCAAAGCTGGCATGGATATTCCTGATCGTTATTCCGTTTATGGGATTCGGTCTGATATTTATAGCAGCCAAGGTTCACCCGATCTTCGAACGGGTATTCCACAAATATGATGGATTAAACAATATCGTTCAGGAAAATGTAAAGGGAATGCGGGTTGTCAAATCCTTTAATTCACAGGAAGCCGAGATCGGCAAATTCA
The DNA here is from genome assembly GCF_003480025.1 of Clostridium sp. AM46-21. NCBI lineage: Bacteria > Bacillati > Bacillota > Clostridia > Eubacteriales > Clostridiaceae > Clostridium > Clostridium sp. AM46-21. The sequence goes on from NZ_QUIB01000012.1 coordinate 103,935, forward strand.
AGCATGCATCAGGCGACATCTATAAGGATTTTGTAAAGGCAGAGAGGATTCTGGCATTTAACTCACCTTTAATGCAGTTCTTCATGTATGGATGTATGATTGCGATTTCATGGATCGGAGCAAAAGCCATCGTAGCAAGTGGAAATAATGAAGCACTTGGACTTACGACCGGTAAGCTGACTGCACTTATCACATATGCGATGCAGATATTGACGTCACTTATGATGTTATCAATGGTATTTGTCATGATTATGATATCCAGATCTTCAATGGAACGTATCGTTGAGGTGCTTGGAGAGACCACTACGATACAGAATCCGGAGAATCCGGTTCAGACAGTTGCAGATGGTTCGCTCGTGTATGATCATGTAGATTTCTCTTACAGTAAGCGTGCGGATAAGAAAGTTATTGACGGAGCAGATCTTAAGATCCGATCCGGTGAGACCGTTGGCATTATCGGTGGAACCGGTTCGTCAAAGTCTTCATTTGTCCAGTTGATCCCTCGCCTGTATGATGTGACAGGTGGAACACTTATGGTTGGTGGCATAGATGTCCGCAAATATGATCTGCAGGTGCTTCGGGATGCGGTTGCAATGGTTCTTCAGAAGAATGAACTGTTTTCAGGAACAATAAAAGAGAACCTCCGCTGGGGAAATGAACAGGCGACGGATGAAGAAGTAAAAGAAGCCTGTCGCCTTGCCTGTGCGGATGAATTCATTGAGGCGATGCCGGATGGATATGATACCTACATTGAGCAGGGAGGAACAAATGTCTCCGGTGGACAGAAGCAGCGTCTTTGTATTGCGCGAGCACTCCTTAAGAAACCGAAGATATTGATCCTCGATGATTCGACCAGTGCGGTTGATACGAAGACTGATGCGATAATCCAGAAAGCATTTGCCGAATATCTGCCGGATACGACCAAGATTATCATAGCGCAGAGAATTTCTTCTGTCCGGCATGCGGATAAGATCGTGGTGTTGGATGATGGTAAGATCATGGATGTAGGTACACATGAAGAATTGATCGTAAAGAGTCCGATCTACAGAGAAGTATATGAATCACAGCAGAAGGGAGGCGGCCAGGATGAGTAAACAGAAGAACCAGATGAACGCACCCGACAGAGAGCAGGGCAGCAGGATTAATAAAGATACAGCCAAACGGCTGCTGTCCTATATCGGAGCATATAAGAAGACGCTGGTTGTTGTATTTATCTGTATTATCTTAAGTGCACTTGCAAGTGTAGCGTCAGCAATGTTTATCGAGATACTGATCGATGATTATATCACCCCGATCCTTGCAATGGATCATCCGGTCTATACCGGGCTGATCAAGGCACTTTGCATGGTCGGCGTTATTTACCTGATCGGTGTATTTTCTACATGGTTTTATAACTACCTGATGGTAGGAATCGCACAGGGAACTCTGAAAACCATACGAGATGAGATGTTCGAGAAGATGCAGAGCCTGCCAATCCGTTATTTTGATACGCATACACACGGAGATATCATGAGCTGCTATACCAACGATACCGATACGCTCCGCCAGATGATCGCACAGTCCCTTTCACAGATGATCTCATCGATCTGTACGGTTGTTGCGGTATTCTGCTGTATGTTATATCAGAGCATTTATCTGACGCTGATCGTTGTCGTGATGCTGTTCTTTATCATGAAGCTGGTGAAGGTCATCGGTGGCAAGAGTGGATTTTATTTTATAAAACAGCAGCAGACACTTGGTGCATTAGATGGTTATATCGAGGAAATGGTCAATGGCCAGAAGGTTGTTAAGGTATTCTGCCACGAAGAGAAAGCCAGAGAAGATTTCCAGAAAAAGAATCAGGAATGGCAGCAGGCAGCAGCCAGTGCAAATGGTTATGCAAGCGGAATGATGCCGATGATGAATGCACTTGGTTATGTGCAGTATGTAGTTGTTGCGGTTGTTGGTGCATGGCTTGCGATCTCCGGTGCAACGAATCTGACGCTGGTCGGAACGAATACAGCCACTCTTGGTATGATCGCATCCTTCCTTACGTTGTCGAAGAACTTTACCAATCCGATCTCACAGCTTTCGAATCAGTTTAATGCGATCGTAACGGCGCTTGCAGGCGCGGAGCGTATCTTTAAGCTGATCGATGAAGAACCGGAAGTGGATAATGGTTATGTAACACTTGCAAATATCAAAGAGGAAAATGGTGAGCTGATGGAAGTGAAAGAACGAACCGGAATCTGGGCATGGAAGCATCCACATGAGGATGGCAGTCTTACTTACCAGAAATTAGAGGGCGATATCGTTCTGGATCATGTGGATTTCAGTTACAATTCGGACAAACAGATTCTGCGTGATGTGACGCTCTATGCGAAACCGGGTCAGAAGATCGCATTTGTAGGTGCGACCGGAGCAGGAAAAACGACGATCACCAATCTGATCAATCGTTTCTATGATATAGACGATGGTAAGATCCGGTACGACGGAATCAACATTAATAAGATCCGCAAGAAGGATCTGCGGGCATCCCTCGGTATCGTATTGCAGGAGGTCAATCTGTTTACCGGAACGGTTATGGAGAACCTGAAATATGGAAATCCAAATGCCACGGATGAGGAATGTATTGCAGCCGCCAAGCTTGCAAATGCGCATAACTTCATTATGATGCTGCCAAATGGATATGACACGGTGCTTGCCGGAGATGGAAGCGGATTGTCACAGGGACAGCGTCAGTTGATCTCAATCGCAAGAGCAGCCGTATCCAATCCGCCGGTTATGATACTGGATGAAGCAACCTCCTCGATTGATACGAGGACGGAGGCAATGGTTCAGCAGGGAATGGATCGGCTGATGGAAGGCAGAACCGTATTTGTCATTGCACATCGTTTGTCTACAGTTAAGAATTCGGATGTTATCATGGTACTGGATCATGGTGCGATCATTGAACGTGGTACACATGAGGATCTGATCGCAAAGAAAGGAACCTATTACCAGCTTTATACCGGAGCATTTGAATTAGAATAACCATAGGGATTCAACAGTGCGAGATCATAATCATTATTCCGCAAGGCGCTTTCGCTCTATCTACATGTAACGGTACTAAGTTCACTGCTTTTGGCAGTTCACTAAGGACCGACATGTCGATAGGCTTGCTGCATAATATTGTAATCTTGCGCTACGGAATTTCTATGTTGTAACATGCTTGAATTGGCTATAAGAGAAAGTTATAACAACTTCTAAATTTTATGTATTGTATTTTAGTTGGAATTTATTATATAATTCATACATTCCAAATAGGAATAGTAAAATAATAATGTAAAGAAACAAAAAATGTATTAAGGTTGAACATTTCGGATTACCAAGACAGAGGCATTTGAGTCCGCCGGTTCTTAGGTGGCGCTGTAAGCGGCAGCTTAGTACCGTTGCAGGACGAAACGAGCGGAAGCGTCCTCTGGATTAGTAATGCCGAAAGTGTTCAAACATGATGATATTACGTTACTGCATTAGTAAAATATAAGAAGGAGGAAATGCCATGCGACAGGTATTATGCTTTGGTGATTCAAACACATATGGTTATGTGCCGGGAACGGCAGAACGTTATGACTGGGATACCAGATGGACCGGAATCGTAGGAACCGGACTGATGGAAAAGGGATATATTGTACAGGAGGAAGGTCTGTGTGGCAGAACCACAGTATTTGACGATCCGCTTCGTCCGGGCAGACGTGGCAGTGAACTCCTTCCGATCATATTAGAAACCCATAAGCCGGAGGATTTGATCATTTTAATGCTTGGAACAAATGATTGTAAGACATTTTATGGTGCAACGGCAGGCAGCATCGGATTGGGTATTCGTAAACTGGTGCGACAGATCCGGGATGGTGCGCCATCAGCGAAGATCCTTCTGATGTCACCGATCGCACTGGGCGAGAAGGTCTGGGATGGATTTGATCCGGAATTTGGGAAAAATTCTGTACAAGTGTCCAAAGAGCTGCCGGAGATTTACCGGCAGATTGCAGAAGAAGAAGGACTTTATTATCTGGCGGCTTCTGATTATGCCGTACCATCGGAACGGGATCAGGAGCACATGGATGAAGATGGACATAAGGCGCTTGCAGAAGCGGTACTGGAAAAGATTTCAGAGATATTGTAATGTGAGTTAGGAGTACAGAGAAAAATTATGGCTGGGGAGACTGTAGACAGAAAAGAAGTATTAAAACAGGCATTTGTGAAAGCTCTGCCGATCACCGGAAGTTATCTCTTTGTCAGTATGGCATATGGACTTACGATGCAGGAAGCAGGACTTTCATGGTTCTGGTCGTTGTTTACCAGCCTGACGGTATATACCGGCGCATTTCAGTTTGTGCTGGTAACATTCTTAAGTAGCGGTGCATTGATCCTCACGATCGCACTGACTGCATTGTTCATGAACAGCAGACAGTTCTTTTACGGACTGACATTTGTTGAAGATTTCAAGAAAATGGGTAAGCGTTATCCATATATGGTTCATACAATGACGGATGAGACATATGCCGTCAATTGTTCCATGCTGTCTTCTGAGGTGATAAGAGATCGTAACGCAGAGAAGGAAAATGACCGGAAGCGCAGATTTGATATTATGTTTTATGTGGCATTATTCAGTCGTATATCCTGGATGGTAGGTGCTGTGCTTGGCGGAATACTCGGTCAGATCCTTCCGGTGAAATTAGAGGGGATCGATTTCTGTATGACAGCGTTATTTATTACGATCGCGATCGATCAATGGAGAAGTGTGAAAGTGCATTTGCCAGCACTTGCCGGGTTTATCGGAGGTGTGCTGTTGCTTCTGTTAATAGGAAAAGATTATTTCCTTCTTCCAACTTTGATTCTGGTATCAGGTCTGTTGCTGATTTGTGAAAGAAAGGTGGAAGCCCATGAATGATCGATAGGTACTGATCTACATCCTTGTGTCTGCAGCGGCGACTTTGTTTATGCGGGCGCTCCCATTTACCATTCTTGGAAAGAGAAAACAAATCCCCGAAAAAATCCGGTATCTCGGACGAATCCTTCCGGCAGCCATCATGGCTGTGCTGATCGTATACTGCCTGAAGGAAGTACCGACCGAATTCTTAAGCGGCGGCTATAAGAAGTTGATCGCAGCCGCAGTTTGTGTCGCCCTTCATGTGTGGAAAAAGAATACATTTGTCAGTATTATAGGCAGTACGGCTGTGTATATGGTATTATGAGCAATGACGCCGAAAAAAAGGGCTGTCGCACCAATCACTTAGTGCGGCAGCCCTTTTTTGTAGTATCCGTTGTAACGAAATTACTTTATTTTATATGATCACATTGTTGGAAAATAATTATGCTAAAGAACCGTGCGTTAGTGTTCTAACGCAGCAAGTTTAGCCTTTAATGCAGCAATTTCAGCATCCTTCTCAGATATTGTGGCATCTTTTTCTTCCAATGCTTTCTTCATCTGTTCAATCATAAAATTAACAGTATTTTCATCCATCTTTTTTAATGCTTTTGAAAACATACTAATAACCTCCTCAGGACGATACAGATATTCAGATATATCCTGGCATATAGATTCCATCCATGGATAGTTGGATATCAGTGTGGCAAGGTTGTCTGTAGAGTCCGTGGTTAGTAGAGACAACCATGCATTTAGCTCGTTGATATCTTTAGCATACTTGCTATTTTTAAATACGTCAAGGTTAACGATATAGTATTCCTGTAAAAGATTCAGATTTACATCAGTATCAAAAATGGTTTTTCCATGATGCAGATAGATATTTGCGAAACGGTCTTTCAGACATTCGTTTGGACTCTTTTCATACATAACAATTGTATAAACAGTTCTCATATCCTTATATGTGAAATCTTTCCCAAGTTTGCTTTTTACGCGTGTATATTGGCGAAGTAGTAGATCGGCGGAATAGCATGACATTCGCTCACCGGGAAATGTATATGGATTTTTTTGTATTTCTACATTTGCGATAGAACCGTCTTCTAACTGGACGATAATATCCAGAAGTAGGAGAGAGGTTGATGGAAGCATGCTATATTCATTTGACAGAATATATTTAACGGTTACATTTGTGCCGATAATACTGCTGATCAGTCGTGATAATCGTTCTGGATATATATCCGGGTTGAAAATTTTTTTGAAAAATGGATCATAGGTTAGTGGCAGACTTTTTTTGCCTTCCATAAATTCCATAAAACGTTTTTCCAGTCATCAGGCCAGTTCTTATATGTCCAATAAAGTTCTGGGTATTGTTTTAACTCTGCAAGGCATTCATCTTCCGTTCGTTGTGGAAAAAGCTGATAAATATTGAACGTTGAATGTTTGGTATTTGAGTTCTGTGAAGTGGTGTTTGTGTCCTTATTATGCATAAAAATTCCTCTTAATTTCCGGTACCTGATTTGTCGACAAAATTACCATATCAGAAATAAAAGAGAAAAGTTCATAAATGTAATAAATGGTACTGTTTGATGTAAATTTTGGTAAGTGGATGATTATAAAGACTATAAAAGAATAAATTAAAAATCCCTTCTGGTTAGATAAAACGTAAACCAGAAGGGGTGATTAAAGGACTCAATTTGTTATAGCTTATAGAGCTTTGACCTGTCAATTCTAGGACGGTTAGGATTTGGTTAAGAAATATAAATATAATATTGACAATCAAGAGAAATGAAATAATAAGTGCCTAAATTTTCCACATGTGGAAAATTGTTAGATAAAGCTAACAGATAGGAATATAGAAAGAAGTATGACATGTAGATATTTTGGTCGGAAAATCAAAAAAATTAATTTTCTC